>JAIXOO010000364.1 GCA_027486765.1 Saprospiraceae bacterium
AAAACCATTGTCATCCATTCCATTGAAGGGGGCCGCAGATTGATCAACAGCCAGGAAGACGCCGACTTTTGGGCTAGTCAGGGCGTTGCCTACATTACCCTGGTGCATTTGCTGGACGATGAAAACGGAGCTTCCGCCATTACGCCGGGATTGATGACTCGCCTAATGAATCTAAAAGGAGGCTTGCGCAAAGAAAAAAACCGCAGACTTAGCGAACACGGCAAAAATGCCATCCAGTACCTGGCCAATGCGGGCGTCATGATCGACCTGACCCACATGTCGGAGTTGACCAGGCAGGACGCGCTTGATTACATGATCCAACATCAGATCCCGCCCATTACAACCCATGATGCATTTAAGCCCATTCAAAACAATTCCCGGGGCATCTCCCCCGCCGACATCATCCGCATTTACCAGCACAATGGCTTTGTTGCCTTGCCCCTCAGTGGCAGAGCGATCAAACCCTACAAATCTTTAGCGCCCTATCAAAACCTGCTGGATAGTTTGAGCCAGGTGGATTGTTACTGTGAAGGTTCTGTCGACGATTATAAAATCACTTATCAGGCGGTTAAGCAATTCATTGAAGGTAACGTGGCGCGTATTGCGCAAGACTCAAGCCTCGTTTTTGAGGCTTTGAACGACAGTCAAAAGGTGAAATACTCCATCGGATTCCAGACGGATTTTAATGGTTGGCTGAGCCACAATCGCCCGCGGTATGGCAAGGAAGGCTGTTATGAAATGGCTGAAGATCGAACTTATGAGGATATCGAAACAAAAGGCTTGGCCCATCCCGGCTTGCTGAACGAGCATTGGAACCTGTTGCTGCGGGAAGGAGTAGATTTAGAACCCATCAAAAGATCTTCGGAGAAGTTTTTGCAACTGTGGCAGTATTTTTTGGATCATCGGAAGGGGAGGGAGTAGGTGATTTTCGCCAATTGCTTGTAATGGGATTGACTAAATCTTTCGTCTTATAGGTGGGGTAAACTTTAATAGCCTTGAGGTAATTTGATTATCAGACAATTAAAGTAATATCTAGTGATTTTGGCATAAAGCTCTTTCGAGTGACGAGTTAAGAATACATGACTTACGAGTTTAGAAGTGAGCTACCGCAGCGACTCTGATACAACCTTGGTCTAAGTCGCTGCGGTAGCTTAACTTCAAAACTCTAAAGTCATGTATTCTTAACTCGTAACTCAAAAAAAGAAAATCATTAATTACTCGATAGTCCACTCGCCTCAACTTTTCAACTTACAATAAATATCTATCCATAGCATGGCATCCACACCCGGCCCTCGCATCAAAGACATCCACATCACCCCCATCGCCACCGTTGATCCACCCTTGCTGAATGCGGCGGGCTTGCACGCGCCCTACGCCCTGCGCACCGTGTTGGAGATTGTCACCGATGACAACATCTCCGGCATCAGTGAGATCCCCGGCACCAAAGACATCGCCGCCGCTTTGGAAGACTCCAAAAAACTGCTGATTGGCCAGGATGTTTTTCAACTGAACCAAATCCGTCAGATGCTGGTGCAGGCCTTTGGCAAAGACTCAAGTGCAGATCGGGGACTAGCCCCCTGGGACCAAAGAAAACTGGTGCATATCTTCAGCGCGGTAGAAGTAGCCTGTCTGGACATCATCGGCAAAGTCACGAACAAACCCGTTGTTGACTTATTGGGCGGTAAAATGCGGGATCGGGTGCCCTTTGCAGCTTACCTCTTTTACAAATACGCCGGTGCGGGTGGCGAGCTGGGTTTTGACCTGGACCCCACTGCCAGCGGTTGGGATGCAGCCCGCCAAAAAAGTGCCTTAAATCCCGAGGAAATTGTCGCCCAGGCGCAGGCCATGTGCAAGGAGTTTGGCTTCCAATCCATCAAGCTCAAGGGTGGCGTTTTTCCACCCCGCGAGGAAGTGGACGCCATTTTTGCTTTACGCGAAGCCTTTGGCCCCGATGTTCCCCTGCGGATCGATCCCAACGCCCTCTGGCAGGTCGAAACGGCCATTCAGTACGGTCGGGAAATGGAACCCGTGCTGGAATATCTGGAAGACCCCGTGCGTGGACAAGAAAACATGGCCCTAGTCAGGAAAGCCCTGAAAACCCCTTTGGCCACCAACATGTGTACCACTTCCTTTGAAGAAATTCCCCGCAGCATCGCCCTCGGTTCAGAAGACATCATCCTGAGCGACCACCACTTTTGGGGCGGATTGCGCGCCTCAATGACCTTGGCTGGCATTTGTGAAACCTTTGGTCGGGGCTTGTCCATGCATTCCAACAGCCATTTGGGGATTTCACTGGCGGCCATGGTACACCTGGGCGCTGCTTTGCCGGATATGACCTACGCCCTGGATACACATTACCCCTGGCAATCGGACGAAATCATCACCGGCGGACGACTGAAATTTGAGGAAGGTTCAGTGATGGTACCCACAGAACCCGGCCTGGGCGTGGAACTGGATCGGGTAGCCTTGGCCAAATTGCACGAGAATTATAAGGCCTGTGGATTGACCAAGCGGAATGATGAAGTGGAAATGCAGAAGGTGCAGCCGGGCTGGAAATTTGAGGCGGTGCGGTGGTAAATAATCACCCCATCCGCTCCAAAATCTCCACCCCCTCCTTCCATTCCCCATACCCACTCTGCGCATTAATATGCCCGGCATCACCGATATTGATGAACGCGCTTCCCCAATGATCCGCGAAAAAACGAGCCCGTTCCAGACTGACCCATTCGTCGTTACTACTCGTCACTACAATACTTTTGAAGCCAAGAGGCTCCAGTGGGATGGGGGTGAATCCCGTCGAGGGGAAAGTATACACGGGTTGTTCTATGTCGCTCGGAGCCACCAGCAGCGCACCCTTAATGGTATGCCCATAACGCTTGGCCCAGTGGGCAATCGTAGCACAGCCCAAACTATGGGCTATCAGCACCACTTGGGTCAAATCATAACCTTGCAGTGCTGCTTCAATTGCTTCCAGCCAGTCCTGGCAGTCGGGAGCATCCCATTCTTTTTGCTGGATGCGTTGCGCATCGGGCAAGGTTTTTTCAAAATAGGTCTGCCAATGTTCAGGGCCAGAGTTCCCTAAGCCGGGAATGATGAAGTAATGGGTCATTTGTTTGAATGTTTTGATAAAATACCGACAAAAAAACAATAAAAAGAAACCCAAGAGGCAACTAAATCTAACAATTTACGCTCAATATAAAAGATAGACTTTTTAGCGCTCTTTTCAAGGTGGATAGTATCACGTATGATGCATTATAGATTGAACATCATTTAAACACTTAACTCATGAAACGATTTTCACTGTTTTTACTTGTCCTTTTGCTTGCTTGCCCACTATGGGTACAAGCACAACTTAGCAAAGGCACCTGGTACGCCAGTGGGTCTATTTATAGTCCTTTACCGGTAGCTCAAGGTTTAGCCGGGCTAAGCTATTTCGAAGAATTTGGCCCCGTAGAGGACCTGTTCATTTCGAACCTTTCCCCTGAATTTGGTTATTTTTTTTCCAAACGGCTGTTGGTAGGAACTCGTGTAAGCGCATCCTTGTACAGCAAAAACGACTCTTTTGATGGCAAATCAATTGGTGTTGCCCCATTTGCCCGCTACTACCTGAATCCACAATCGACCAACAATCATTTTTTCGTAAATGCCCAATTCAACTTATTTTTTTCCCGCGAGAACAACTTTGGCGGCGCCAACGCAGGTGTGGGCATGACCCACTTTTTGGCCCCAGGCATTGGCCTTGATGCTTATCTGGCCGTGATTGAACCTGATTTCCAAATCAGGGGAAATACCCAGCTAGGCCTATCCACCAGCCTCAATGTTTACCTCAATCCTGAAATGAGAGGTACGCGCAAAACCGCACTGCCGAATTTGCAACGAGGGACTTTATTAATAGGAGGAACCAGCGCCAGAGCTCAATTTGGCATCAGTTCGCCCCGGCCAGGAGGTGCTAATCTTAACTCCTTGACTATTGCCCCAAATCTGCTCTATTTCGTGAACAGTCGGTTTGCGCTAGGCGGCGCATTAGCTTTGGGGCTATCCGGAAATCAGCTGTTTAGCACGACCCTTTTCGGACTTAGCCCTAAGGTTCGGTATTACCTCAATACGGATCGGCACCGGCTCTTGTTCCTGAGTGGTTCCTATCACTACGATCG
>JAIXOO010000413.1 GCA_027486765.1 Saprospiraceae bacterium
CCAACACTGGTAACCGAGGAAGCATCATTGCTATAGCTGCGTACCATTTGGCCTTGCAGATCATACAAAAGAGCTGCTTTATTGGTGGGTGCTACCAGTAGCCCCTGACTATCGGGCATAAATACCAACTCATTAATTCTATCCGTTTGGAATTTTTTCAGCAGATTACCCTGGCTGTCCCAGAGGTAAAGCTGGCCTTCGTCTGGCCCTGCACTGGCCAGGTATTTTCCATCCGGCGAGAAGGCTACGCTGCGCACCTGGCTTTGCTGCGGGCCCATTTTTTTGAGGATTTTTTCATTTTGCCAATCCCAAAGCAGTACCATTTTGTCATGTGCTCCCGACAGGAGCTGCTGCCCGTCGGGTGAAAAAGCTAGCCCTTCAATGCTTTGTTGGTTATGCCCATCCAGGTTTTTTAGCAATTTCCCCGCTTTGTCAAACACCCGAATGATCCCGGCTGCATCACAACTGGCAATGTATTGCCCATCTTTGGAACAAATCACCTGGTTGATTTTCTGATTTCCTGCTTTGATGATATGATGGAGGGTGCCCTTAAAGTCATGGATACGGATATCGCCAAAGAAAGTTCCTGCATAAAGGAATTGATGATCGGCTGAAAAACAGGCATTGGTGATTCCAACGTCTTTAATATGTTTTAGTTCCTTGCCTTGGATATCCCAAAGACGTAGACTAAAGTTAACTGATTCAACAGTCAAAATGTGTTTACCGTCTTCAGAAATCTCTGCATCAGAGACGTCACTTTCGTGTCCTTCAAGTATTTTCAGCAACTTGCCAGAGGCCGACCATAAAAGAACGGTATTGTCGAGGTATCCAGCAGCGCTGAGTACATAAGCCCCATCAGGAGAAACCGCCAGAGCCCGGACATAGGTGGCGTGGCTCATTGGTGGCATCAATTGAGGTTTTTGAGCCTCTAGCAACAACGCTGACCCACAAAAGATGAGTAAGAACAGCCATTTTCTCATAATAATCAAAAGGACTTAGGTGTGTTTGAAATACGATATGGTTGTGGGAAGGAAATTTTCGTTCCTTAATTTAGGATGTTTAGGTGAACAATGGAAATTTTTTTTTGAAAGAAAAATAGCAAGTTGAGCGCAGCCTATTTTTCCTTCATCGTTTCTACTCCTATCCAGTCCTCAGCAACCCCATTGCTGGCAAAATCCCTGGCTTTTGTCAAAAACAACTTTGATTGAGCATCGAAGGGATTGACGGCAATAATTGCTTCAAAGGACTTGATGGCTTCCTCAAATGATTTTTGGAAATAATGGTTCATCCCTTGCTCAAAGCGCAGCAGGTTCTCTTTTTTGGACAAAAACAAGGTTGGTTCGTCGGCATCAAAACACTCAAAAATCCCGAGTGAAGCCTGCTTGCCTTTAACTTGTACGCGCCCCAGATGGCGCACATTGAATTCCTCCGGCTGCTGGATTAAATTCAGGCAAGCCTCACTCAACAAGATGCGGCTGCCATAAAATTTGGTCAACCCTTCCATTCGGGAAGCGGTGTTTACAGTGTCCGAAACCGTGGCTGCGTCCATTCGTTTTTGATCGCCGATGATGCCCATGATTAACGAGCCAGTATGCAAGCCAATACCTACCTCAATTGTTTTGCGGCCTTTGGCCTGGCGTTGCACGTTGTATTGGCTCAATTCATGCTGTAAATCGATGGCAGTACGTAAGGCATTTTCAGGTTTTCCAGGAAAAATGGCCATGATTCCGTCACCCAGGTATTGATTGATGAAGCCCTGGTGTTTTTGAATGAGTGGCCCGATCCGTTGGTTATAAGCAGAAACAAATTTAAAATTTTCCTCTGGCGTCATTGCTTCTGAAAGCCCAGTATAATCGCGAATATCGGCAAACAATACCGTCACCACTTGCTCCACATGATCACCCAAACGTACATTCATGATGCTCTCATGCCCCAACGCACGGATGAACTCATTGGGGACGAAACGGTTGGTAGCCGCATTGATGCGGTGTAGGTTTAGGTGGGTATTGAGGCGGGCCAGGAATTCGTCTTTGGAAAAGGGTTTGGCGATGTAGTCGTTGGCGCCGGTATTTAAGCCTAAGATCAGGTCATGCACCTGGTTTTTGGCAGTAATCATGATAACCGGTAATTCGTTGGGCAGGTATTTTTCCCGGATTTTTTGACACACCTCATAGCCCGACATTCGGGGCATCATCACATCAAGCAACACCAAATCCGGGGTGTCATCCTGCTCCAAAAAGGACAAGGCTTCTTCGCCACTCATGACTTGAGTCAGGCGGTAAACGTCTTTGTTTAAGTAATTTTTCAATACCTGTTGATTGATGGCCTCATCATCTACCACCAGGATGTGTACTTTTTCTATTTCTTCCTTGCTGAGTACAGTTCTAGGTGGCACCTGCAATGCGGGTTGGTTCCAACTCAATTGGGCCAAATTGGAAAGTTTTTGATCAACTGAGGGCGCGGCCTTTTTGGAAGCCTGCTCCATCGTGAGTGGTAGTGAAAGAAAGAAAGTAGAGCCTTTGCCTACCTCTGATTCCAGCCACATTTGTCCTCCATGCAATTCGACCAGTTTTTTGGAAATGGAAAGACCTAAGCCTGTTCCGGCAAAATTGCGTACCATGGAGCCATCACCCTGTTCAAAGGCATGAAAGATGGAGTCACGTTTGTCGATAGGCACCCCAATTCCAGTATCTTCTACACTTAATATTATTTCATCAGGTCGGTCGGGGGGGACCTTTGCAAAAATTTTGATGTGGCCTTTTTCAGTAAATTTAATGGCATTGCCCACCAGGTTGTACAAAATTTGCTGCACCCGATTTTCATCTGCAAGTACGGAGGGCAGGTCTTTGGGTATCGCATTGATGAGTTGCAGGTTTTTACCCTGTGTCAAGGGAGCCAGACTACGCAACAACACATCCGTCAGCGCATATAAATTGAGGGGCACAACGGCCAGTTCAATTTCCTGGTTCTTGATTTTAGAAAAATCGAGAATATCGTTGACCAGGCTATTGAGGCGGCGACTGGAAGAAATAACCATGTTCAGGTCTTCCTTTTGGTCTTCATCATTTACCCGTTCCAGCAAGGACTCCGAAAGCCCAATGATGCCCTGAAGGGGAGTACGCAATTCGTGCGAAGTATTGGCCAAAAACTGATCTTTGAGCGCATCTACCCGCCGCAGTTGCTCGTTGATTTGTTGTTCCTGCTCGGTTTTTTGCCGCTCCAGTTGCAATTGCTGCTGCTGTCGTAGTTTTTCCTGGCGGCGGAACCACCATAAAATGCCCAATACAACCAGCGCGTAAAAAGTATACATCCAACCTGTGCGCCACCAGGGTGGGCGTATAACAAAAGAGTAGGCCAGGTCATTGCTCCAGAGCCCCATGCTACTCATTGCCCTGGCACGCAGGACATAGATTCCGGGGGCGAGGTTAGCGTATGAAACTTCATTTTTGGTGCTCAAACTGGTCCAGGTTGTTTCCAATCCGTCCAATTTGTATTGGTATTTTATCTTTTCGGGTTGCTGTTGGGATCTGGCGACCAGCCGAAAATTCAGGTTGTTGTTGAAATAGGTTAAGCTCAGGTTTTGTGGCAACTGGTTCCAGGCCGATAGGCTGGAAAAGTGAAAATCACTCACCTTGACCCCATTGCCCAGATAAAAAGTACTATCCTGGTGTCCCTCCAAGGCAGACCAGGGAATCCGCTCGTTGTAGATGGATATATCCAGCAAACTGAGCTGGGGTTTGACAGAATTTTCTTTTTCTTTACTGGGGTGGTAAATGCTCAGGCGGTCATTGGTCCCGATGTAGATGTCGCCATTTTTAGCTTCATATAGGCTATTGCGCCAGCAACCGACCCCCAAAAAACCATCTTCGTAACTGTAGTTTTTAAATAAGCTACTTGATGCAGAAAGGGAATACGCTGCTGTTTTTTTCTTGATCTCATTTTGGATTGCCAGACTCATTTTGGAAAGGCCAAAGCGAGTACCTATCCACAGATTGCCTTTTTTATCTTGCAGCAAAGAAAGGATTGCATCATTACTAAGGCCTTCTTTTTCTGTAAAATGGGTGAAATATTGCCCATCAAAGCGGTTTAGCCCAGCACCCAAGGTGCCAAACCATAAATTTCCTTGCTTGTCGCACAAAATGGAGGTAACGTCGTTGTTACTAAGCCCATTTTCAGTACGGTAATGAGAAAATTGGTGGCCATCAAACCGAGAAACACCACCACCGAGGGTACCAAACCAGATATTACCTTTATGGTCTTCTTGTATTGAAAAAACAGTGTTGCTGCTGAGCCCCTGGGCCTCCTGGTAATGGGTAAAAGATTGACCATCAAATTTGCTTGCTCCTCCATCACGGGTACCGAACCAAAGGTTGCCTTTAGTATCCACGAGCATGCACAATACGTTGTTGCTGGTAAGGCCACTGTTTGCAGCATTAAAATTGTGGAAATATTGCCCATCAAATTTGGAAATACCATTCCCATTGGTTGCCAACCACATGTTTCCTTCCTTGTCTTTAACCACCGCATATAAGAAGAAATTGCTCAGCCCCTGTTGTTCGGTGTAATGGGTAAAAGTACGTCCATCATATCGATTGAGCCCCCCTCCCGATGTTGCCAGCCACATCTGTTTTTCCTGGCCCTCAAGGATGCCAAAGACATTGTTGTCGCTCAAACCTTCTTTTGTTGTTACATGGGTGAAGGTATTGCCACTAAATTTAGACAGGCCACCGCCATCTGTTCCTAACCAAATGCTGCCACTTTTGTCGGCTGAAATGGCTAAAATAGAATTATTGATTAAGCCACTTGTTTCGGTAAAATTGATAAAATTCAAGCCATCGTATTTAATGGCCCCACTGCCCAAGGTGCCGAACCAAATGTCTCCATTTTTCATTGTTGTGATGCAAGAAACAGGCTCATGGATAAATGGCAGTGAGGGAGGGTAAGTATAAAAAGTTCCCCTTGAGTACTTTATCGGTCCGAGGGAGGTTCCCATCCAGATGCTTCCTTGATTATCGAGGGCCAGGCTAGATACATCGTTGTGCAAAAGTCCATCCTGCTGCGTGTATAAGGTGAAGGTATGCCCATCAAATTTTGACACTCCCGCACCAATGGTACTGAACCAAAGATTCCCCTTTTTATCATCCAGGATTGCGGTGACATTGTTGCTCCCTAGGCCCTGCTTTTCGCTATACTGTGTAAAATGTTTTCCGTCAAACTTGCACGCACCCTGGTCGCTGGTAGCTATCCAGATGTTTCCTTTTTGGTCTTCAATCAAGGCACTGATACTGTTGATTATAAAATCATTTTCTTCAGTATAATGAATAAATTGATGCCCATCATACTGATTCAACCCTGCATCCAAGGTGCCAAACCATAAGTTTCCGCTTTTATCTTCTATAACACAGGTAATAAAATTACTACTAAGTCCTTCTTTTTCAGTGTAATGGGTAAAATATTTGCCGTCGTACTTACACACCCCTCCACCCAAACTACCAAACCACAAATTTCCCTTGGCATCCTGAGTAACACAAGTAATCACATTGTGTTTCAAACCTTGTAGTTTCCCAAATGAACTGAAACTGTAGGGGTTTGGGTCCTTAGTGGCAGGATCTTTTGCCTGAACAATTTCGGGAATACCAACAGGAATGCGCTGCTCTTTGGCCAGGAAGAATTTAGCTTTGGCAAAAGTGCCCTTGCCAGGTTCATTTTGGGTTAAGCCGGCAGTGTTGACCGAAATAGATTGGGCCTTTGGGGCTGGAAACACATTGAGCTTACTAGGCAATATTTGAGGTGTACCTGCTTTTATCTTAGTAACTGCCTGAAAATTTACCTTTATCCGGATTGGTGCCTGAACCGAATCAGCAGGAACCCGATACGCTTGAGCTTTTACCTTGCTTAAATGGTGCTCTGGAGCAGCTTCCGTACTTGTCTCCATAGTGCAGCCCCAGATCCCCCAAAGGATGATCATGCTGCCAAACAGTGGTAGGAAGTTCGTATTCAAACGCATACAATAACAGAGTAGATTCCTCATCGATTGAAGCAAATCTACTCAATATTATTTGATTCTCAAACCCAGTATGGGTGGTCGTTTTCAGCGCTTGTTTGTCTTTTTACCTTACACCGTGGAATTCCTTTTACCGTCATCCCTTGTACCGAAATTTCAAAATCGCCTGCTTTAAGGCTCAAAATAAACAACCTCGTTGAACTATGAGCCTTCGTATATTCGTGGCAAAATATATTACTACGCCTTTAAATACCCGGCTCGCCAAATCCACACACAGCCCATCAAAACCACTACCCCCAGCGCCATCTGCAAACTAAACGCCTTAGCAATGAAACCAATCACGGCGGGGCCACCCAAAAATCCGATCATCGCAAAAGTATTCATCGTGGCCAAACCCGCACCCGGAGCCATGCCTGGCACTTTGGCGGCGGCACTATATAAGACTGGTGCGCCCAAGGAGACGCCAGCTCCCACCATGGCAAAACCGAGCAAAGTAGTAGGCGCATAAGGCAACAAAATGGCCAGCAATAAACCACTTGTGGCAATGATTCCACCTACCCTCAATACCGGACCACCCCCATAATTTTTCAGGATGGCGTCACCTGTAAAACGAGTCATTGCCATAAAAAAGGCGTAGGCTGCAAAGCCCCAACCCCACAAGGTTGCTGGTGCTTTTACAACTTCCCGCATGTATACCGCCGACCAATCGGCCATAGTCCCTTCGGTGAGGTTGGTACACAAACTAATGGCAATCAAGCCCCACAAAGCCGCACTGGGCATTTTGAACTTGGGCCTTTGACCATTGCTTTTGCTCGCCGTTACTTCGTTGGGCACTCGCTGAAAAGCCTGGTAAATCAACAGTGTTGACAAGAGCAGAACCGAACCAATCAACATCACATGGGTGACCGGGTGTACTCCCATTCCTACCGCAGTAGCGCCGATAGCAGCACCAAACATGGCTCCACTCGACCACAATGCATGACAGGTCGCCATGATGCGGATGCCCTCTGTATTTTCAAGCGTGGTAGCCGCCGTATTCATCGACACATTGGTGGCAGAAAAAGTCGTACCAAGCAAGGTCAATGCTACTGCTGTCAACCATGGGTTGGGCATTAAAAAAGGAATTACAAAGAACATAGAACCCAAAGTACGGGCCAACAAGGTAGTTCTAACCGTACCCAAACGATGCAAAATACTCACCGAAATAGGGTTCATAATGGTACTACCGATAGGCAGTGCCAGCAACAACAAGCCCAATTGGGCTTCATCCAGTTGAAATTTCTGCTTGATGAAGGGAATCATCGCCGACCAGGTACCAAACAATAAACCTTGCATGGCGAAAACCAAACCGATGGCTCGGCTGGTACTGTGGTTGAAAAAGAGACGTAAGTGCGCAGTCATAAAAATGAAAAATGAAAAATGAAAAATGAAAACAAGTGAGAAGTAAACAATGAAAAAATTGGCTGCCATTTTTCATTGTTCATTTTTCACTTTTCATTTACAAAGTTACGCAAGCTTCCTATACTCCCTCCACTCCTTTATTGACCGCTTTCGACGCTGTATTGATCTTCTTGCTCTTTTGGTCGAAATTTTTCTTAAAAAAAAGTTATACCTTGAAAAACAAAGCAATATCTTTCTGCTGTTTGGCGTCAGCCTGATGATTCCAGCTCATTAAAACCGCTACACTATGAGACAACAATGCTTAACACGGGCATTAACCATTTTGGCAGTATTGTGCTTTGCTGCCCATTTACTACCTGCACAAGACCTGTTTGAGATCAAGTTTACCGACAAAGCAAACGTCAAGTACAAGGGACTCTTGGTTATTTTTAACGACAGCAAAATGTACATGCGCGTGGCCTACAACGCTGAAAACATGTACAAAGTAGTGAACGTAGACTACAAATCTGAACATGGCAAAACGGATGGTAGCGAGTACCTGGTACTGCTGGGCTCCAATCCAAAATTCATCACCGCTGCTGGCCAGTACGGCTACAACCCGGATCACATCATCTTTTTGGAAAACCAGGAAAAACCTTACCTGACCGACAATCCCGATGACACCTCGAAACTACTGCACGCCGATTCCTTCAAAGCACTGACGAAACAAGAAATCAACGATGCTTATCTGCGCGAGTTTTATTCCTCCACGGAATCGGATTACCTGGCTTTGCGCAAGATGTTTGGCATGGATTTAAGTACCCTGAAACTCAAGCCCAATGTCAACACCAATACCAATACAGCCGGGACTACCATGCACCTCATTATCGCCGCCAATACCAACATTGGGGACATCGGCATGAGTTGCACCCGGGATCAATCTTCCTTAACTGCCGAGTTTAAAGGTATTGCTTCATCACTGGGCATCAGCTACAAACAGTACCTGATTAACGGCGATAACTTCACCAAAGCTGCAGTGCAGAATACATTGAATGGGCTGTATCCTGGAACCAACGACATCGTGATTTTTGTTTATCGTGGCCATGGTTTCCGCTGGAATGACCAGCAAGGCGCCTGGCCCCAACTGGACATGCGTAGTTCGCCTTACACCCGAATTGGAGACAACACTGCCCTAGATCTGGATTATGTATTCAAAACCATCAAGGGCAAAGGTGGCCGTTTGAACATCGTATTGGGAGACTGTTGCAACTCGACCATCGACATGCCTAGCCCTCTTACGGGGAGTGAATTCCTGGCCATGCAAGCCAACAACAATTACAACGATGACAAATTGCGGGCCCTCTTTATGAACACCAAGGGCAACCTTCTGGCTACCGCAGCAAGCCCCGGCGAAGTGTCTTGGGCCAATAACGCCAATGGCGGCTTTTTTACAGTGAGCTTTTTGCAGTCCCTACGGGAGGAAATCAGCTACCTGCGCGATGATGCCGCTGACTGGCGTGATTTGATCAACAACACCGTAACTGGCGCACGCAGAAAATCTTCCACCGGCGTGTGCAGCAACTGTACCTTGCAAAACGGAATTTATCATTACGACGTTACGCCGAAAAACTAATTGTGATGCCAAAACTACTCATGTGCTTGTTGAGTGTAGTCCTGCTGGGCAATAAATCCTGTAGCTCCAAAGCCTTAGGTGACTTTGTGAACTTGTTAAAAACCTCGGACAAGGTAGAACTATTTGCCGTGGACGCCTTTCCAACGGCTGCCCAGGAACAAACCCTGGACGCCACTTACGTAGCCGATTACAAGGTGCTTGAGTTTATTCCAACGGATCCGGTTGAAGCAACATCCTTAACCCTTGCTGCGGTAGAAGTCAAAAATTTTGATCTGATCAATGTCAAAAATTGCCCCTTCATGGCCAAGTACGCGCTGCGTTTCAGCAAAGGAAAGGATCGGGTGACGATGGTGATCAGCTCTGCGCCTTGTGGAAAAGCAAGGATGATTTTTGCTTCGGGTGCCAAAGAAAGGAACCTGGAGCTTACGCCGGAGAACAGTTTGGAGGCAGCCATTCAAAAGATTGTGAGTAAACCGCTGATTAAATAAACATCCGCTGCAGAGACGCACAGCCGTGCGTCTCTACTTCTTCCGCAACTGCGTGAACGTAAACACATGCAAAAACACCGCAAACGGCATGTAAAACCCCGCAATCAAAATATACGGCATTTTAGTAAATTCCACACTGATCGGATTTTCAGCAAAGCCCCACATCTCCGGGCGAATAACCAGCGTGTTAAAAATGAAGACAATATTGGCCAACAACAATACGCTTAGTATACTCCAAATCCAGGTTACCAGTCTAGCGATACTCGCTTTGCGGTACAACAACCAGGCCGTAGGGATGGCCAGTAAGCCCGAAACGATGTCAAAGTTATAGCCTTCAAAAGTAGCTTGCATCGGGCCAATGCCCTTGAGGTAAATGCCCAGGATCAAAAACTCCACCCCAATGCGAAACGACTGGATCAGGACTGGCTGCCAAATGGGAATGTTCTGAGTGAAAGGTCGATGTTTGCCCGAAACAAAAAACCAAACCATCAAACTAAAGGCGGGCAGAATGACCAACAAGGGTATACGTGGCGGATTGACCATAGGCTGAAGTATCCCCGACTGATCCAAAACCAGCAGGTAAATCGTCCAGAGAATCAAACCGCCATACAATTTAAACAGGCCAGTACTTGGCAGCTGATCGCTGACTTTTTGAACATTGACATAAGCAAATCCAATCACGACAAACAATGCGGCGTAAAGGAGGCAAAAATTGAAGGTGAGCATAATCGTAGGTGTTTTTCGCTAATCGAAATACAAATGTGGCAAAAAAAAACATCCCGATTTTGAGTTAAGTCAAAATCGGGATGGATTTGGTTTATTTTATGTCAACGACATTTAGTGGATAGGCAATTTTTAAAAAGTGTAATCCAAATCCACCTTGAAACCAGTGCTACAAGTAGGGCATTCTATCCGCAAGCTTTCCGGGAAATTATTGGTTTCGGTGTACGCTTTAAACTTCAAACCGCCCATAAAGTCGTCGGTATCTGGAGCCGTATCCTTGTCCCACAATTCGATGGTATATTCTTCAAGTGGGCTGGTCAATTCAGGCTTGGTAGCCGGAATAAATACCGCATTTTGACCGGAAGCAGGATCAAGCGGGAAGGGGAATACTGGCCCTGTCCAGATCAAAGTAGTGCCTTTGTAGATTTTCAGGTACACATCGGGGCCATCGGAAGGATCCCAATTGCCACCAGTTGTAGTTTTAGCTGGGTATTTGGTCAGCTCTAGTTTGGTGAATTTAATGGACGTGGGTGTTTTTTGGGCATTGCAGGTCTCTCCAGTCCAGCGTTCGGTGCAGTTGCAGTCACCTGAATCACAGGTGCCGCCATTCAGGCAAGTTGTTGACTCACAGGGGTCTGCTTTTTTACAGGCAAAACTGCCAGCAAGCAATAAAAAGGCCCACATTGTCAAGATTAAATAGGATTTGGTGTTCATGATTGTAGTGAATTTTAATGGGTTTGTATTCACTACAATATTGCGGGTATAAATGCTGGCTGTGCCTCACCTAAATGGGTGAATTTTGCCAAAAAACATGAATCATCCCGAATTTTGCAACCCTAACCGCGGCAGCGGTTGAATCTTGAATAGCCGCGGTCGTCCGCGGTCTTAGGCGTTTTACGCCGTTTGGCAACCGCGGTAGCGGTTGAACTATGCCCCATTTTGTTCAACCGCTGCCGCGGTTGTGAAACATTCCGCTTGGCATTTTACCGCGGACGACCGCGGCTATTCAAGATTGAATCACTGCCGTGATTCTAACGGCTTTATTGAAACTACAATTCGGGATGACTCACGTTGGGTTTACTTCACATCTCGCATATTGTCCTCAGGGTTCCGATCCACCAGCAGCGTGAACGGATCAATGCCCGCCTTTTCAGGCTTGCCTTGTACTTCGAAGGTAAAGGTATTGTCCTGCTTGTTGATGAAAACCCGCTTGCGGTAGAGCGTTTTGCCGTACTTCTTGCCTTTTTCAGGTTTGGCAAAAGCCCCGATTTCCATCCAGTCGGCTACCTTTTCTTCTTTTTCCTTGCCCAGTGCATCGGCCTTTAGTTTGCGCGATTCCACCTTCAGCGTGACCTGGTATTTGTCTTTACCCAGTTCTTTGATTTTTGCCTCAGTGGTGCGGTTTTCAAAGAGGGTAATGTCCCAAAACAAGTCTTTGATGATGTACTTGAGCGAATCTGGCGTTTGTTTGTAAAACTCGTCCACCACATCAGTGGAAACCGGGAAGGGTGGCGGTGCGTAGCGGAACTTGTTCAAAAAGTCGCGCAACCCTTGATTGACCCTTTCTTCACCAATCATTTCCTTCAAGTAATACATCACCAAGGAGCCCTTGTTGTAATGGATGTAGCCCTGGTTTTCGGAACGAGCCAGCGGGAGTTCCTGCAAACGTTCCCCCCCACGCCCGCGCAGGTAACGATCTGCTTCGTATTCCAGAAATTTGCGCATGATGTCGCGGCCATATTCCTTTTCCATCACCATCAGGGCGCTGTATTGGGCAAAGGTTTCCACCGTCATTTCGCTGCCTTGCATGTAAGCGCCACACTCCTGGTGGGCCCACCATTGGTGCCCCATTTCGTGCGCGACTACGTAAAAGACCATGTCGATGTCGTCCTTTTCTGCGCGAAAATCCTCAATAAATCCAATGCCTTCGGAGTAGGGCATAGTGCCCGGGAAAGCCTGGGCGAACTCGGCATAACGTGGAAACTCGATGATGCGGCATTGCTTGTGGAAGTAAGGTCCAAAGTTCGTCGTGTAATACTCCAGCGATTTTTGCATCGACTTGAGCATGCGATCCACGTTGTCCTTGTGGTCTTTGTGATAATACACTTCCAAATCGATCCCCTTCCATTTTTTGCGCGCCACTTCATACCGTGCCGACATGAAGGAGTAAAAATTGAAACTTTCGTGATCGAGTTTATACTGGAAGTAACGCCGTCCGTTTTCTGTCCACTCCTTTTGCAGAGAGCCAGGCGCTATGGCAATTTGATCCTCCGACGTGCTGATCACCGTTTCCACATTGACCCAGTCTGCATCGTTGCCCAGGTAGGAATTACCCCGGGCGATGGTATCCGCGCGGTTGAGTTTGGGTGCTCGGGTCTTTTCAGGCAATTTGAACTTTTTCCGGCGGTTTTTATCGGTCATCTCGCCATCGGGTTGATAGCCCAGGCGGGGCGCGATGTTGAAATTATTGAAAAAGGTGCCGTTTTGCATCACTTCCTGCACGCTCAGCTCATTTTCAAAACCCTTGCTTTGGTATACAGAACTGAAATCTAGGCGCATGGAATCGCCAGGTTGTAGGGCCGGTTGCAAGCGGTAAATTCGGAAATAAACGTCCTTATCGTCCTTGAGTAACTTCAGACGAGGGTTGCTCAATGTGAACTTGATCTGCCGTGGCACTTGAACCAATAAGGTATCGATGGCTTTAGGGTGCAAGTTGCGCACCCACATTTCCGCCTTGGCGTCGATGTTGCGCGTTTCCGGGAAAATCTGGATGTTGTATTTCAGCGCATAGATGCGCGGCTGAGCTTTCCCTTCGTATTTTTTGTAATCCTTCTCGTACTGCACCGTCAGTTTTTCAACCTGTTTGCTATTTTTGAAAGGATTCAAAACCAAGGTATTGTAAAACACCCAGGCAGCGCTCAAGCCCCACAAGGCAATGGCACCATAACCCGCCCAGCGGTAAGTCCGCCATTCCAATGCGGCAAGTTTGAAGCGTTTGCGCCAGCCACTTTCTTTGCCCCGTGGCCAAAAGCACACTGCGGCAACCGCCAGGATTGCGCTGAATAAGGCCCAGTAGGTGTTGAACCAAAATAGTCCGGTCGCATAAGGTTTGTAGCCATACAGATCTGATACCGTGTACCCAGGCGTAGCGCCAAACTGCACCATATTGCTCTCAATACGCAGGGCTCCCCAAATGAAGGAGTTCACAATAATGACCACAATGCAAATGAAAAAGCCGAGGTACATGTTGGGTGCCAGTGTGTGCACCAAAAGGAACAACACGGCAATGGTTGCAAAACCCAGTAAATCCAGCACCAGCAGTTCGCGCACATAAACCCCTAAATCGAAGCGGTTGTACCCATTCAGAGCTTGAGCCGCGATGGCCGCTAAGATACACGCACTGATCAAAATTGCCACCACTGCGACGATCGTGATGAGTTTGGACAAAAAGTCGGTCCAATTGCGCGTTGGCATGGCGTCGTAAATCTCATTGACCTTGGCGATGCGCTCTTTCCAAACCAGTGCTCCCGTGAAATAAGCAACAATGGCAATGACAAACATGTAAAAAGAGCCCCGAATGATGTCCACCATGGTATAAGTCACTGGCAAATTGTGCGTACCATAACCTTCCGTAGCAAACTGCATACTTGGAATGGTGTTCATCAAACCAATGAATGCCAAGAGGATAAACGGGGTGCTTTTGACAACGCCCCAAAAATTGGCTTTCAACTGACTGCGGAACTGGGCCAGGGTAATGCTCAATCCAGTGGCAGGTTTGACGGTGGCCATTTCGCCCAACTGTTGGAGACCGTAGGGTTCTTCTTCAACCTTGGCGCTGCGTTTTTTACTGACCTTCTTGGCTCTTTCTGCAAAACTGAAGCGCCAATAACCCACAAAAAGTACCAGCAAGCCGACCGCCATCCACAGCAAGCGATTGCCCAACATCAGAGGGTGCAATACGCTGACCGACAGATGATTCTTTTCCTCTACTGTCCAATATTTGGTAACCAGGGACAGTGCTCTGAATCCAAAGGGATCAAGCATGGCCGAAAGGCTTTCGTTTTCGATGTCCCGAATCAGGTTCCCCGCTACAATATAGCCCACCAGCAAAACCATTGCTGAGATGAAGGAGTACATGGTGCTGCGCGTGAGCGCCGCAACCGTGAAAAGGATACTCCCCGCAAAAATCATATTGGGAATGACAATGGCTAAATAGGAATTGATGTGGCTTTGAATTTCAAAAGGGCCGTAACGCTCCAGATCGAGCCAATGGGTGAACGAATTGACCCCCACGCCAAGCCACATGCCCAGCGAGATGCCCAACATAGGAATCAAACAAACCAGCAATGCTCCAAAAAAGTGGCCAAAGAAATAGCCCATTTTTTGGACTGGCGAAGCAAATACGATTTGAGCCGTATTGTTTTCAAAATCGCGGATGGCAGCGGTATTCAAAAAAGCAGTGATCAACAAAAGCGAAAGAATGCTGAACACGCCATACCAGTTTTGGGTGACAAAAGGTGCATTTTTCCAAATGTTGCCAAAGCTACCACCAATCTGTACTTGATCGGTAACCGTTGCAAAAAAGGTCATCAACGCGAATATGAAGAGGAAAATCCAGGGCATGGGTGCACGCAGCCAGGATTTTAATTCGAATTTTAGGAAGGTGAATAACATACGCAAATGATTTTGTTGGGGCACCCGTAGGGGCATCCCTTGCGGGTGCCCTGGGCGACCGCGAGGGTCGCCCCTACGATTTGATTTTAGAAAAGAATACATCCTCCAATCCTGGCTCAGCAGGCTGGAATCCCTCACCGGGATCATCCTCGCTGAAAATGTGGATGATGGGTTTTCCCGCCACCAGTTTGCTGGAGATCACTTTGAAGTTCTTTTCGTAATCATTAAGCTCGGCCTTCAGGATGATTTTTTCCCAAATTTTACCGCCCAATTCACCCAATGCAGCATCGGGTATGCCTGCGTATTTCACCTCGCCACCATTGATGATGGCCATATTGGAACAAAGTTCACGTACATCCTCCACAATGTGGGTAGAGAGGATGACGATCACGTTTTCGCCGATTTCAGACAAGAGGTTGTAAAAACGATTCCGCTCACCGGGGTCGAGGCCAGCGGTAGGTTCGTCTACAATGATCAGTTTGGGGTCACCAATCAAGGCCTGAGCAATGCCAAAGCGTTGGCGCATCCCACCGGAGTAACTACTTACTGCTTTTTTGCGGTGATCCCAGAGGTTGACCCGATTCAGTAGGGTTTGTACCACTTCTTTGCGTTGATTGCTCGGAATTCCTTTGAGGGTGGCAAAGTGGTCCAGCATATCGAGCGCCGACATGCGGGGGTACACGCCAAACTCCTGGGGCAAATAGCCCAAGACCCGGCGTACCGCGTCTTTGTCCTTGAGCACATCAATGTCGCCCAGGGTGGCCGTCCCACTGTCTGCGTCTTGCAAAGTGGCCAAGGTGCGCATGAGGGTACTTTTGCCCGCGCCGTTAGGCCCCAAAAGGCCATACATGCCGGTTGGAATGTGCAGGCTCACGTTTTTGAGCGCTTGCACACCGTTTGGATAAGTTTTAGATAAATTTTGGATAGATAATTCCATAAGCCAATTCGATAAAGGTGTTAGGGTACTAAATTAATGTTGAGGGAGGTTGAGAAGGTTGAGAAGGTTTAGGCTGCCGCAGTGACTTAGACAATGTCCTTGTCAAAATCGTTCGCGGCAGCCTAAACCTTCTCAACCTTTCTCAACCTCCCTCAACTCAAAAGTGTCCCCAAGAATACTTTAGGTTGGCTCAAATGGCGGTATTTTTTATACAAAAGCGGAGTTATCCCCTACAAAAGGAATTTTTTGGAGATCAGTTACCAGGGTTCCAGGTTGGCACTCAGGTAGTTGAGCAAGGGTTTTTGGCTCAATTGGCCGTTGAGATAAAGCAATTGAATGTATTCCTGGGTAAGCTCCTCGCTGAGTTTGAGGCGAGCAAATTGTTTTTTTTGCTGCAACAATTTTATTTCCATCAATTCAGTAGGCGTAAGTGAAGCCCGCAGCGCGGGGTCTTCCAAAATACTGAGCAACAAGTTCTTCTCTTCCTGTTCTTTGAGCAATTGGTGCTCCTGGATTAAATGCCGGACTTTGTTGAGTTGCACATCCAGTTCCTGTTTGCGGCGGGATAAAGTCAAGGTGTTTTTGGTGTTCAGTTCGTACATTTCCAGGGCCAGCTCATTGTTTTTAAAACGGTTGTTGCTGTTGAGCGGAATGTTCAGGCCCAGGCGCATGAAGAGGTCATCGTCGAGCGTAGGCGTTTTGGGGGCACGTTCGTAGCCAAACTGGAAAAAGCTGAGGTATTCCCGGTTGCGGACTTTGAGCAAATCCATTTCAGATTGCACCAAACCCATTTGAGCCTGGCGGATTTTGGCTTCGGCCAGGGGGATTTCCAGGGAGTTGGCCTGGATGCGGGCGATGACTTGTTCGATGCGGGTGATCGGGATGAAGTCGATGAGCTCCAACTCTACCGCTTCAGTCCCAGCGATAAATTGCCTGATTTTTTCCTCCGCCTGACTTTTAGCCTGTGAAAATTGGGCTTGATCGAGGCGCAGCGCTTGCCGATCCTGTTCGTTTTCCACCACCTCTTTTACCTTAACCGTCAAACCTTCGCGCAACATGGCTCGGAATACCTGTTCTTGAGCCAGGTACAAGGAGTCGAGTTTTTGGCTGGCCGAGCTCAATTGCTGCGCAAAATGATAGGCAACGATCGCTTCATAACGTTGGAGTAAAGCTTCATTCCAGTACACTTCAGCTTCGGCCTGAAGGACTCCGGATTGAGCTTGTTGGTATTGTTTTTGGTATTTGCCTAAGCCGAATGCATTGGGACTTACCCGGATGCCGTATTGTTGGCGGGTCAGGGAAAAGTCGTTGGAACCAGCGCGGAGTTCAAGTTTTTGCAGCAGCGGGTTCTGGTAGTTTTGTTGCCCCAACCAATTGACCGTTTGTTGGCTCAAGCGCCATTGTTCATCCTGATTGACGGAAACCAGGACCTCTTTCATGCTGATTTTGATGGGGTCAATAGGGGTAAACGCAGCAAGCAACAAACTCAAGCTACACAACAATACTTTCATGGCGATTGGCTTAGGTAGTGGGCAAAAATAAGTGCTCATTTTTCCTGAGCCAGAGGATTAGACAAGACACTTGAAATGAAACGTTTACTCATCTAATCCTCTGGCAAAATGAACACTTATTTTTTATCGCCCTTATTCAAAAGAAATGACAATTTTTTCATTGAGGTAAAAAGGATTGTCATCGGGAATTTTGATGAACAATTCGCGGCCCCAGGTGCGCACTTCGGGCATCTTGCGCAGGCGCACGGGCAACTCAACCACTTGAGGATTGCTGCCGATGATGATTCCCTGGGCCAACACGGTTGGGCGGCTATAAGCATTCAATTGAACAGTATCGCCCAGTTGATAGCTGATTTCGGCATGCTCGTACACAAAACCCCGGATGCGGGTAGGCTGAAGCGGGTTGATTTTGAGCATTTCCTTGTGCTGGGGAACTACCTCGTTGGTGCCTACGGCAATACTTTCCACAAAACCATCCACCTGAGCGACCAGCGCTAAGCGTTGCCGTTCGGCATTGACAAAATCGAGGTCGATTTGGGTTTTGGCGCTGCGGGCTTCAAACACCGCTTGATTGGCCCGGCGTTCGGCCTGAATTTCCTGCACACGCTGCCGGTATTCCTCTTCTGCTTGGCGAATTTGGCTGCGCAAAGCAGCAATTTTTTCGGCCCTTAAGGGGTCGGTCGTATTGGGATCAGTGGATTCGCCCAAAAGTTTGCGCACGCCACTTTCGGCATTGTATTCAGCTTGTTCGATGCGGATTTGGGCTTGCAATTCGCTCAAATCTGTCTGATGCTGGGCTTTGAGTACTTCAAGGGATTTATCCAAAATGCTGTTTTGCGCATTTTTTTCTACTGCGTATTGATTGATGTCGCTAAAACCCTCAGCGCTTTCTTGATCCAATTCGGCGCGATAAAAGAGCATGAGCGTATCCCCAGCCTGGACTTTATCGCCCGTTTTGACCAGCACTTCCTGGATAACAACGGTGTGATCGTAGTTGAGGATTTGACCTTCCGTTTCTGTAGCCCCAAAAAAAGACGTATTGCTCCGCCCCATGAAGTTGTCCTTCAACCAAAAGCAGGCGGCAAAAGCCAGTGCCCAAACGAGGTATAATACGTTGAATTTCATAGCGTCAATTCGTCATTTTGTTTATTGAGGCGGCGTACGGCTACACCATGGTCGAGGAGTGCTTGTAAAAAAGCGGGCTGTTTGGTGTCGTCTTTAAAGAGCAAGGTATAATCGTATTCCCGCGACACCGCATTGTCTTTAAGCCGATCCAGATTGACCGAATCAAGGGTCCAGTGCTGGCAATATTGGGCCATGACCTGAATGAAATTCTCGCCCGGATCACCCGCACTTTCCTCCATCCTGATCCGCAATTCCCACACAATGTGTCGCCCATAATGGAAGGGGGTAAAACTGAGGACAATCGCCAGCAGGCAGAAAAAGAATACCCCCAGAATGGCAATAAAAAAGCCGTACAGGCCGCAAGCAATCCCCGTTCCCAGGGCTGCAAACATGAATACAATGTCCCGTGGATTGCGCAAAGCAGTGCGAAACTGGATCACCGTCAGAGCACCCAACATGCCCAAACCCGAAGCCACATTATCGCCAATGGCTTGCAACACCATCGTGGCAATCAAGGCACTCAGGATCAAGGATTGGATAAAATTGGTGGTGCGCAAGGTGCTGCGCGTAGTCATGTTGTACGTAAAGGCGATCAAGGCCGACAACAAAAACGACAACAAAAAGGTAAACAAAATCATTTCGAAGGTCGGGTTTTCGATCTTCGAGTAGATGGACAAAAATTCCTGCATGTCTGTAGTAGTGAAGTTGAGAAGGTTGAGGGAGGTTGAGAAGGTTGAGGCTACCGCAGAGACTTAGACAATGTTCTTGTCAACGTCGTTCGCGGCAGCCTAAACCTTCTCAACCTCCCTCAACCTCCTCAACCTATTTCAAAATCACCAGCTTCCTCCCCACTCCCCCGATGCGTAGTAAGTAGGTGCCGTTTGGCCAGCTATTGGTGTTCACAATGGTTTTTTGCTGCAATACCTGTCGGGCGATCAAGCGCCC
The DNA here is from genome assembly GCA_027486765.1 of Saprospiraceae bacterium. Classification (GTDB taxonomy): domain Bacteria; phylum Bacteroidota; class Bacteroidia; order Chitinophagales; family Saprospiraceae; genus Haliscomenobacter. Next base: position 19,421 of record JAIXOO010000413.1, read on the forward strand.
CTGGATATTGTACAGTTCTAAAGTCTCGCCTTCGATGCTGGATTCAGCTTCAATGGTTATTTGATCCTGTGCCGGATTAGGGTAAATTTTTAATCCTATGGCAGCCAAGTCTAATACTGGGGTGGTGGTCAGGTTGTTGCTGGCTTTGATGGTCGATTTTTGAATCACAAAAGCCCCTGTACCGTCGGGTACCCGGGCGTAGCCCCGGTCGTCTTGTTGTTCTCCAAATTCTACCCGATCCAGTTGGACGCCATTAGGGTCGGACAAAATAAGCAATTCACCGGATTTGGATAGTTTAAAATTGGCGTGCAGCGAGCCTTGGTTCTGATCTTCATCAGCCCAAACCGCCAAAAAGCCTTTGGGTTCGATGTAGGTATCGGCGGGGAAGGCCCATTTTTTAAGGTTGGTCAGGTTGTCGGTCAGGAAATACCCACTCAGGTTGATGCGGTTGTTGGTGGTATTGTAGAGTTCGATCCAGTCATCCGCTTGTTGTTTTTCGTCAAGGTCTTTGGTATTGGAAGCCAAAACCTCATTGATGACTACGTTGGATGCTGAGCTAAGGGAGGTTTGCACCTGATAAAAATACACATCGTGCTCGGCACCTACCGGATCGTAGCTGGCAGTTTTGACACTGTTGTTTGACACCGCTTCAATGTAATAGCGCACGTATGTCCCAGCTCCAAAAGCAGGGATGCTGGCTCCGAAGATACCGTCAGAAGCACTACCATCACCGTTATTGCCATCGTCCTTCATCTGGATTTTGGTAAAAATACCCGTCAAGTTGTTGGAATGGTACAACCAAACCGCTGAGATGCCTTCGGTATTGGTCACTTTGCTGCGGATTTGTACATTTTGCCCACTTTGTGGCAGCTGCCCTTCTACGTTGTTCACTCGATACACCGTGCCACTGATGCTGGGCGAAATGCGGTTGACTTCAGTCTGGGCCTTTAGATAGGTATAGCGGGTGCTGAAAAAATTCTTCAGCGTATTGATGCCCGAAGTGAAGCTCGAGTAGCCATAAAGACTCTGGGGATCGGTTTTGACCAGCGGATCAATTTTTTTCGCCAAACGATCGATGTGTACATTCGCCACGCTGGGATTGAGGCTCTGCTCCACAATCGTGCGCAAATGCGCCAAGTAACGCTGCCGCCAGGCTGGAACCGCCAACATGCGATTGAGCAAGGGGTAATTGATGTTGGTTTCATTGTAAAAAGGGCTCCAACTGGCCCGACTACCTGCCAATGAGCTGTTGCCATCCACTTCCATTGGGGTCAATCTTTTGGTCTCCGGGTCCCAATACAGGTAATAATCCATGCCCCCTTTAAAGACATAACTATCATCATCGCCAAAGGCAATTTCGGTAGCCAAAAACCAAAGCGTTCGGTCGATATCGATGTAATCGGGTAAAACTTTTTCCAGATCGGCAATGGCAGTCTGGTTCAATTTGCTGGCCGCCTGCATCAGTTTTTCCCAGGGGAAAGCGACTTCAGAGCGTTTGAGGGTGTAATAGGATTTGTACAAGGAAGTATCGGCACCCAGGAAATTGATCGCCGATTTCCCATTGCCAAATCCACCGCCACCACCAGGGCCTCCACCGCCGCCAGTTGTGCCCGAAGGTGGATCGGCTCGCCAACGGATGCCATCGTTGCTGAACCACCATTCTTTGATGAATTCGCTATTGATTTGTTGTACGTTGGGATATACGCCCCAATCTTGATCGTTGATGTACAGGTGGATGAAATTGGTTCGAACTGCGGGGCTATGTTTTCGGGCCAATATGCCATACAATACTTCACGCAGGTACGTAGGATCTTCAAAAGCATTGTTGAAATTGAGCGACTCGTAGCCTCCCACGCTGAAGTCCTCTTTGGTAAACTCCATATTGACCGTAAAGGATTTTTTGAGTTGGGTGCTGGTCAAGCGGTTGTAGGAGGTTTGGCCTTTAAAAGCCACCCCGATACTATCGTAAGTTTTTCCATCATAAATCATCTTTGCCAACAAATCGCTGCTGGTTCGATAGTTGTTGGTTAGTTGTTGCCAATAATCGGGCTGGGTAAAATAGAGGCGGACCTCTTTGATGTCAGCGGTATCGTAAAGTCCGTTAACCCTTTTATCCCCAAAAACCAACCTTTTCCCGTCCTGGCTTACATTCAGTCCATCAGGTAACTTTTGAGCCTTAATGGAGGAAATTACTCCAACGCTCAGCCCGAGGACGGCCCAGAAGAAAAGTACACATTTCTTCATCTGCATTCAATTGTATGGTTCTAAAGTCGCGTTAAAAATGCCTGGGAGTCAAGGATGACTCCTAAAAGTACAACAGACACACAGTAGATGAGGCAAAAAAGTTGATTTTGTACTCACTTTGACGGAAAATGGGGGAAAAAAATAAATCCTGAGCCTTGAAGATATATTGGGTTGAACCTTATCTGTAGATATTTTTTTTATTGATCAATGCATTTAATTTAAGTTTGCAGGTAACCTCTTAAGGGCATTCACCGTATAGCCTTTCCAAATACTCTAACTCATGAAAAATTTCTATCTCCTTGGACTGCTATTGATCAGTACTGCCTGGCTCAAAGCTCAGGACAGCACCGAAACCATCGCACCTGATCGCCCCGGCTTTGGCGATGCAGTTTCAATCGTACCGCACAAAAACCTACAGGTGGAAACCGGGTTTTGGTACGAAGAAGACAAGACAACACGACTTACCAATCAGGGGATTGGGCTGAATTCCACCCTGTTGCGCTACGGACTGGGGGATAAAGTGGAGCTGCGTTTTGATTACAACCTTTGGCAAAACCGCACCTCATCCAGTGCTGAGCCAAATGACGCGGAACAGGTTGAAACTGGCTTTTTTCCAATTCGTTTTGGGATGAAAGCTAATTTGATCGAAAATAAAGCCTGGATTCCTACGGTGACCTTCATTGGTATGCTGGGCTTACCCCAGATTGCGACCGATGTTTTCCAGCCCGCCTATTTGAGCCCAGATTTACAACTGTCTTTTGCCAATCCCGTCAACGACTGGCTGACGATTTGTTACAACCTCGGCGCAAGTTGGGATGGAGACAACCCCAATCCAGAGAATTATTATGCCCTGTCTACCGAGTTCTCTTTTTCTGACAAAATTGGTGCCTACCTGCAAGGCCACGGCGCTTTTCAAAGAACCAGTCTGGGCGGGGGCAAAGCCTCTACTACGCACCAGACTTTTGCTGAAGCAGGGGTGATGTATTATCCCAAGGCAAACATCCAGGTGGATTTATCTGGTGGCATCCGGGCCTCGGAATACAATGGGGAGTGGAGTTATTTTGGAGCAGAGCGGAGTTATTACTTTTTGACAGCGGGTTTGTCTTGGCGATTTCCGAGGTAGTACCACCTAAATTATTACATTTGTACATTGCTTCATTCAACAGTATTGTAGTGGAATTACTCGTCATCATCATTTTTAACTTCATCAACGGCATATTTGCCCTTTCTGAAATTGCGCTCGTATCGGTCAAAAAACAGCGCATGATTCAATTGGCGGAAAAAGGAAATGCTCGGGCACTGAAAGTACTGCAATTGCTCAAAAAACCAGAAGATTTCCTTTCGGCAGTACAAATTGGCATCACCCTGATTGGTATCGTTTCAGGGGTTTATGGTGGGGTAACCTTGACGGATAATTTCCGACCAGTGGTGGAGCAGTTTGAAGTGCTGCGTCCCTATGCCGGGCAAATTGCCTACGTCCTGGTGGTGGCTCTGATTACTTATTTATCCATTGTCATTGGTGAGCTGATCCCCAAAACGCTCGCGATGAAATTTGCCGAGCCGGTGGCCTTGAGCATTGCTGGATTCATTATGGTTTTTTCCAAAATCGCGCGCCCTTTTGTCTGGCTGCTGACTACGACTACCCGATTGGTTTTTATGATTTTCGGGATTAAACCGGCCGAGGAGGAAAAAATTACTGAAGAAGAATTGCGTTACCTGATCAAAACTGCGGGCCGACAGGGGCTTTATGAAAAGGAAGAAAGTGACATCCACAACAATGCCATTTCTTTTGCCGATTTGCGCGCCAAAACCTTGATGACCCATCGCCTGGAGGTAGAGTGGGTAGATGTCAGCGACCCTTTTGAAAAAATTGAAGCGACCTTGTTGCAAAGCAACCACTTTCAGTTTCCGGTTTGTGATGACAAGCACGACAATATCTTGGGCTACCTGCACGTGAAAGATTTTTTTTCCAAAAAGAATGAGCCCGGATTTCAAATTCGCAGCATCATCCGGGAGCCCATTTTTATTCCTGAAAGCCAATTTGCGATTGACATTTTGCAGCAGTTCAAAAAACAACGTTGTTATTTTGGCATCATCATTGATGAATTTGGCGCTTTTGAAGGGATCATTACTTTGCATGACCTCGCAGAGGCCTTGGTTGGTGATTTGCCGGACCAAGGTGAAGAAGAGCAGGGCATCGTGGCTCGGGAAGATGGCTCATTATTGGTCAGCGGTACGGTATCCATCAATGCGCTCAATCATTTTTTGAAAATGGATTTTATTCCCGAAAAAAGCGGATTTTTTACCTCCATAGCTGGTTTCGTCATTCACCATACCGAGCACATTCCTAATGTTGGCGAGCACTTTGAATACAATGGTCGAAAGGTTGAAATTGTGGATAAGGATGGGGTGCGGATTGATCAGGTGATTGTTTATCCGGAGGTAAAAGCAGGTTGAGGACGACACTAGGAGATGGATTACCCGCGAGCGCCTAAAGATTTAGATTATGTTTAAAAACCTACACTTCGTTTTCATTGCTTCTTTTTGGGTTGTAACATCGGCTGTCGGCCAGCAGTTTACGCCCAAAAAATTACACGAAGCCACTATTTCCAGTCTGCACACGGCCATGCAAAATGGCAAACTTACCGCCGTTGAGCTTGTGCAACTTTACCTCGACCGAATTGAAGCCTACGACAAACAAGGGCCGTTTATCAACGCCCTTATTATGTTGAATCCTAAAGCGTTAGCCGAAGCCCGTCGGCTCGACTCTCTCTATAAAGCAACGGGGAAATTTGTGGGGCCGCTCCACGGGATTCCTGTCATCGTGAAAGACAATTATGATACCTTCGACATGCCAACGACCAACGGAACGCTGGCCATGAAAGAGTCTATTCCACCCGACGATGCGTTTGTGATTCAAAAAATCAGGCAGGCTGGTGCCATTATTATTGCCAAGTCAAACCTGGCCGAGTTTGCCCAATCTGGCAATTTTTCGGTAAGTTCGATCTTGCCGGGCTATTCGCGGAACCCCTATGATACCCGGCGCACCACGGCAGGGTCGAGTGGGGGAACAGCCGCTGCTGTGGCCGCCGACTTTGGCACCATTGGCTTGGGAACCGATACCGGGAGTTCGATTCGGGGACCGGCCGCTCACCAGAGTTTGGTTGGGTTTCGCTGTACGCTTGGGTTAATTAGCCGCGACGGCATTGCCCCTCTCGCCCTCACCAACGACATGGGTGGCCCCATTTGCCGAACGGTGGAAGATGCAGTGCGGGTACTCGAAGTGATTGCAGGCTACGACAAAGCCGATTCCGTAACCCAGCTAAGTAAAGGTAAAATTCCAGCAAGTTATCGGGCTTTTTTAGACAAAAATGGACTGAAAGGAGCCAGAATCGGGGTTTTTCGGCAGCTTTGCAACCCCGCCAAAGCTGATTCGCAAGTGGTGGCTTTGTTCAATAATGCACTGGATGAGTTGCGGCTTGCTGGAGCCACCATTATCGACTCGGTGCGGGTCATTGAACTCGATACAATCAACAAATCATTTGATGTGATTCCGCAGCTACGACGCGATTTCAATGTGTACCTGGCCAATTTAGGCCCTAATGCCCCGCACAAAACGCTCGAGTCAATCATTAAATCAAAGCAGTATCATCCCTTTCTTGAAAAATTTCTGCTCGATAGCAATGCCGATACGCTAGCCCCCGAATTGCACAAAGGTTGGCAAAAGAACTTGGCCCTCCGCGAGCGATTGCGTCAACTCGTGCTCCGGGCCATGGATTCGGCGCAGGTTGATGTGCTGGTTTACCCGTCGTTTAGTTACCCGCCCAGGCTCATTGGCGACTTGAACACACCGTCGGGTACAAACAACAACGCGCTGTCGCCACCCACGGGCTTTCCGGCGTTTACGGTGCCTATGGGTTTTACCTACAACAACTTACCAGCTGGTTTGCAGTTCTTTGGTCGCCCTTTCAGCGAGCCACTACTCATTAAGTTGAGTTACGCCTATGAACAGGCTACCCACCACAGGTTTCCGCCCGAATCAACTCCACCCTTGCGGAAAAAGAACCGAAAATAGGGCAGTGGTTTGTTCTAACAGGGCTTTTTTGCAAAAACTTTTGGGTTACAGTTTAAGGATATCTGGGATTTTGAAATCAAACCAACAGATTGGTGTTTCGAAAGAGAATAAATCAACAAACCATTTAAAAATCAACTACCCCTTGTTTGTAGCATTGAAATTGGCTATTTTTGTATCTCAATCCCTAATGGTATGGCAAAGGATATTTACCATGAACTGGTGAAGACTGCTCTGGAAAATGAAGGCTGGATTATTACGCACGATCCTTACTATTTGTCAGTGGGGATTGGACGGCGTAAAGTAGCAGCAGATTTTGGAGCGGAAAAATTCTTTGTTGCAGAAAAAGGATTAGAAAAGATATTGGTTGAGGTTAAAAGTTTTATCTCTACTTCCAATATCAATGAACTACATCACTCTGTTGGGCAGTATGATTTTTATGCACTTCTATTGGAAGAGCAAGAACCCGAGCGCATCCCTTTTTTAGCCATGCCTCAAGATGCTTATGAAGACTTGATTCGAGAACCAATCATTCAAACTTTTTTGGATCGTCATAAGGTCAAGCTCATTATTTTTGACATCAATAAACCGCTCATTCACACATGGAAAAAATAATTGAATACCAAAAAGTCATCAAAACCATCCTTGAAGAGTACATTGCTTCCATGCGCTCCAATTTGGAAGAAGAAGTCTATTTAGTGGAAGATGCTTTAAAAATGAATTATTTAATCTATCACAATGGTTGGAAAGAGAGCAGCAGAAGCTATGGGTGTATTTTACATGTAAGAATCAAAAATGAGAAAGTTTACGTTGAATACGATGGTACTGATGAAGCATTCGCAGATGTGTTTGTCGATGCAGGCATACCCAAAGAAGACATAGTATTGGCTTTTCATGCACCAGCTAAACGGCCTTATACAGGGTTTGCAGTTGCCTAATTGAGGAGCGAAAACTACCGTTCCACCAACTCAGGACTATGCGTAAAAACAATCCTACAGTCTGGATGCAATCGGGCAAAATCCCGCAACTCCCCAAAGGTTCTCTTATACGCCCCCCAATCGTCAAAAAATAAACGCACAATCGACCTGGGCAGAATACCTGCCCGCCAGGGCTCCAATTGCCAGGCGGCATCAGCGGCTAAAAAAACCGGGCCTTCCGGTGTTTGCAACACAGCACCCAATTGCCCCCGCCCATGCCCCGGTAAGGCGTAAAGCTGAATACTTCCATCGCCAAACAGGTCGTAAGCGCTGTCGGCTTTTTTCAATTGACCCAAGTCTGAGTCTGGAATACCATAAATACGCTGCTCCAAATCCGCCGGGATCAGATCCGGCAAAATTCCCTTACTCACCGCAGCCCAGCCCTTCACTGAACTGGCTTGCGCCCAAGCCGAAGCACTACAGATCACTTCGGCATTTGGAAAATCCTGCAAACCCGCAATGTGATCGCCATGAAAATGAGAAAGTATGATGGTTTTGATTTGATCGGGAGCATAACCCAAAGCTTTTAGTCGCTCAAGGGCGGTTTCATGCGCTTCCAAAAACACCGGAGTCATTAAGGCATATAGCTTATAAGGCCACCGGGCAGTGGCCTCTCGAAAACGCGGCGCGTAACCGGTATCAAACAAAATCAAGCCCTGCTCAGGATGCTCAATCAAAGCCCAGGTCGCGTAAAAACGGCAGCGTTTTTGCCCCTGTACAGGATCAACAACTCGGCCATGCGAGACACAATAACCAGAATGAAAAATGTGGAGCTTTACGCTTGAGTAGCCTGGTACCATGTCACAAATTCTTTGACACCATCCTCCGTGCTTTGAATGGGTGTGTAATTTAATTTTTCCCGCGCCTTACTGATGTCCATGGTCATGGAAGTGCTCAAAATGCCTACACTGTAACGGGTCAAGGCGGGTTCGCGCCCACCCATAAAGTAGCGATGGATAAACTCATTGAGGCTTGCTGCGGTTAAAGCGACAATGGCGGGTACTTTTTTAGTCACTGGTGGTAAATTCAAAGCTTTGAGGAAAAGGCTGATGCTCTCCCAGAGCGGTTTAGGTTCTCCATTGGTGATGTTGTACACTTCCCCGAAGGCGCTGTGCTCAGCATTCAGGCAACATTCGACCGCCCGGATGACATTGGCCACACAAGTCAGGTCGACAATGTTTTTGCCATCCCCTATAATTTTGAGCCGCCCTTCGTGGTAGGCCCGCAAAACCCGAGGAAAGATCACTGCATCTTCTGCCCCAATGATGGCCCGGGGGCGCAGGGCAATGGTTTCAAAATCGGGGCGATTCAAACGCAAGGTTTCCTGCTCGGCCTGATATTTGGTCACTGCGTAGTGATTCACCATGGGGTCGGGCAGTGGGTCAGATTCTTTGATGTTGAACCGATCCTGATAGGTGAAATACACACTTGGAGTGGAAATGAGGATGAAACGCCGCGTCCCTTGCGCTTGCGCAACCTGCAATAAATTGAGCGTAGATTTTACATTGGCGTCGTAAAATTCCTGATAGGTTCCCCATGGCGAGGACAAACCCGCACAATGAATCACGACATCGGCACCTAAGGCCAATCTTTCACAATCGGCCAATTTGGTTAGATCAGCGGATTCAAACCGGCAACCCAAAGCTTCAAATTCCGCTTTGCGCTCATTCCGACGCCCAGTGCCCAACACCTCGGCTTGCGGATACGTTTGACGGAGGCTTTTCAGCAATCGTCCACCTACAAAGCCTGATGCACCAGTGATGAGGATTTTTTTGGGAAACACGATAAATGTTATGAATGATGAGTGATGAATGATGAATGATGAATGGCTACCGCAGCGATTTTGACCATTAGTGTCGATCAAGTCGCTGCGGTAGCCATTTATAACTCATCATTCATCACTCATAACTATTTTACAATGCGGTTGTTCTCATCCGGGAAAACAATCCAAGGCTTAAACGTCTTTGCTTCTTCAAAGTCTAGCCAGGCGTACCCAATGATGATGAGGATGTCGCCCACTTGTACCCGGCGGGCAGCAGCTCCGTTGAGGCAAATCATGCCCGAGCCCCTTTCCCCCTTGATGATGTAGGTTTCGAGGCGTTCACCATTGTTGTTGTTGACGATTTGGACACGTTCGCCTTCAATAAGGTTGGCTGCGTCTAGCAAGTCTTCATCGATGGTGATGCTGCCGATGTAGTTCAGGTTGGCCTCCGTGACCTTCACCCGGTGAATTTTGGATTTGAATCTTTGGATCAACATAGGGTACAAAGATAAGGACTTTTGTGGAAGTTGAGAAGGTTGAGGGAGGTTGAGAAGGTTTAGGCTACCGCGAGCGACTTAGACTCATCCATTGTCTAAGTCGCTCGCGGTAGCCTAAACCTTCTCAACTTTCTCAACCTTCCTCAACCTAATCAATTTGTTTCCCGCAAAACATTACCAGTCCCCAATCAGTTTTCCACAAGTTGTTAATATTTGGCCAGAAAAAATCAACCACAAACATTACCTTTGTGGTTTAACCTAAGTAACTTACCCGGAAAAAGGACTACACGTCATGAAGTTTAGCGTATCATCATCAGAGTTACTGAAGCAATTGCAAGTTGCCGCCGGTTCGATTGGCTCAAACCCCGTTTTGCCCATTCTGGAGGACTTCTTGTTCAGCATTGCCGACAATAAGCTGACCATTTCTGCTACCGATCTGGATACCGCCATCACCACCCATATGGACGTGATGGCCGATACCGATGGAACAGTGGCGGTGCCAGCCAAAATTTTATTGGATACGCTAAAAGCGCTGCCCCAACAACCCATCACGTTTACCATTGACGAAAACACCTTCGGCATTGAAATCACTTCCGCTTATGGTAAGTACCGTTTGTCGGGAGAAAATGGGCAGGATTTTCCGGCAATTCCCGAACCAGAGTCTGGGGATGACACCATCACATTGCCTTCCAATGCCTTGATCCAGGGGGTGAACAAAACCTTGTTTGCGACCAGCAACGACGAGTTGCGCATGGCCATGATGGGGGTTTATTTTCAGGTAGATTTCAGCAAAATCACCATGGTGGCCACCGATGCCCACAAATTGGTGCGCTACACCTTCACCGATTTGAGCAGCGAGGTGAGTACTTCTTTTATTTTGCCAAAAAAAGCATTGAACCTCCTCAAAAACGTATTGCCGGCAGGTACCGAGGTGAAAATGTCTTTCAATAAAGCCAACGCGTTTTTCAGTTTCAACGATACCCAAATTTCTTGCCGCTTGATTGATTCGCGCTACCCGGATTACCATGCGGTGATTCCAGTGGACAACCCAAATCTGCTGACGATAGCCCGTGCGGATTTTGCCAGCTCGCTGCGCCGCATCGCGATTTACGCCAACAAGACCACCAACCAGGTGATTTTGAACGTGTCGCAAGGTACCTTGATTGTTTCGGCGCAAGACCTTGATTTTTCCAATGAAGCCACCGAAAAACTGACTTGTACTTACGACGGCGACCCACTGATGATTGGGTTCAATGCCAAGTTTTTGCTAGAAATGTTGACGGTACTGGAATCCGACGAAGTGCGCATGGAATTGTCTACTTCTACTCGTGCCGGGATTTTGTTGCCTGTGGAGGAAGTACCTGGTGAAGACATTTTGATGCTGGTGATGCCAGTGATGTTGAGCAACTAATCCTTGAAAATAGGTGGAGAAATTTTTTATTCAAAGAAATTTCTCCACGCCCTTTTGCCCCACTATAAAATGTTGAGTACCCAATAAACCGTAAATGAAACACTCCATCATTCTGCTAGGCATGGCCATCGCCTTGCTGGCAGCTTGTAAACAACAAGCCGAACTTCCCAAAACGCCTGAAGAAGTAGTCAAAGCCTACCAGGCTTATTACGATCAAAATCGTTTTGATGAAGCCAAAGCGCTCAGCACCCTGGCGGAACAAAGCCGCCTCGACAATCTGGCGAAAATGATGCTGGAGCAATCCGCAGATTCCACCCAACTCACCACCTCTTTTCTTTCGCTACAATGCCGCACCAAGGGCGATTCTGCCTTTTGTCAATGCCGCTGCAAAGATCAATACGAGACTTACAACATCGAGTTTGTGCTGCTGCGGCGCAAAAACCAATGGTTCATCGATGCGCCCAAGGAGGTAAAGTACGATTACGACATTCCAGATGTGGATGCAGGGGTAGATACCTTGTTTAATTTGTTGGATGTGGAAAGGGAGCAGTAGTGAGGGGATTTGATTATCAAGCAATTAATATAATTTTTTTTGAGTTACGAGTTACGAGTACATGACTTAAGACTTTAGAAGTGGGCTACCGCAGTAACTTAGACACAGCCTTGGTCTAAGCCGCTGCGGTAGCCCACTTCTAAAGTCTTAAGTCATGTACTCGTAACTCGTAACTCAAAAGAGTCTTAAGGTTTTGCTACCGTCCGATCCTTTGGATACTTCAGCCAATATTTGAAGCGCAAGGTTTTGCTACCGTACGCTGGAACTTCCAGGTGCCAGAGCAACTTGCCAAAGTCAGCCGTGTACTGTGCGCCACTTCTTTCTTCCAGTTCCACCGTAATCTCATCTTGTTTGGATACCGGGATCTGATCCAGAATTTCGATGTTGACGGGAATTTTTTTATTGTTTTTAACCACGATGTCGTAGGCCACCAACTCCCGTTTGAAGTTGTTCAGGAACTTAGGTGTATAGGCCAGATCGGTGGGTTTCACCCGCTTGATGCTGATGTCTTCGTCGCGCCCGAGGGAGAGCAGCAGCGTGTCGGATACCGTTTTGGTGTCAATTTCTGACTGGCCTACGTAGGTATCTTTGAAGAAAATCTGCGCCGTTCCCGACAAGAGGCCATAGCGACCATAATTCGGAATTTTGGCGAGCAAAAATACCCCAGGGTCCATTTTAGGTACCGCATGGTATTGGTATATGGCGTCCATTTGTTCTTCCTTGTAGCGGACTGTTTGGGGCTCGGAACCCGATACGATGCTTTGGGGCGCCGTGATTTCAAATTCTTCGCCACTGGCATTCTCCTCTAGCACTACTTCTTCATCCGTAACAACTACTTCGCCCAAATCACCTGGGCCGGAAGAGGGTTTGGCCATGTCCCGACGGTCGGCGCTGCGCACCTGCGACTGGGATAGGTTGAAGATATTTTCCCTACTTGGAGCCAGGCCATCATCCAGATTACGAGCGGGACGAGCAACGTAATAATCAATAAACTGCGGGGTCAAAATGGGGCGGTTGTTGTTACTTAGGGGCCGGGCGGAAGACAATTTGAGTTTGACCGCTTGCCAATCAAAGCCGGATTGCTGGCTTACTACTGCTTTGTATACCATGCGCAAGGGTTTGTCGACTGCTTCGGCGCGCAGGTCATATGCGGGGGTCCAATACGCCTGGGTGATGAAATACACACAGCTGATGTTTAAGGTCTGGGCCGTGGCGGATTCAATTTGCAGGACAATTTCACCGAGTGTTTGGGTCTCGCGGTTGTTGAGTTTGCGTAGGCGTTCGTTCATCCCCGCCATCTGGCGGTCTTCTTTGCGGCGCTGGAAGGTGATTTCCAATTGGCGGTTTTTGATTTCCGTAAGGCGATTGCGGTAGTACTGGGTCATTTCCTTCCAGTCATTGACACTCAGGGTGCTGTGCTCCCCTGCGCCCACGCGTTTTTGGTTTTCTTGCAGGCTGCTTTCTTCTTTGTTGAGGATTTCATTTTCAGCAACCAGGCGCAGGATGCGGTCGTTCACCGTTTCAATCGAATCCTGCAAGGCCTTGATGGCCGAACCATTGGGCTGGTTCAACTCGATGGTCGCCCGCCGAAAAAAGGCGGACAATAAATCTGCTTTGCCCTCGATCCGCACCTGAATGCTGTTGGGGTTCAGGTCAACGGGCAGTTTTTCAAACACAATCTGGTTGCTGCCCGTCGTCAAACGCACTGAGGCGACATTGGTCAGTTTGGCCCCGCTACGGTACACCGTCGCTTCCGTGATGCGTGAAGGGATGCGGGTTTCGGCCCAGATTTGTAGGCCACTCAAGAGAAATAGGATGATAAAAATGTGTTGTTTCATGGTGGTATTTTTTATCGGATAAAGGGAGGATGCGGAGGGTGGGAAAAATGCATACGGCAGGCGAAAAAAATACCACAACTTTTGGGGGATAATTTGCGCCTAACGCTTTTTCTTCTTCTTCCCCCTCCCCTTCTTTTCAAACACCTCCCCCTCTGACTCCGAAAATGAATCAACATCGTCAACATCAAATCCATCCGCCTCGATTTCGTAATACCGCAAAGCTTCTTTTAAAACGATAGGATCCTTGGCCAATTTCAAATTGTGCTGATGGGATTTGAGGGTTTCTTTTGCTTCCTTCACCGCCCGCTGGCGCAAGATTTGTGTGGTAACCGGATTGGGGTGGCAAAGGTTTTGACAGACATAGCCTTCCAAGCCAGGGGCTTTGGCCGCAGCATTGAGCTCCGACTGCAAATCCAGTTCTTGCGCTTTGAGCACTTGCAGGTAGTATTTGAATTCTTTTTCGGGTAAAAGGACTAAAGTATCGCCCTCTTTTTGCAGGTATTCGGCTTGCAGGCGGAGCAATTCAAAGAGGTCTTTGCGCTCATAGGCTTCATTGACGCGCTGGATGGCTTCGGTTTTAGCCGCTTTTTTACTTTCATCAATTTCGCGGTCGGGATGGAGCAGGCGAACAAGGTCGCCGTAGATGTTTTTGCTCACCTTTTGGATGTCCTTTTCTTTTTGGCGCTCCCGTTCTGCTTTTAATTTTTGTTTTTCACTTCTGGCACTCCTGGCTTCGTTTTCAGCGTGTTCCCGAGCTTCCTCTTGCTTGCGTTCAGCGGCTTCCCGGGCTTTTTCCAGGATTGTTTCCAGGTCATCCTCATCCTCCACATCCACCTCCAGGCCAAAAGAACGCAACACTTCTTCCGCCCGCTCCTGAGCGAGCAGTTTTTTTTCCGCCTCCAATTCCTCTAGCGTCTGATCGGCATAGTGGTTGTAAATGTCCGTCAAGGCGGAAAAATCCCGATCCCTGTCTTGAAAAAGACTCTGGCAATGCATCAGGATTAAAGTGGCAATTTTTTTGCGGTCGTTTCGTCCAAAAATTGGAAGGGAATAAGCCCGATGTAAGGCTTGGACTTCTTCCTCCATCAAGTTTTGCTGCTTGACATAGAGGGGTAGGATTTCCTGATGGTAAAAGGCCAAACCCGAACTCACTTGGGCCTGCAGTGCTTCGAATTGCAGTTTGAGTTGGTTGATCTTGTTGAGCAAGGTGTTGAACTCCTTGTAACGTTTTGCCCGCGAACTAGTATCATTTTGCGCAACTTCGATGCTGATTGGCTTTTTCATGGGGCGAAAGTAACTGAAAAAGTGCAATCCCCGAATCCATTTAAATAAGCTTTTTTCTTCATTTTCCCGTATCTTCGCCCTAATTATAATCCACATGAACAATACTTTACGCCAGAAAACTACATTGCTAGCCCTGATGCTATTCTTTTGGGGAGGAGCACCACCTGCCAAAGCTGAAGCGTATTTCAGCTACAACAGTTCCGTCAAACAAGCCTACCAAAAGGCGGTGGCCTTGCGGCTGGATGAAGCTGCGGCCATCTTAACCAAACTCAAGGTTCAAGACCCCCAAAACCTTGCCGTTTATCACATCGAAAATTACCTCGATTTTTTTCGCCTCTACATCAATGAGGATGTAGAAGAATACAACCGCCTCAAAAAACACCTCGATCTGCGTCTGGATAAAATCAAAGCAGGTGACCCCAAATCACCTTATTACCTCTATGCCCAAGGCGACATTTTTTTGCAATGGTCTTTGGTGAAGCTCAAATTTGGCGACTTTATGGGGGCTTTCTCCAACGCGGGTAAAGCTTTTCGTTTGTTGAAAAAAAACCAGGAGAAGTTCCCCAATTTCATGCCCAACTACAAAGATTTGGGGCTTTTGCACGCGCTGGTCGGCACCATCCCCGACAATTATCAGTGGGGGGTGAAATTACTGGGGGGGATGCAGGGCTCGATTGCCCAAGGCAAAGCCGAATTGGAAAAAGTGATGCGCTACGCCCGGCAAAACGAGTTTATGTTCGCCGATGAAACGGTGGTGTACTACGCCTTCCTGGTTTTGCACCTGGAAAACGATGCCGAAGAAGCCTGGAAAACATTGCAGCACCAAAATCTGGACGTAGCCAAAAATCCACTGCATTGCTTCCTCAAATCCAGCGTGGCCCTACGTAGCGGCCACAACACCGAGGCGATAGAGATGTTGAGCCAATACCACAAAACGGCAGGTGCCCTGGATTTTCCAGCATTGGAATTTCAGTTGGGTTTGGCCAAATTGCGCCACCTGGACAGCGATGCCGCGCCTCATTTTTTGAATTTCCTCAGCCGCTTCCGTGGCCGCAACAACATCAAAGAAGCTTACCAAAAATTGGCCTGGTCGGAATTGATCAAAGGCAATACTGCGGGCTACAAACGCTACTTACAACTGTGTACCCAAAAAGGAGTAGCTGATTTTGGTTCGGATAAAAATGCCCAGGAAGAAGCCCAAAGCAATACAATTCCAGACCCAACCCTGGTCAAAGCACGCCTGCTTTTTGATGGTGGCTACTACCCAAAAGCGCATGAGCTTTTGACGGAAAAAGAAAATTACCGCTGGCCCACTCAAGCCACGCAACTAGAATACACCTACCGCTTGGGCAGGGTACTGCATGGCCTGGAACGCTGGGATGATGCCCTGGTGCTTTACCGCCAAACCATCACAAATGGCCGAGAGTCCACCTATTATTATGCTTGTAACGCGGCTTTACAGGCCGGACTGATTTGTGAGCTGCGCAAAGACTATCCTCAAGCCCGACGTTTCTTCCAACTCTGTACTGAAATGCGGCCCAGTGATTACCGAACGAGTTTGCATCAGGCGGCGAAGGCAGGAATGGGGAGAGTGAAAAATGAAAAATGAAAAATGAAAAATGAAAAATGAAAAAAAATACATTAAACGTTGAAAACCAAATTATTTGCCTGTTTTTCGTTTTTCGTTTTTCATTTTTCATTTTTCATTTTCTAGATTCTTATCTTCCAAATCTCAAAAGTCTCCCTTATCAATTGCTCCCGATGATCCGGGTGGGCGATACCAATCATGGCTTTGGCCCTTTCCTGAATGCTTTTGCCCCACATTTCTGCTACACCGTATTCCGTAACGATGTAGTGCACGTGGGCGCGAGTCGTGACAACGCCCGCTCCTGGCTTGAGCATGGAGGTGATGCGGCTAATGCCTTTGTTGGTCATGGCGGGCAGGGCGATGATGGGTTTGCCCCCTTTGGAGAGTGCAGCACCCCGAATAAAGTCCATTTGCCCCCCTACCCCTGAAAAGATCCGACTACCAATCGAGTCCGCACAAACCTGTCCGGTAATGTCCACTTCAATGGCGCTGTTGATGGCGGTGGCCTTAGGGTTTTTACGGATGATGGAGGTGTCGTTGACATATTCTATATCCAACACCCTTACGAGCGGGTTGTCATCAACAAAGTCGTAGAGTTTTTGAGAGCCGATTAAAAAACCAGTGACCAGGTGTCCACGGTGTTTGGCCTTGTGTTCGTTCGTAATGATGCCCTTTTCCACCAGAGGAATAATTCCATCGGAGAACATTTCAGTATGAATGCCCAATTCGCGGTGGTTGGTCATGGCGGCCAGGGCGGCGTTGGGAATGGCACCGATGCCCATTTGCAGGGTGGCACCATTCTCTACCAGGCTAGCGACATTTTCCCCGATACGGCGTTCAATTTCGTCGGGTTCAGGAATAATGTGTGTCGGCAAAGAGTAGTTGACTTCAATGACTTTGTCAAAGCGGCTGATGTGGATGTTGCCGTCACCCTGGGTGCGGGGCATCCGCGGGTTGATTTCGGCAATCAAAACCTTGGCCGTTTCAGCAGCAGCCAGCGAGGTATCAACCGATACACCCAAGGTCACGTAACCGTGGGCATCGGGCGGTGAAACGTGCAGAATGGCTACATCCAGCGGAATGGCGCCGCGCCGAAACAAACGGGGAACGTCGCTCAAAAAAACCGGAACAAAATCCGCCCGACCTGCTTGCACTGCCTCGCGCATATTGGCCCCCGTAAAAAGGCTATAGACGTGAAAGCTGTCCCGGTATTGCTCTTCAGCATAGGGCGCATGGCCTTCGGTATGCATCTGGTAAATTTGAACTCCACGCAGTTCGTCGCCGCGTTCGGCCAAGGCTTTGACCAATACTTGTGGTGCAGCTGCGCCTGTGTGGATGAATACTTTATCCCCTGAACGAATGACTGAAACGGCTTCATGGGGTGTGACGGGTGAATAAGATTTAGAGCTCATGGCTATGACTACTTTGTTTAGGGTTCAAAATAAGGGGGCATTTTTGGCCCCGTGAATGAGTTTTCTCTCCAAAGTTAAATGACTTTTGCAAAGGGTGCAAAAAGGCAATACCTTTGGGAAAAGTTGAGGGAGGTTGAGATGGTTGAGAAGGTTTAGGGAGGTTTAGGCTGCCGCAGCGATTTTGACAATGCCATTGTCTAAGTTGCTGCGGCAGCCTAAACCTCCCTAAACCTCTCTAAACCTCCCTAAACCCTTACCATATGAATCAATTGCATTATATGGAATTTTCCAATTACCTTCCTTTGCCCCTTCGCGGGGAACATTCCATCTTTTACTACCTCTTGCTGGCAGTATTGGCAGCACAGGTCATTTATTCCCTGGGGATTGGGGTATTATTTTTTGGAAAAAGTTCGGGCGAAAAACGCTCCAACGCCTGTTATGGCCTATTGCTCATCACCTTTGCCCTCACGCTGCTGCATTATTGGCTGGTGTTGGCGGGTATTTATGAGCGTTATCCAAGTTTGTATTTTATACCCATTTATTCCACGCTTAGTTTGCCCACTTTGCTGTTTTATCATGTCAAGTTACGCATGTATCCACAGTACCAACTGCGCCGCAGCGATTTGAAGCACTTCATTCTACCCATCGGGCAATTCGTTTTTTTTGTGTTCATGTTTTTTTCCTCGATGGATTTTAAAGCTGATTACGGGCGACAGTTTTTCAACCCTTTTTACGGGGCGTTGGAGCAAGGTTTGTTTTTGAGTCTCTTTTTTGCCTATCTCTTTTTTGCCCGCCGCTACGTGGTGCAAAAGCGGAACAGCCTGCGCGATAAATCGGAGTTGCGCAAGGTGCTTTATGCCCGAAAGTTATTGCAGGTGCTGTTTTACCTGTTTTGCATCCATACTTTTTTCGTCCTCAGCGATTTCATCAGTTACCAATTTTGGGACCTCAATTTGCGCTCGGTGAAGATTTTTGCTGCTCTGGGCATCCTTTCTTTTGCGGCCATCCTTTTTTGGTTGGGCATCTATGGGTTCCAGATTTTGTTGTGGGGTCGGAAAGTGCTGAATGAAGGATAGTTTTGAATGACGAATGACGAATAAGGGGCTGCCCTAAAATTCGTCACTCGTCATTCCTTCATTCGTCATTTTTCCCTACCTTCCCACCTCGCTCAAAACTAGATAAATCATGATTCACCGTAGCCTGAGTATTTTACTGAGTGGCCTGCTGGTTACCGCTTGCTGGGGCCAAAGCAGTTTGCCCAAACACTTGAAAAAACCACTGGATAAAGTATCCGCTGAAGCCCTCAAAAGCCACATCGCCTACCTGGCCGACAACCGCATGAAAGGCCGCCTACCGGGCACCCCCGAATTTGACCTGGCTGGCCAATACGTGGAAGCTGAATTCAAAAAACTGGGCATGGAACCCGCTGGCGAAAATGGTACCTACCGCCAAAAAGTAGTCATCCGCACCGCCAAAACCATACCCGAGCAAAATAGCATCCATTACCATTCCTCCACCCAACACCTGGATCTGGAATACGGCAAGGACTACACCGTACAAGCCGACTTCAACGTAGCCCGCAACCAGATCGAAGCACCCCTGGTTTTTGCTGGCTATGGCATTTCTGCCCCCAAACTCAAGCACGATGACTATGCAGGCCTCGATGTAAAAGGTAAAATTGTGATTCTGCTCAGTCGGGTGCCAGAAAACAAGTTTGGTAGCACTGAAACTGCCCACTTGGCCACCACCCGCGCCAAAGTCGACATGGCTTTCAAGCAAGGTGCGGTGGGTGTTTTTGTCCTTCCTTCGCCTACGGTAGGTGGCCCGCAAGGTGGCCCTGGATCGGTGCGTGGGGTCGTATTGCCCAATGGAAAAGCCGAAGGCCGGGGTGTCAATCCTTACGCTTCCATCAAAGTGGTTGGGACTTTGACCTGGACGGGTTTGGGTAAAATAATGGGCAAACCCGAACTCAGTAGCCGTGAATTGGCTGCGTTGTTGTATAACCCCAGCGCTCCAGTAGTCATTCCCGGCACGGCCCGCATCCAAACGGGTACGGTGTACGAGCACCTGGAAAGTTTCAACGTAGTGGGCAAAATTCCGGGTTCCGATCCGGTGCTCAAGGACGAATATGTGGTGCATACCGCCCACCTCGACCACGTCGGGATTGGCCGTCCGGTCAATGGCGATTCCATTTACAACGGTGCACACGACAATGCCTCAGGAGTAGCGAGTTTGCTGGAAATTGCGAAAACCTACCAAAGCCTGAAAAAAGAACGCCCCAAACGTTCGGTGCTGATTGTAATGGTAACGGGCGAAGAAATGGGCCTGCTGGGCTCCACCTATTTTGCCAACAACCCTACCGTGCCCAAAGAAAAAATTGTCGCAGATGTCAATACGGATATGCCCACCATCCTGGCACCGCTCTTAGGCGTAGTGCCCCTTGGCGCCGAGCACTCCACCCTGATGGCTACGGTGCAACAAGCTGCGGGCTACCTGGGCCTCGAGGTGATGCAGGATCACATGCCAACTGAAGTACGTTTTGTGCGCAGCGACCAATACAGCTTTGTCCTGCAAGGCATTCCCGCGCTGCACATCAAGTATGGCCTCAAAACCAGCGACCCCAATTTTGACCTGGATGGTTTGATCAAGGATTTTACCAAAAACAACTACCACAAACCTTCGGATGAACTCAATGGGTCTTTCAATTTTGAAGCGGGCCGTACCTACGTCAAACTCAATTTTTTGATCAGTTATCTGGTAGCCAATGCTGCGGAGCGCCCGACTTGGAAGCCGGAAAGTATTTTTGCCACCAATTAATCGCTATCCATTAAAATAACGTGAATTTTGAATCAATTGCATTGACAATGAATAATGTGCGACTTCTACGAAGTCGTAAAAAACTCATTTGCAACGAATTCTACAAATGTACGACTTCTACGAAGTCGATCTGATGACCTCGGAGAGGTCACACATTTGTAGAAAATGGGAATGGTTAAGATTTTACGACTTCGGAGAAGTCGCACATTTTGCGCAGTTAATTCGAAATTCACGTTAAAATATAGAAATCATGAATAAAATCACCTTGCTGGTGCTGGTGCTTTTCCACACACTGATGGCCTTCGCCCAGGTGGATGTCACCGCTCTGGATCAATATTTTCAACAAGCCCAAAAAGACTGGAACGTGCCGGGATTGTCCATCGCGGTGGTAAAAGATGGCAAGGTCGTATTGGCCAAAGGCTACGGCGTTTTGGAAAAAGGGAAAACGACCAAAGCCGATGAAAACAGCCTGTATGCCATTGCTTCCAATACCAAAGCTTTCGTCTCTGCCTCCATTGGCATCCTGGTGGAAGAAGGGAAACTGAAGTGGGATGACCCGGTGCAAAAATACCTGCCCTACTTCGAACTGTATGATCCCTACGTGAGCAAACACGCCACCGTGCGTGACCTGCTTTGCCATCGGATGGGCTTGGGTACTTATAGTGGCGATGCCATTTGGTACAAAACGAATTACAGCGCGGAGGAAGTGGTCAAAAGAGTCAAACATCTACCCTCCGCTTATGAATTTCGCGCAGGTTACGGGTATACCAACCTGATGTTTATTGCCGCGGGTGAAGTGATTCGGGCAGCGAGTGGTCAGTCCTGGGATGTGTTCGTAAAAGAGCAGATCTTCAAACCCCTCGGAATGGAGCGTAGCCAAACGAGCACCAGCGCCCTGGGCAATCTGAGCAACGTAGCCATGCCACACAAGAGCATCTACGGCCCCGCCGAACCCATTCCCTACGCGGGTTGGGACAATATGGGCGCCGCTGGGGGCATCATCTCCAGCGTGAGCGACATGGCCAAATGGATGAATTTGCAACTCAATCAAGGGAAATACGAAGGCAAAACCATCTTCAGCGCCCAAACGCAGGAGACCTTCTGGCGCATGCACAACAGTTTTCAGGTCTCCGCCGCGCAAAAGCAACGCTATTTCAAACGGCATTTTGCGGGTTATGCCCTGGGTTGGAACATCGCTGATTACGGCGGCAGAATGGTTCTCTCGCATGGGGGCGGCTACGACGGCATGTACTCCCAAGTGATGATGGTGCCTGAAGAGAAACTGGGCATTGTGGTGCTGACCAACAGCATGACTGGCATCAGCCCCAACCTTTGTCAATACGTAGTGGATCGTTACCTGAACTTGCCCCTGAAAGACTGGAGCAAGGAAGGTGTTCCCGGTGAATTGCAATACCAGGCCGAGCGCCGCCAAATGGTAGCAATCCGCAAAGCGGCACAGGTCAAAAACACGACGCCAGGTTTACCCGCCAGCGCCCTGGTCGGCCAATACCACGACCCATTGTACGGAACGCTGGAAGTGAAGCTTGGGGCCAATCAACAGCTGGAATTACACTTCCCGCACGGGCCTCAACTGGATGCCACGCTCAGCCATTGGCACTACGATACCTACGAGATCAAATGGAAGCAGAACCACGCTTGGTATGACTTTGGCACGCTACAATTTGTGACGGACAACAACCGGAAAGTGGTGGGGATTGAATTTGATGTGCCGAATGAGGATATCTTTTTTGAGGAGATTCATGCGAAAAGACTGTAGGGGCAACCCTTGCGGTTGCCCTTTTTCAACATGGGCAACCCTTGCGGTTGCCCATCATCGAACATGGGCGACCGCAAGGGTCGCCCCTACGGTTGCCCATCCGATTATCGTCCTCGGCCTCCTCTTAACAACCCTGCCACAAAAAGCAGCACAACTGCCCCGATGACCGATTGGATGATGGTATTCACAGTAGCGCTACCGACGTTCAGGGAAATGTTGAGCACCCCGAATAGCCAGTCGCCAACAAAAGAGCCGACAATACCCAGGATGATGTTCCACAAAAGGCCAAAGCCGCCGCCTTTCATGATTTGGCCAGCGAGCCAGCCGGATACCGCACCGATGATGAGAATGTAGATAAGAGACATAAGGAATAGGTATTTTGGTGAACGAATGATCTGTACAAGATACAGGCAAAATTATTAAAAATGCAATAACAAATTGTTTTTGATTTTTTTATTTCGACACTTGCTTTCATTTCAAATATTTATTTGGTAGTAAATAAATTACTCTTATTTTTATAACCATAAACTAAACCATAGTGCAATGGCAAAAAAATTGTATGCCTCTTTCATTGGAATCAATGCCTACCACAGCAATAAATTATATGCGTGTATCCATGATGTGCTCAATCTGGATCGATTCCTGCGCAAGTTCTGTGCACAACAACCCATAGATACCATTGAATACCACCCCGCTTATTGGCTTGCTCCACATGACCAGGGCTTCGACAAAAAAGATTTGGACGGGCATAAAGCGCAATTTCCAGATTTTGAGCCAAAAGCATTGCCAACCTATGCCAACATCAAGGACCAAATCAATGGCCCTTTCGCCCATATCAAACAAGCCCAAGCGGGCGACATCTGCCTTTTGTTCTACAGTGGTCATGGCTCGTCTATCGAAGCGCCCCAGGAATTTTGGGGTGATAAATCCAACCGACGCAATGAAACCATTGTGTGTGTCGACAGCCGCACCAACCCCGAGGCCCGGGATTTGATCGACAAAGAAATGGCCTACCTGATTTGGGACGCCTTGCATGATCCCGAAGACAAAGCGAAATTCAAAGATGTCCATTGTTTGGTCATCATGGATTGTTGCCATTCGGGGAGCAATTTCCGAGATGACGAGATTGATCCACGTAAAATTCGCTTCCGGCACGAAACGGCTGCTAAAAACCAGGTTACTTATGATCAGTACCTGGGGCAACAAGAGGGCTTTTTTGAGCTCACCGCAGGCCGAGCAAGTTTCCCCATTGCTCCTTATGTGCATCTGGCCGCAGCTAGAGACGATGAAAAAGCACAGGAAGCTGATGGCGGAGGCTTATTTACCTCTTGTCTGATGCGGCAATTGCAAGCGGGCGGTACCTCCAGGACTTATCGGGATTTGATGTCCAACCTGGCCATTGAAGTACGCAACCGGGCAGACAAACAAAACCCGGTGGCCTTTGCCTTTGCCGAAAAAGACCTGGATCAGCAATTTTTATCTAGAGAAATCACCCCTTATCGGGCTACTTATCCAGTTAATTTTATCAATGGGGAGTGGATTTTGTCGGCGGGTAAAATTGATGGTTTGGTGCAGTCGGGCGCTTCTGGTGATACATTGGTACAAATTCCTGGTGTGGAGGAATTGGTTAGGGTCCGTGAGGTACACAACGATGAGTCGGTCTTGGAAGGCGCTCAGTTGATGAATTTGGATCAAAGTGAGGGATATGAAGCAGTTTTAAAACGATTGTCCAACCCGCCCTTGAGCGTAGGTTTGTCTGAAGGTTTAAGAAAAGCATCCAGAGCTTTGTCAGCCTTAAAAGATGCCAATGACCAAGAGCCTACCTTGTTTTATGCCATTGATTTTTCAGAAGCAAGTGACACTCACGATTACCTCATCAGGTTGACGTTAGACGATGAATATGTATTGACTAAGATCAACAGTCTCATTCCTCTGTTCAAACGCAGTAAAGACGCAAGTGTTTTTTTACGCTATGTAGATTCAGTAGGGAAATGGATAGGAGCATCAGAACTGAATAACCAGGATACCCAATTTAAACCGGATGATTTTTTGTTTACTGTTGAAAAAATTGAAGGGAAAACTTTCAAACCAGACCCAGAAAAAGTAAGTGGCGAAATGGTTGGAGAAAACGGGAGGCTTCCGGGCGAATTGGTTTGTAGCTATAAAAACAATCAACGACCTGCTTTCCGCTTGAGTATTGCGATCAATCCTGCATCCAATCTAAGTGAATGTTATGTCGGGGCGCTGTATTTGAGGAGCCTATTTGGCATCAAAATAGACTTCATTGATCCGTCCGAAAATAAGCTGGTCCAAGGTCGTGATCCTATATTTTTGAAACTTAAAGACGGAGGCCGACTCTATAAAACCATCCCCTTTGAATTGAACAATGGATACAAACCTTTTAACATCAATGAAATTACGGCCTATTTAAAAATTCTGGTAGCCCTTGATCCTCAAACCCTGGCCTTGCACCGGTTTCAACAAGCGGATTTACCGCTTGATGAAACGATTCCGAAATATCGGGGCGATGGAGAACTTGGATTCGAAGATGACAGCTTGGGCGATCAACGCGATTGGACGGCTTTTACCATGAAAATCCGCGTAGTAGGCCCCAATAAGGAGCAAGAACTTCAACAAGGAACAACCGATTTCACTGCTTTTACACTTAATGCACCAGAAGGTTTTCAGGCCAAAGCCTATGCCGCCACTGGAGACGACCAACAGACTAAGCTCAATAAGTCGCGCCATAAAGGGATGGGCAGTGATGTTGCCTTGGCCAATCGGGTAGCTCCTCCTGCTCAACTCTTCAACAATGTATTGACTGACTACAACCCCTTTCCGGCTGGCTTAAGCTCTGCTTCTGACAATAGTGTACAAATATTGGAGTTGAGCCCCTCTCAGGACGGTGCTCCATTTCCTACCCTGCAAGAAGGACAAAAACTTACGATCATTCCCAAAACCAAACCCATCCGCCAACGCTCAGCAGATGACGCGGAGGAAAAATACGCGGAATCCATCCTCCCCTACGGCTACGACGAAGCATCAGGCTTATATCTCCCCATCGGCTACACCGATGCCGAAGGCAACATCCAAATCGAACAACTCCCTCCACCCAGCGATGGCCTCATCCAGGGCGACGAACCTCTGACCCGAAGCATTGGCCAATCTATAAAACTCTATTTCAAAAAAGTATTCACTCGCAAACCCAGTGAAGCGCTGTGCCTACATTGGCGAGATGAACAAGGCCTGTGGCAAGAGGTGACAGCCGCACCAGAAATTCGCCAAAAACTAGCGGGACAGCAACAAGCCAAAATAGTATTGGCCATTCACGGCATCACCGGCGATACGGAGTGGATGTTGGCGGGTTTGCAGGAGCTACATGCGCAAGGCAGCGCAATGGATTTCATCCTGACTTATGACTACGAAAGCCTAGCTACCCCCATTGAAAATACGGCAAAAAAATTATTCCAACGTTTGACCGAAGCAGGTTTTGGCGCAGCCAATAGCCCCAAATTAACTGTAGTCGCGCACTCCATGGGCGGCCTGATCACCCGCCATATGTTGGAGATAGATCAAAAAGGGGGCGATTTTATCCAACACTTGATCATGATGGGCACGCCGAACGACGGCTCGCAAGTAGCCGGATTGCGTGATCAAGTATACGGGTTGATTACGGATGCCTTGAATGTGGGGGGCATAATGAAAATAGCCATTTCGGGCTTGTCTTACGTACTGAGCCAATTTGGGGCAAATCCGGTCGAAACGCTGGGGCAACTCACGCCAGATTCGCCGGTGCTTAAAACCTTAGGAAAAACCTCCAAGCCACCCATTCCGTATTCACTGATCAGCGGTAATATCAGCAAGATTACTGAGGAGATGGCGGCTGGCAATCCATTTTTGGAGCGTTTGGTAGAGCACATTAAAGGTAAAGCGGTGTATCCGGCCTTGTCCAAATTTGTGTTCAAAGACGGGCACCATGATATGGCAGTGACGGTGGATAGTATGGCGACGATAGGGGGCTTTGATCGGGAGAAACGGATTGAGGTGGGTTGTGATCATGTGGGGTATTTTGATTCTAAAGCTTGTTTGAAGCAATTGAAGGACTTGTTGAGCGAATTTTAATCAGGAAGAGGTTGGGGAGAAAAGCCCCCCTCACCCCAACCTCCCCCTCAAAAAATTACTCGCCAAGTTCGACCTCCCCACCCGTTTCCAATCCTCCGCACCCAGCACATCCAAATCCTCACTTTCATCAAGCCGTTCCAACAAATCAAACAACTCAGGATCACTTTCCAGCACCTGGATCAATTCCAGCGCCAGTTGTGCATCATCCGGTTGGGCCTCGATGGCGCGGGACGCAGGTCGGTTTTTAAAAAAAGAAGCCACCAGCTCGACCACGCCAAGCGGGCTTACTTTGGCTGCGGGTGCAGCCTGCAAATCCTGCTCATCGGGTACCCCAATTTGCAGCGCATCCAGGGCGCGTAGGATGCCATTGCCGTAATATTTTTTCCATTCTGGGAAGACTGTTTCTTTAGCTGCTGACTGAAACAAAGCCTGCCGCACCGCCTCTACTTTTTTCCAGCCTTGGCCTTCCTGATAGTAGCCCTTAGCTTCCAGTTCTTTGCGGTAATACGCAATCCAGAGTGCCGCCGCTGCTGCCACTTGTGGCGTGGCCGACGAAGTGCCTCCCCCACCCCGGGTAAAAGCCTTGTCTTTGCCCACCCAGGGCACATTGGGCGTATAAGCGGCCAGGGCGTACTTCATCCGGGAGGCCGGGCCCCAGCAACCCTGCATGTATGCGGTATCGATTTTGGATCGACTGGCCAATAAAAACTTTTGGTCGTAGGGGCGCTGATCCTGCATGGCCCCTACCGCAGCAATAACCCTCGGAAAAGCAGCTGGATACAGCACACATTTGGGCAAAACTGCGCCCGGCCCTTTGTACCAGCAATTACTGGCGGCGGATACCACCACGATGCCCGCTTCGTAGGCCTTGTTGATCACCTTGCTCATGCCAGGACTAGGTTTGCCCGCCATCGACATGGTGATGACCTCACAGCCCAACTCGATGGCGGCTTCCACCGCTGCTTCAAAACGATTGGAGTTAAAAATCACCACCGTTTCGGAGATGCGGAGCGGAATCACTTCGGCAAAGGGAATCCCACCAACTTCACCTTGGTATTCACCGAATAAATCGTCTGGGCCAACTTGGTCTCCTGCCAAGAGGATCATGGTGCCAGTGCCATGCCGATCCTGACCAGAATCAGGCGGGTCGATGGCCGAATTTTCTCCCGGAATAAAACTGCGCCCTTCATCGTGTTTGAGGTATTTGGGCAAACCAGGCCGATCGGGCACATACCCAGTGTCGATGTGGGCAATTCGAATCCGGGGCGGATTGTCCTGCCATTTTTGACGAACCTCCTGCACCGCTCCCGCCAATTGGGAATACGCTGCCCCGAGGTGCCAGCCCACTTTTACCCCAGGTTGATGCTGAGCGGGCGGCCATTCCGGGAGGTAGTCATCCGAGTCGGCGCGGCCCTCCCGACTGAGCGTTTTTTGGTGCTCGAAATAAAGCGGCTCTACTTGTACCTGAATCGCTTCTGCTTTTAAGGCCGCCTGCAAGGCATGCGCAGCATTCCAGGCATCCTTTACTGGAATATCGATGACTTCAATCTCTAGAATTTTATGCCCATCAACAATTTCTTCAGATAGAATGCGGAGCTGATCATCCGCCATGGGCTCAAAATCCACCGCTGCTGTCAATTTTAAGCGGGCAAACAAAGGCGTCACTTTGTGCATGGTGCGCGAAATGGCCTTTTTTACCCGTGCTGGCTCGAATCCTTCAATCAGCGTTGGTTCAGGAATATCAATGGCAAAGGGGGAGTGCGTTTGGTAGGAACTGATTTTGGCCCCGTAGGTGAACAAGTTAGGTTTGGGAAAAGCGTATTGCTCTTTTGTTTTGGCAATCAGTTCCTCCGCACTGGCCTCGGGGGCATTGATCAGGAGTTCTTTCAGGGCTCCAGTAAACAGGCCAAATTCTTCGCCATCAAAGGTGGTTTCTTCGTCCTGGCAAGCCGCCAATAAAGTAACTGCCGCTTTTACTTTTTGCCCCTTGCGGGCCTGCAAGTACTTTTTTTGGATCGGGCCCATGATGCTTGTACCGCCGGATCTACTGATTTCATAACGAATGTCAGGTCCCACGCCCCTGGCGATACAGCCCCGGGTTTCCAGGCCCAGGCTCAAACCTTTTTCGAGTTTGGCGATCAGATCGATCTGACCTATCGGGGCTTCGTCTCTGATCACTGTGCCGGAATGACAACTATCCGAAACCACTGTGATGCGCACCCCTTCGGCAAACTGCTGGAAACAGGCGTACAATTCATCGTCAAGCAATTCCCGGTCGTACAGGCACCAGGTTTGGTCATTGCGCTCATCATCAGCTACACCCTTTTTTTCGTTGGGAATTTGTCCACCATGCCCCGAGTAGGTGACCAATAAGATGTCGCCGGCTTTCAGTTGAGCAGATTTTTCCTGGAGATAGGCTAAGATGGTAGCAGCTACCGCCTCCTCATCTTTCAACAAGTGAGAAGAGTGGTAGCCTTGATCCCGGGCAAACTGCTGCCAGAAAACCGCATCGTTGACTGCCGCATTTAAAAAACTTAGGCTGCCGCGATAATACTGGCGATCAAACTGGTTCACACCGATGTGCAATGAATATCCCTGTGGCATGGTGGAGTTCGTTTGGGAATGAATCAAGCTTGTGGATGCTCAGTAAAATGTTTTTTGATGAATCGTCGACCATTGTTGTACATGATGTTTTTCACCTGGGTGGCAACATCATTCAGTCCAAAATCAACCTCAGGATGAGCTTTTTGGGCTTGCTTCAATACTTCAGGTAACATTTCGATGAGGTTCTTTTCCAGGTAAGGGTACTCCTCGACGGAAATACAGGCTTTGATGGCCGCGATCAACCCATCAAAGTCGGAGCCCAGGGTAAGGTGATCCCAAGCTTTGGGCCCGGCACATTTAACCGCATGCAAAATCTGATTGCACAAATGCCACAAATGTTTGGGCGCATCAGTGCGCTTCATCGGGTCTTTTTGCCCCTCGTCGTATTTGGTTTCCTGGTCTTCATGTTCTTGGTCTTCCAACCATTCTTCCTTGGATCGTTTGAGTTTTAGCCCCAGTGCCAGGTAGTTTTGATGGTCAAAATATTCACTGGAAACTTTTTGAGCGCCCAGCACCCGCCGATCGAGAATCAGGCCAATCAAACCTCCTGAGTCGACAATGATTTTGATCTCCTCGTCGTATAGATTGAGCGACCAGGGGTTGAATTCACAATCCCAAAACAAGGTGAAAGGCTTTTGAATGCCTTTTGGTTTTTTCCATTGCACCCGCACATGTTGATCACTGTTCACCAACTCGGCTTTATCGATGTATTCCATCATTTTTTCTGGCTTCCAGCTGATGCCCGTAAACCCTACGTGGCTGGCAATGATGGGGATATTTTGGTACTGCTGGTCGATGCGGTATTGGTAAAATTCCTTGCGGGAGGTGATGCTCATGTGTTTGATGTCGATCAACAATTGATAGCCCCCAATGCTTTTGTCGTAGGCGGTATTGATCAAGTCTTTGCCAAAAGAGGTCAAGCCATGCCCCTTGGGCCAAAACTGCTCATTCCCCGCGATCAACTTTACACTAAAAGCGTGATTGCAGGTAGCATACCGGGTTTGATGCACCATCGTGATGTACAAAAAACGGTATTTGTTGTCCTGTTTCAAGACCCTCAGGTTCTTTTCAGCATTGTGTTCGTTGCTCGCAATGGAGTGCGCGCCCTCAATGGCCAGGATCAGGTTTATTTTGTTCTCATCCAGTTCGCTGAAGTCCTTGATGATTTTTATTTTATCGGGTTTGGCGGCAACCGATGCTTCCAAATGGGCCAACTCTTCTTTGAAATACTGCAAGTCGCCAGAACCCGTCGGGCGGTTCAACATGTCTTTGTCGAAAAAAGACAAACCTGCGGCCAACTGCACCAAAAAGCTGGTGGCATAGGGCGACTCCATGGTGATGAAAGTCGCTACGCCAATGTTGACATCACCTTTTTCACATTGAGTCAAACTACTTTGTGAATCCACCACATTGACGAAATCGTCATAAACTTTCCAACAATCTCCTCGGTCGGATTCAACATCATTGGACATAAAACTTTTAAACGAGGGATGAAAATGCAGGTCAAAACTTGCCATTTGTACTTGGGTTTATCAAGATGAATAAGAGGGTTTCTATTTGATCATGTCATCAAAATCATTCATATCACTGGCGTAATTTTTGATGGTGGCACCATCGAACTCCATGGCTTCTCCTCCCCGATCTCTGGGTAGATTGTGTGGGTCAAAAGTTTTAAAATCTTCATGCAAGCGGTTGAGCATTGCGATGAACTCTGGTTGGGGAAAACAATCACTTTTCTCGGTTCGGACATTGGTATGTGTCCAAAGCCCGGGATCGTAGGCAGCCCGGGAATTGAATTCAAACCATTGCGCATCGTAGGTCCGCTCCGGAATAGGAATATTGAAAAACCAGGCCATACTCAGGATCAATTTCCGACAGGCTTCAATTTGAGCAGCTGAGTAGCGGTGGTAATGGAGCGCTTTGCGAAAAGGCTTTTCCAAAGTGCAAACCTGGTCTGCAGGAACCAGATATTTTTTAGGATTGGGGGGAAACTGTACAAAAAAACTCCCATCCGCTGCCTTTTGAACTGGCCCAATCGCACATATCTCTATACCAATAGAACTACCACTGACTTTCGCATTCAGTTTAGCCAAAGCCTTTCCTGAAGTTTTGACTCCCATTCCCAGGTGATGAGCCCAATGGTATTCCATAAATGCGCGGTAGATTTTACCATCCAGCGCTGCATCCCCATCGAGTGAAGGCCCGCCAATGACGAAGGCCGTCCCAACCCGTCTTGGGGTAGTTGGATTATCGTCAATCGACCACCATTTGATCACCCCCCTCGGATCGTGAAAACCGGCGGTGTGGTGCAGAAAAATGGATTCTTTGGGTTGAATTTCCTGAAAATACTCTTCTTTAGGCAAAAAAACTTGTCGATCGGACGACAGCCAATCGGTGATATTGGTGCTGAAGATATAACCGTGCTGAAAGAGTGTAGCCCAAGTAGTGGGGCCAACGATGCCATCCGCTCTGAGTTGATGTTCGCGTTGAAAAAGCTTGACTTGCTCGAGGGTTTTGGGGCCAAAATCCCCATCAATGGCAATTGTTTTTCCGGTGTTTTTGAGCAGGGTTTGGAGTACCCTTACCGAATGGTTGCTCGAATTTAACTTTAGGGTTTGCATAGGGTTTGGTGTTTGTTCTGTGCGCTTGAAGATAATGATTTTTAGTGTATTACAATGTTTGTTTTGAAAAAATTGATATTTGTTAATAAAAAATGGCGCATGCTGTATTTGAAATCACCAAAGAAATCAAACAATTACTCTAAACCCCTCCTATTCCGCGGATGAAACCTCAACACCGTCTCCCGCAAATAATCCGTATCCAAATGCGTATAAATCTCCGTCGTCAAAATTGACTCATGCCCCAGCATATCCTGGATCGCCTTCAAGTCCGCCCCACCTTCCAATAAGTGGGTCGCAAAAGAATGCCGAAACGTATGTGGACTTACTTCCTGAGCAATCTCCGCCGTGGCCGCCGCTTCTTTGACAATCAAAAAAACCATCACCCGGCTCAGCCTTGCTCCACGTCGATTGAGGAAAACGTAGTTTTCGTGCCCTTTTTGGATGTTGGGCATTTGATGGCGTACACTACTTAGGTAAAAGCCTAGGTGTTTGATGGCATCGGCACCGATGGGAATGATCCGTTCCTTGTTGCCTTTGCCGATGATGCGGATGAACTCGATGTCCAAAAACAGATTGGACAAGCGTAAATCGCACAACTCGCTCACCCGCAGCCCGCAGGCGTACAAGACCTCCAGGATGGCGCGATTGCGCAAGCCCAGGGGCGTGCTCAAATCAATGGTGGCCAGCATGGCCTGAATTTCTTCATAACTCAATACGGATGGAATCGCCCGTGTCAACCGCGGGCCTTCCAATAAAGCGGTAGGATCGTTTTGGACGCCCCCTTCCAGCAGCAGGTATTTGTAAAAAGTTTTCAGCGCCGAAATCAGGCGCGCCTGCGAGGGGGCGCTAAGCCCCAGCTCGTTCAGCGACATCAAAAACTGGAACAAATCCTCCGTTTGTATCTCACTGGGGGGCAGCTTCCGCTCTTGCAAATGCAAGTACTCCGCCAATTTCCCCAAATCGCGTTTATAGGCTTCAATGGTGTTGGCCGACAAACTCCGCTCCAACAACAAAAAAGCTTCAAAACCACGAATCCAGGGTGACCATAATTTATTTTCCATTGGGGTAAAGGTAAAACGACCAATTTAAAAACAGGGTTACAACACTTCTTTTTTATTGCGCTAAAAATCAGTTCATTATAATTTCACCAGCATTTTTGTTGAACTTTCTTTAAAAAAAAGTTCAACAAAGGCTTGCACGGAAAACAAACGCACACTATCTTTGTTGATAGTAATACTATTATTTCAAGTAGTAAAAACTCAAGCCATGTCCACGATCGAATTTTCAACTCAGTTTGACCGTCTACGCAGAACCTTGTTCTCCTTTGCTCTTAACCTGACCAAAGATGAAGAATCCGCCCGTGATTTGGTACAAGAAACGGCATTCAAAGCATTTAAATACCGGGATCGCTACGAGCCCCAAACCAATTTGCGCGCCTGGCTGATGACCATCATGCGCAATTCTTTCATCAATGAATACCGCAAGCGCAAACGCCGTCAAACGCTCAACGACAATACCGTCAACGACTACCTCCTGGATTCAGGCCATCAATCCGTCACCAACCAAGGTGAATCTACTGTTATGCAAGAGGAAATCATCCAGGTGGTAAACACCCTGGAGGATTGGGTGCGCATCCCCTTCCTGATGCATTTTCAAGGATTTAAATACGAAGAAATTGCAGATGAACTGGATGTGCCACTGGGTACCATTAAAAGTAGAATTTTCTTTGCCCGTCAAAAATTACAGGCGCAAATGCGGAAATTGTATACCGCTAAACAAATTGAGGATATTTTGAGTTAATTTGTGCGTAGTAGTTGGGCAAAAATAAGTGTTCATTTTTCCTGAGTCAAAGAACTAGATAAGAAACTTAAAATGAACCGTTTACTTATCTAATCCTTTGACAAAATGAAGCACTTATTTTTTTTCGCCCTGTAGTGACCTTAATCTAAAAATTGAAATGTGAATGGCTGGTAGCTCCAATATTCATCCCCTAAAGCGTTTTTTCCAATTGTTACGGCTCGACCGCAAAGACATTTCCTATATCTACATCAATTCCATCTTTGCTGGTTTAATCGGGTTGATTTTACCCCTTGGGGTGCAAGCCATCATTGGCCTGATCAGTGGGGGCGATTTTTCTGCTTCCCTCTGGATGTTGATCGGGGTAGTGACCATTGGTACGGCCTTGACGGGCATCATCAAAATCATGCAGATCACCATTATGGAGACCATTCAACGGCGGGTCTTTGTGCGCAGTTCTTTTGATTTCTCGTACCGTTTACCCCGGTTGAAACTGGATTCCCTGGCGCGCTTTTATCCCCCAGAATTGGTCAACCGTTTTTTTGACACCCTCAATTTGCAAAAAGGGTTGCCCAAAATTCTGATCGATTTTTCTGAGGCCATCCTCAACATCACTTTTGGAGTGATCCTTATGGCCTTTTACCATTCCTTTTTTGCCTTTTTTGGCGTGCTTTTGGGGTTCTTGCTCTTTCTGGTGTATCGATTTACAGGGCCACGGGGCTTATCGACCAGTTTGAGCGAATCCAAATACAAATACGAAGTCGTGTACTGGCTAGAGGAAATGGCCCGCTCCCTGAGTACCTTCAAAATGGCGGGTTATACCCCCTACCCTTTGCGGCGTACCGATGGTCTGGTGTCCAAATACCTCGACAATCGGGCTGAACACT
The DNA here is from genome assembly GCA_027486765.1 of Saprospiraceae bacterium. Lineage (GTDB taxonomy): Bacteria > Bacteroidota > Bacteroidia > Chitinophagales > Saprospiraceae > Haliscomenobacter. Next base: position 53,684 of record JAIXOO010000413.1, read on the forward strand.
TCAAAGTGCTCAAGTTCCAGTACGCGGTCATCGTTGCTTTCAAAGTATTGATCACTTTTGCTTTGCTGGCTTTGGGTAGCTATTTGGTCATCAACAACGAGATGACTATCGGTCAATTTGTAGCTGCGGAAATTGTGGTGATCCTGGTGATTGGCAACGTAGAAAAGTTGATCCTGACCATGGAGTCCATCTACGATGTGCTGACTGCATTGGACAAACTTGGTTTCTTGACCGACCTCCCCATCGAAAAAACGGATGGCTTGCGTTTCGATCAAATTGATCGGCAAAAGCCGATGCAGGTGCAAGTCGAAAACCTGAGCTTCAAATTTGAAGATTCCGATCGCCCTACTTTAAATGGGGTTTCTTTGGAAATCAAACCCGGTGAGCGGGTTTGTATTGCCGGCAGCCAAAGCTCTGGTAAAAGCACCCTACTACAGCTCATCGCCGGGATTTACGCCGATTTTGAGGGCAGTATTGCGTACAATGGGTTCCCTCTGAAAAGCTTGGATTTGTGCAGTTTGCGCGGCAACATCGGCGACTACATTCACGAAGCGAATATTTTCACTGGAAGTATCCTCGAAAACATCACCGTGGGTAATCCCGACACGCCACTGGAGGCCATTGTAGACCTGGCTGAAGCATTGGGTATTGCCACCTACATCCGCAATTTACCAAATGGCTACAATACCCTATTGCTGCCAGAAGGCCGCAATATCCCCCACACCATCCGTACCAAGTTGATCTTGTTGCGGGCCGTAGTTACGCAGCCCAAATTGCTTTTGGCCGAAGATTTTTTCAAAAGCCTGGAGTCCAAAGACCGCGATTTCATTGCCAGTTTCATCGCCCGTCGCGACGCCCCCTGGACCCTCGTCGCCGTATCCAGCGATCCGGTACTGGCTGCTCAGTGTGACCGCTTATTGCTCATGGAGAATGGGCAAATCATTGCCGAAGGCACCTGGCAATCCTTACAAGATCACCCGGTTTTTAATACGGTGTTCCGCAGTAAAGAAATTGA
>JAIXOO010000194.1 GCA_027486765.1 Saprospiraceae bacterium
CGTTTTTAATAGCCCTTTCACGCGCAGGTAAATCATTTGATCAGGGTCTATATTTTTTGGCATTGCTTGGAAATTTTATCTAACTATTGGAATTTTAATTCAATCATCCTATCTTTGCATCAGCATAGGAACTGATCGACAAATTAAGCACTTTCTTAAGGGATTTCTACATCCTGAACCTAGTAAATGGAAATAGATGAATACTGTTTCAAAAAAGCATCAGTTCAAACTTGAACCAAAACAGCCATCGCAACCTCCCTACAAAAGCGTCTTGCTTTTCATTGCACTCTGTTGTATATTGGGGCTCGTTGCTCATTGGAAAGGGGTTGATTTTTTGGAAATGGATGACAATGGTCAGCCTAAACTGGCTACATCCAGAGAAAAGCAAATGGAGCAACGCCTAAAAAGACTACAACAATGTGAGCAATACGTAATTCGGGCAAAAGTCAGTGGTTATTATCCCTGTTACAATTGTGGAAAGGATACCACCATTTTTCTTTTAGCGGGTGAAGTTTGGAAATATGGCGTAACCATTCAGGGGGAAAATAAACGTTATCGCAAATGGTTAGAGAAAATGAACTTGCAGTATTGGGTTCAAAACAGAGGCACTATTCAAACTTGCTTGCGGCGTGAAACTTTGAAAATTTATAAGTATCCTCTTCTACCTGAAAACCTAAGACGAAAACCACCTTTAATTCGACCCCCAGGAAACAAAATTGACCTCTAAAATTCCGGATATGTACGCACCATTTGTGATTTCTTCAATTGCGGATGAGAATAAAGTGGGCAAAAAAGTAGATGCTAATAACGTTTTGCTGATCGAAGAATTGCTCAATCAGCACCTTAAGCTCTCTACTTATGGAGAAGGGCTAACTGGCATTGCTTTTGTATACATTGTTACCCCTCCAATTGACATCATTCATCACGATGAAATCATCTATAGGGCCAAAAAAAAGGAGCTTTATATTGAAATGAGACTACCTTATGAAAAGGTAGCGACTGCAAGCAAAGCGGAAGTGTTGCAGATGATGGCTCAAAAGTACTTGCAAACCTTTCAGGATAAATCGCTCTGGAAGAAGTTGAAAAATTTTAATTGTGAGGGTTTTTCGAAGGATGTGCAACGCTTGTTTGAAGAGCAGGAGTGGTTGAACGTGGTGGAGTTTGTTTGAATCAAAAGCTAAAAAACTCATTAATGATCCTAGCCAATGGAAATGTTGACGAAAAATCATACGCAAAAGTAGATGCAGCATGGTTAATGGAATTGATTGGAGATTTGACGACAAGTAACCTATATATTTCCTTGGTGGCTCGTGATGAAGCCATAAAACCACTGGTGCGCAAAACCAAAGATGGGATTTTTTTAAGGCTCATCCTACCCTATCAGGATATCCTCGCCTCTGAAGATCCTAAAGCCATTATCATCAATACTTTGCTGGAGGAATTGCATCGTTTGGAACGGTACAGTGAAATATTGGATGTGGAGGCGTTGCGGAAGGGAATTCGGGAGCGATTTGGGATGGAGCTGGTGGTGTAATGGGGTTCCTCAAAAAAGTTTGAATCAAAAGTCTAAATCTATGATCTCTATTAATGGCAATGTTGATACCCTCTCTTACCCAAAGATTGATTTTGTTTGGCTCAATGATTTATTAAAAGATTTGACAAGTAGCAAATTGTACATCACCCTGGTAGGACGAAAAGAGGACACTAAAACCAGAGTGAGGAAGTAAAGGATGAGATTTTTTTGTGGCTGGTTTTGCCTTATCAGGAACTTCTTACAGCAGAAGATGCGAAACCCCTTATCATCAATACTTTATTGGAGGAATTGCATCGGCTGGAGCGGTATCAAGTGATGGTTGATGTGGAGGGGTTGAGAGAGGGAATTAAGGCGAGGTTTGGGAAAGAGGTGATGGAGGTGGGGGTTGGGTAGTTGCCAGAGAGGCTCTAGCTTTTCCAACTATCCCGATCTTTTTCGCGACTTACGCCCCCTAGCCATGTCCATCTGCACTTTTTCGTGTTCTAAAAAGGCTTCCAGTTCCTGTTCGGCGGGCAGATGGAGTTTGTATTGACTCACAAAAATGCGCTCATCTAAGCCGCCGAGTGCGAAACGCACTACTGTTTCATGTTTTGCGGTACAGAGCAAAATACCGATAGGTGGGTTATCGTCAGTTTGCTGCTCGTTTTCCTTATAAAAGTTGACGTACCCGTTCATCTGGCCCGCGTGCTCAAGTTTGAAAGGCTCGTTTTTTAGGTCAATCAACACATGGCATTTAAGCAAGCGATGGTAAAAAACAAGGTCAACTTTGTACCATTCCGACCCGATGAGCATCCGCTTTTGCCTAGCCTCAAAGCAGAAACCGCGACCAAGTTCGAGCAAAAATAGCTGCAAATGGTCGAGTAGCGCCTTTTCCAAATCACGTTCTTCAATACTAGCTCCAATGGGCACGCCAAGAAACTCAAACACAAAAGGCGAGCGGATAAAATCCTCCGGACTAAATGATACAGCACCCTGATGCACACGTTCCAATAGTGCATTTTTATCCGTAGAAAGCCCCGTGCGCTCAAACAAAGCCGAATCTATCTGCCGCTTTAACTCCCGCACGCCCCAGCCGCCTTTGATGCTTTCGATCTCATAAAACGCCCTTTTTACGGGTTCATCAAACTGCATGATGAGGGTAATATGGGAAAATGACAAGCGGTTGAGTAGCAGTTCTGGATCGGTTTCGTAAGATTGTGCAGACGTCTGCACAATTTCAAGCATATCATTGTCAGTTAATTGGAATTGGCCAGACGTCTGACTAATTTTTTTGTCTTGCAAAAACTGTATAGACACCTTACTCAATTGAGGATAGGTGAGACAAAACTTTCTAAAAAGGTTCAAATTTCTAAAAGAAAGCCCAGGACGGTTTATTGACTCGGCAAGGCCTCGGATCAGCTTCGCCCCATACTTCGCCCGATCTTCCCCATTTTGTTCAAACTCAACGATGTAAAAACCCATCAGCCAATTGCGCACAGTCATGTAACGGTTGACAGATCTTCCTGCTTCGAGACGAAAACCATCTTCAAGGCGGAGTAGTATTTGTTTGAGCGTGGTAAATTGCATAGGTAATTACAAAGGTGTTTGATGAAAGCGCCAAATTAAAACATTTAATTTGTTTTAAAAATAATTTTTAAATTTTGTTTTTAAAAAATTAAACCAAAATCTTGAACAAATCCAGCAGGTCGTCCGCGGTAAAATGCCCAGCGGAATGTGTCACAACCGCGGCAGTGGTTGAACCCCAATCGTGTCGAAATTCAACCGCTACCGCGGTTGCTAAACGGCGCGAAACGGCTCAATCCGCGGACGACCGCGGCTATTCAAGATTCAATCGCTGCCGCGGTTGGGAGTTAAAAATTCGGGATTACGAACTGTCTCAACAATCAAGTTTCGAAAAGCTCCCCTACTTCACCTCAACCCTCTCCCCACTCGAAAAGCTACTAAACTCCGGCGCATACATACACTGGATGCTACTGATCCCATTCGAAAAAGTCCCTTTGTGCACCACCCGCAGCGGGTATTCAAACACATAAGTCCCTTTCCTTAGGTAATCGATAAAGAAGTGGGTAGCAGCGTCGCCCGTGCTTTCGTAGTAGCCCAGGTTGTCCCTGTACTTGTATTGGCTCAGCACGTTCATCGGTTCGAAGCCGGAGGCACGCATGTCTTTCAGGTGGATGTATTCCATATCGCGGTCGGAGCGCAGTTCTACGCGTACGATCAGTTTGTCGCCGGGGCGCAGGGGCTCGGTGGCGGTGATCTCGCGTAGTTTCAGCCCGGTTGCGGTTTTTTCCTCTTTGAAGAGTCTTTTCTTCAGCGTCAGTGGTGTAGCTTCGAAGCCTTTGATTTTATCCAGTTGTTCGAAGTATTGCCAGTACATGGCACCCCAGGCGATGCCCGCGTTGGGGTTGCTCACGCTCACCTGCTCCATACCCGGTTGGATGTCTTTGCCCTTCCAAGAGGTTTTGAAGTAGCCCGTTCCGGGTTCAGCGTCGTTTTGCGCTTTGCCGATGCTCGCCTGAGCCGCTTTATTCTTCATTTGTTTGAACTCCAGTTTCACCGGTTCGGCGTCGGCCAACATGTCCACCTTGCCTTGGGTCACGAGCAAGGCGTAGATCGCTTCCGAAGTCGCCTTGGTGGTTTTCCAGTGGGTGGTCTGTTTGTTGCGCAGCAGCCATACCTTCAGTTCGTCCACCGCTTTGTCGTCTTTGCCGACCTCGGCGAAGAGTTCGATCATCAGCGACTGCGTTTCAACGGGGGCTTCGTACCAGTAGTAGCCCGCAGGCGATTTCCAGTACATGCCCAACTCTTCGGAGCGGATGGCGCGTTCGCCCAGCGATTTTACAATCTGTGCGGGGGTCGTTTTGTCCTCAAAACGGTGCAGCGCCAGTGCCAACATCCCCTGCTGGTAATTGCCCTTCTTGGTCCAGTAGGTTTTGGCCTGCTGGATAAAGTAGTTGCGCGCCTCGGTGGCTTCCTTGGTGCTGGTCGCTTTGGGATAAAAGCTACGGGTATACAAGTAGTGGATGTACATGTCCCAAAGGTTGTCGTCAGACAATTTCAGGCGTTTTTCCTTTTCCGCTTTTTTCAGGTCTTCATAGGCCTTGACCACTTGAGCATCGCAGAATTCGATCGCTTTCAGCGCCATTTCATCACTCGACAGTTTGGGTTTTACGCC
>JAIXOO010000342.1 GCA_027486765.1 Saprospiraceae bacterium
ACTCCAGGAATCGGTGAAGTAGAAAATGTAAGCCTGGCCCCCGACGGCGAAACCTTGTACTACGCCTGCAACATCGGCGACCTCAACCGCCGCCACATCTGGAAAGTAAACATTACCAGCGCTCAGTCTGAACAAATCACCAAAGGGGAAGGCATTGAATGGAGTCCAGTTCCTACGGCTGAAGGTTTGGCGCTGTTGCACGCTTCGGCAAGCAAACCGGCCTGGCCTGCCTTGTACAGCAATGGTGGCTTTAAAGATTTGGCAACTGCTTTTTCCATTTCTGATTATCCTACCGATCTGGTGCAACCACAACAAATCAGCATCAAAGCTACCGATGGGATGAGTACACCCGCCCAGTTATTCTTGCCGCCCAATCACAAAGCGGGGGAAAAACACCCTGCCGTCATTTTTTTACACGGAGGCAGCCGCCGACAAATGTTGCTGGGTTTTAATTACAGTCAGTACTACTCGAATGCTTATGCGCTGAACCAGTATTTTGCCCTCAAAGGCTATGTGGTCATTGCCCTGAACTTTCGGAGTGGAATCGGTTATGGGCTTGATTTTCGCGAAGCGCTCAATTATGGAAGAACGGGGGCTAGCGAGGTCAATGATCTGATTGGTGCCGGCGAATACCTGAAAGCCCGCGCCGATGTTGATCCCAAACGCATCGGCCTCTGGGGCGGCAGCTACGGTGGATACCTCACTGCGCATGGGCTGTCGCGGCGCAGCGATTTGTTTGCAGCTGGAGTAGACATTCACGGGGTACACAACTGGAACAAAATCATTCCAACTTTTAATCCTGGCTACGACCCTCTCAAACACCCCGACATTGCCAAAAAAGCCTATGAATCCTCACCGATGTTCTACGCGGCGGGTTGGAAAAGCCCGGTTTTGTTCATCCACGGCGATGATGACCGCAATGTTATTTTTAGTGAAACGGAAGACATGATCAAGTTTTTGCGCCAGCAGAAGGTGCCTTTTGAGCAGTTGATTTTTCCGGATGAGGTGCACAGCTTTTTGCTCCAGCGCAGTTGGGTAAAAGCGTATGAGGCGACTTTTGAGTTTTTGGATCGGCATTTGAAGAAATAAAAACCCTCATTTTTTCATACAAAATCCTGACAAAAAACACCTATGCAAAGACGTAAATTCATTCAATCCACCTTATTAGGCGCCAGCGCTCTGGCCCTTGGACACCAAGCCTGGCCTACGGTTTTTGGCACAGCACCGGTCAACAAACGGGAGCGCATGCTGCGCTGGTTGGAAGGAAAAACGGAAGCCTCATACCGGCCTGCCGCCTTTTTTCTACATTTTGATGAAAAACACAAAGTAGGCTCAGCCGCGGCCAAAAAGCACCTGGAATATTTCCGCTATACCGAGATGGATTTTGTCAAAATCCAATACGAGCAGGCTTATACGCCGCTGGATTTTCTGCGTACCCCCGCCGATTGGGCTAAGTTGCAACCCAATCGCCTCGATTTTTATGCGCCCCAGCTAGAAACGGTGCGGGGCATTGTCAAGGCGGCCAAGAAAGAGGCACTGATCATCATGACCTTATATTCGCCTTTTATGTGGGCGGGGCATTGTGCGACCTTGCCCGTGTTGCTGCGCCACATGGAGGAAAATCCGGATGCGGTGAAAAAAGGCCTCGACATCCTGACCGAAAGCCAGTTGCTCTTCGCGCGGGCTTGTATGGAAATCGGGGTGGATGGTTTTTACATGTCTACCCAGGGCTCGGAAACCAATCAGCTCAGCGATCCACGTTTGTTCAAACACTACGTCAAGCCCAGCGACCTGGTGGCCATGCAGGAAGTAAGCGCCAAATGCCCCTTCAACATCCTGCACGTGTGTGACTACAATAACATTTATGCCAATTATGACGCGGTACTGGATTACCCAGGGCAAGTGGTGAATTGTAATCCGCAGTTGACGGATCGGGAACTCTCCTGGGAGGAAATTTCGACCCTGTTCAAACGGCCAACCATGGGTGGTTTGCAAAAAAATGGCGTGATCAGTAAGGGCAGCCCGGAAGAGATTGAAGGTGCGGTAGCCAAGGTGATAAAGGATGCGCCCAAACAGTTCATCCTGGGCGCAGAGTGTACGGTGCCGGGGACGACGGATTGGAAAAATTTGCGGACAGCGATTAGGCGGGCGCATGGGGTGAAAAAATAAAAAATGTGGTTGGGGAGTATAATTTTACTCCTCCTCCACCGCCGCCACCTGCAAAAACTGCATCTCATACAACTGCTTGTAATGCCCATTTTCATTGCGTAGCAACTCCTCATGTGGCCCGTATTCCTGCACCTCCCCTTTGTGGAGCACCAAAATATTGTCCGCATGGCGGATCGTGGACAAGCGGTGCGCGATGATGATGGAAGTCCGTTTGGCGATCATCGTTTCGATGGCAAACTGGATCACCCCTTCCGTTTCAGGATCGATGGATGAAGTGGCCTCGTCCAAAATCAGGATGTCGGGATTGAACACCAGCGCCCGCACAAAGGAAATCAACTGCCGTTGCCCCATGGAGAGGGTAGCGCCCCGTTCCATGACCTGATAATCGTAACCACCCGGCAATTTTTCGATGAATTCGTGTGCACCGATCATTTTGGCGGCTTCAATTACCTGCTCGCGGCTGATGCTATCGTCGCGCAGGGTGATGTTTTCCAATACCGTTCCGGCAAACAAAAACACATCCTGCAAAACCAGCGCCACCCGGCGGCGTAGCGAATACAAGTCGTATTCCCGAATATCGACGCCATCTACTTTGATGGCCCCTTTTTGTATTTCGTAAAAGCGGTTGAGGATGTTGATGATGGTGGACTTGCCCGAGCCCGTTGCGCCCACAATGGCCAGCGTTTCGCCAGGATTGATGTGGAAACTCACATCTTTCAGCACAAATTCTTCCTCGTTGTAGGCAAACCACACGTTTTCAAAATCCACTTCACCTTTCAATTCAGTGGGCTTGTAGGTCCCGTTTTGTTCCAGATTCTCAGGATCGTCCAGCAAGGCAAAAACCCGATCGGCGGCCACCAAACCCATTTGTAGCGTATTGAACCGATCGGCCAGGGTGCGGATCGGGTTAAAGAGCATGTTGAGGTAAATCGGGAACGCCACCAGCGAGCCCATGGTCACCTCATCTGCGATGACGCCCCTTGCGCCCCACCAGATCATCAGGCCCAGGGTTGCCGCCGCAATGATTTCCACTACGGCATAAAAAACGGCATAATAAAACACCGAATCGAGGTTGGCCTTGGTGTAATCGCGATTGACTTCACGGAATTTTTCCGCTTCCTGTTGTTCGGCATTAAAAATCTGCACGATGCGCATCCCCGTGATGCGTTCCTGCAAAAAGGAGTTCATCCGCGAGACCTGCGTGCGTACGTCCTGGAAGGATTTTTTGACGTTTTTTTGGAAATAAAAACTCGTTGCTACCAAAAAAGGCAGCGTCAGTAAACAAGCCAGGGTCAATTTCCAACTGGTGTAAAACATGATGCCCAGCACCACCACCAGGGTCAAAATATCGGCAATCATGGTGATCACCCCCTGTGAGAATACCGTATTGATGGTTTCCATGTCGCTGATGGTCCGCGTGATGGAGTTCCCAACGGGAGTACGATCGAAGTAACGCAGGCGCAAACTGGTGATGTGTTTAAAAATACCCACCCGCAAGTCGCGCACCACACACTGCCCCAGCCAGCTGGTGGCGTATTGAAAAACGTATTGCAAAAAGGCGTGGAACAACAAAGAGACCAGGAAAATGAAGGCCATGAAGCCCAGCCCCTGAATGTCGAGTTTGAAGATGTGTTCGTCTACCATCACCTGTACCAGCCAGGGGCGCATGGTCCCTAGTGGTGCCAATACAATGGCCATGATGGCCGAGGCGATCAGCACGTTTTGGTAGGGTTTGGCCTGTGCCATTACCCGCCGCAGGAGGTAAAAATTGAACTTAGGTTTGGGTTGCGCTGTAGCCAAGGTTGTATCGGGTTGATGAACGAAATCAGTGGAGCAAAAATAAGTGTTTATTTTTTTATCGCCCCAAAGGGTAAAATTACAAAGGGAAACAGTTTTTTTGCCATAAAAGGTTATCTGAGAAGCGAGTTTTGTTTATTTTTTATCACATGCTTCAAATTTAATGTCAAAATTCCTAGTTTACTTTC
>JAIXOO010000393.1 GCA_027486765.1 Saprospiraceae bacterium
AAAAATGAAGGCCGCAGGCGAATTTTGGTATCGGGACCGTACATCTCTTTGGCGAAATAGTACAAGGTTTGTTTCATGTCGGCAAAAGACACGCCCTTATCGATGTACAAACCTTCTACTTGATGAAACTGGCAATGCGAACGCGCCGAGATGGTCTCATTGCGGTAAACCCTCCCAGGGGCAATGATGCGGATGGGCGGCTTTTGTGAGGTCATCACCCGAGCCTGTACCGAAGATGTATGGGTACGCAGCAGCATTTCGGTGCTGTTGCGGAGGTAATACGTATCCTGCATGTCGCGCGCCGGATGGTCGGCAGGCGTGTTCATGGCCGTGAAGTTGTGCCAATCGTCTTCAATCTCTCGCTCTTCGGCAACCACAAAGCCCAGGCGTTCAAAAATCCGCACAATGCGGTTCAGCGTTACGGCTACGGGATGGCGCGAGCCCAGGTCAATGGGTTCACCCGGTGCGGTAATGTCCAAACCTGCCGCCTGAGATTTTTCGGCAGCAGCTTCGGCCACGGCTTTGAGGGTTTCAAACTTGGCCTCGGCAAGCTCTTTGGCTTTGTTGATCAATTGACCAAATTCCTTTTTTTGCTCATTCGGTACGTTCCGAATTTCGCCCATCAAGGGTTTGATCACATTGTTGGAGCCCAGGTAGCGCAAACGAAACTGCTCAATGGTTTCCGCAGAGGCGGGATTGGCCACCTCAATTTCCTGCAGCAAGTCCTGTAATTGTTGAAATGCGTTGGCAGACATATTCATTTTTTAAAAAATCGCTGGCAAAAGTAAGCATTTTACTTTCATGTAGAATCAATAACAATGGCGATATTGCGCAGAGTTCCATTTTTTAGTTTAGAAGGTTGAGAAAGTTGAGAAGGTTTAGGCTACCGCAAGTGTCATTGTCAAAGTCGCTCGCGGTAGCCTAAACCTCCTAAACCTTCTCAACTTTCTCAACCTCTTTAGACATGTTTCAAGCTTCACAGCTCCGTTTCTACTTCACCTACCTTTCCTGCCTCGCCCTCCTGATCGGCCTGGTGGTTTCTCCCTTTTTGCAATCCATGAGTTTGTTCGGTTTTACCATAGCCGCATTGTGGGAAAGTATCGCCACTCGTGAGATCCTTGCAGCACGTTGGACAGCATTCTGGGAAAGGCCCGATTTTTGGGTTTTTGGCCTATATTTTGCGATTGTGTTGTTGGGTTTTTGGGCGATACAAGACATGGACTTTTGGTTGGAGCGTTTGCGCATCAAATTGCCTTTTTTGATCCTCCCGCTGGCTTTCTTTTTTATGCCGCAATTTTCACAAAGACAGTACTTTAGTTTGCTTTATGTGTTGATCATTGTGTTGTCGATCACCAGTCTGGGCATCTTGATCAACTACAATCTGGATTACGAAAACATCCAACTCCTGATCAAACAAGGGCAAGCAATGCCCATGCCCACCAATCACATCCGCTTTAGTTTATTGCTGGCCATTGGGGTCTTGTCGGCGGGGTATTTGTACTGGCAAGGATATTATTTTAAAAGCGAAAAAGAGCGCAAATGGATCGCTGGAATGGGGCTGTTTCTCTTTGTGTTTATCCATGTGCTTTCGGTGCGCAGTGGCATTGCGGCGCTGTATTTGGCGATGCTGGTAGTAGGCTTGCGCTATGCCTGGGTGAACCGCAAGTATTGGTTGGCTTTGGGAATAGTGGTAGCATTAGCGGTTTTGCCAGCGCTCGGCTATTTTTTATTGCCTAGTTTTAAAATGAAAGTCGATTACGCTTTGTACGACTTACGCATGCGCCAAAGCGGGCACACCGAAATGTTCTCTGATTCTGAACGCATTACCACCCTGAAAGTGGGCTGGGAAATCTTCAAATCCGCGCCTTTGCTGGGTGTAGGAGCGGGAAATCTGGATCAAGCCGTACACGCCCAATACGCAGCCCACCACCCCAACGCCGCGCGGGTAATGATGCCGCACAACCAGTTTTTGTATGTGGCGGCGGGCTCGGGAATAGTGGGTTTGCTGCTGTTTTGTGTGGCAATTTTTTTGCCGCTTTTTTACAAGCGAAATTATCGGGATGAGTTGTTTTTGGGCACTTATGTGGTTTTACTTGCGTCCCTATTGGTAGAGGCTACTTTGGAAAATGCGATGGGGGTAGCGCTGGCGAGTTATTTTTGGTTGTGGGGACTGAAGCAGCAACAGAAGGAGCCCTTTGAGATAAAAAATGTAACTATTTAGCACCCATCCACCTGCGGTGGATTTCATATTCAATTTTTTACCACAAAGGCTCAATGGCACAAAGACACAAAGACACGAAATTTTAGAGCTTAGTGCCTTTGTGCCTTTGTGGTAAAAAATTCCGCCGCAGGCGGCTGCGAAATAGTTACTAAAAAATAACAATTAGTCCATACTCCAAAACTCTACTCGCCCCACGTAGTGGCGAGTAGAATGCTCAGTAAAACCAATAAATCAACTTCTTTTAAACTATTCGCTTCACCACCGTATCAGCCTTCAGCTTCTCATCCTCTCCCAAATTCAACAACAGCAACCCCGGCCGTTTACCCACCTCAATACTCCCCAAGTTATCCTCAAAACCCAGCGCCTCCGCACCATTGATGGTCGCCCAGCGCAAAACTGTGGTAAAAGGCACATAAGACTGGAAACGCGCGATGGTTTTCATTTCCTCCAGCACGGACAACTGCCAGTTGGAGGTCAAACTATCTGTACCAATGGTCACCTTCGCCTCCGTATCCAGAAAATACTGGTAATTGGGCAAGCGGTTTTCAATGAACAAATTGGCATTGGGGCAGGTGGCCCAATAAATATCCTGACTCCAGGCCTGAGCGGCGCGGATGTCCTCAGGGGTACTTTCGGTATTGTGTACAAAAAGGGTGCGGCAAGCTGGATCCATGTTTTCCATTGCATAATGGATGGAATTTTGGCCACTAGGCTGGAACTGATCCAAGGGAAAACCAAATCCACTGTAAAACTCCAGGAAGCTCCCGGTTTTGTTTTGGAAGAGTGCATTTTCACCCGGCGTTTCCTGGTTGTGGATGCTGACGGTGCAGCCCGGCTGGTTCAGCGCGTTTATTTTTTTGAACAAATTGCGCGAAACCGTATAGGGCGCGTGGGGCACCGCACTTTTGCGGTTGCGATTGCCATCACTCTGCTGGTCGTAGGCGAGTTTGAAGTTGTTGAACCAATTGTCGGCACCCTCTTCCTGCAAGAAGTCAAAAAACTCTACAAAAGTGTAGTACTGGATCTGGCTTTGGTTCTTGCGGTTGGCCGTATCCGCTTTATTGGAAATATCGCCCACTGCCATGATGCCCCCTTCCCACATTTCGGCATCGGCGCGGTCGATGGCATCCAGGATTTCCTCCATGGAAATGTCTCGAAAATTGACCACCGTTTGTAAAAAAGGCACCAGGCCGGTTCCGGTATTGGCCTTGTCTTTCATGTGGGAAAGCTCCAGGTGGCAATGGGTGTTGATGAAGCCGGGCACAAGGGCACCCTCCAATTTTTCCACACTGGCCGGATCGTGGGCAGCGAGATCATCAATTTGTAGAATGGTGCCTTGGGCGTCAAAGATCACAACCTTGTCGAGCAAAGCGACGTCGTTGGTTCCAGTATAAAGGCGATCAGCGCTGATCTTCCGTATCATGAGTCGTTTTTTGTGTCGATGATTAAATTGGAAAGGGGCGTACCAGCACCCCATTTTTCATCCGTGGCTCAAACCAGGTTGACTTGGGTGGCAAAGCCTGATTGTGATCTGCCAGCAACATCATTTCCTGCAAGTCGATGGGGTAGAGGGCAAAGGCTACGCGCTGGGGTTTGCGTTGTTGTTCTTGCTGCAGATGGTTGATGCCTTTGATACCTTCCACGTAGTGCAATCTGGTCTCCTGGCGTACATTGACAATGCCAAACACATTTGGCAGAATTACTTCGTTGAACAATTGGGTGTCCAAAATGGCTTTTTCCCAATGGTAGTGCTCCAAAAAATCACTGCGCCAAGTTAGGCGAAAAGCCCGTTTTTCAACCAATAAACCCCATTCAAATTTCTGATTTGGCACTACTGCACTGGGGCTGGCTTCGATGTGAAAGTAGGGCTCCAGTTTTTGGGTCAACTCATCCGCAGTCCAGCTTACGCCATCCAACACGCGGTGAAAAGCCTGGATATTTAAGTAGTTTGATGGAAAAAGCGCCACTAAAAAATCGGGATTAGCCTGGCCTTTAATCAAATCCCGTTCGTACAAAACCGCCGAAGAGGAGCAGCGATGGTGCCCATCGGCAATGTAGGAACGCGGCACGAAGGCGGCAAACAATTCCTGGATGTATTGCACTTCAATGGGGTCACTGACTTCCCAGATTTGGTAGGTTTGCCCATCGGCTAGGAAGGGGATTTCCAGGCCTGGGGCTTGTTTATCGGTGATATTTTGCATCCAGGTCTCAATGGCAGGTACGCTAGGGTAGGCCAGTAAGACGGGTTTGATCATCGCTTGTTGTTCCTTCCACAAGCGAATTTGTACCTCCTCTTTGGCGGGGATGGTGTTTTCGTGCCGTTTGATGGCCCCTTGTAAATAATCTTGAATACTGGCGCAAGCAACAATGCCCAATGCACGATGAGTAGCAGATTGAATGGAGCAAAGGTAAAGGGCTGGTATTTCGCGCGACTCAAAACAACCGCCTTGTACAAAATGAGGGAAATCTTCTTTTACGGCAGCAAAAAAAGTGTCGTTGGATTCAATTTTTTCCAAATGTGGCAAGAGCGCCCGAAAAGGGTTGATTTGCATGGATCCGGTTACTTGGGAAGCAAGGTAGCAAAAAATAAAAATAAAAAGGAACGGGTGGAAAGTTATCACACCCATTCCTTAGCGCAGGACAGTCCCAGAAGGGAAGGGACTGCCACATGATTGTTTAGTACTAGCATTGCATAATGTTCTCTTAGCCTGCTGCGTTGCAAAGACTATCTGATTCAGAACAAGAAACTTTGTGGCTAGATAGCGTAGAAGGCTGAAAATAATACTGGAACAGCAGATCAAGAGTATGCAGAAGACTAGAACTAGAAAAACAATGGCCAAATATACAACTAATTCCATTCCATGCATGTCGAATAATTGTAAAAATTAGGTTTTATTTACATGCTCCAAAGATTTGATGGAACCATTTTATAGGTAGATATCGTTGGACAAAAGCTTATATTCGCGCCAAATTAAGACGCGACTCCACTACAACTGTGTTACCATGTCAAAAAAATATTTGATCACCTCCGCTTTGCCTTATGCCAATGGCGCCCTACACCTGGGCCACCTGGCTGGCGCTTATCTACCTGCTGACATCTACGTGCGTTACCTGCGGATGCTCGGCAAGGAGGTGGTATGGGTATGTGGCTCGGACGAACATGGTGCAGCCATTACCATCAAGGCCAAAAAAGAAGGCACCAGCCCACAGGAAATCATCGATAAATACCATACGCTGAATAAGGCTACTTTTGAAAAACTGGGCATCTCATTCGACATTTACCACCGCACCAGTGAGCCGATTCACCACAAAACTTCCCAGGATTTTTTCCTGCGTTTGCACGAAAAAGGCGACGAGTTTGAAGAGCATTTTATTGAGCAATACTACGATGAGGATTACAATCAATTCCTTGCCGATCGCTACATCATCGGGACTTGCCCGAAATGTGGACACCCAGAAGCTTTTGGTGACCAGTGTGAAAACTGCGGCTCCGACCTGTCGCCCCTGGAACTGATCAATCCCCGCTCGACCCTCAGTGGAAAAACACCCGTGCTGAAAGAAACCAAACACTGGTACTTCAAACTCAACAACCACACTGATTGGTTGAAGCAATGGGTTGAAACCGGGGTACTCGACGGCAAACAACACCATGACCCCAAAACCTGGAAAAACCACGTATTGGGGCAATGCTTGTCTTGGTTGGACGGGGGCCTACATCCTCGCTCGATTACCCGGGATCTGGATTGGGGCATTCCCGTGCCGCTGCCCGAAGGCAAAGGGAAGGTCTTGTACGTATGGTTTGACGCGCCGATTGGCTACATCTCTGCTGCCAAGCAGTGGGCCCTGGACAATGGCAAAAACTGGGAAGATTATTGGAAAGGTGATGACGTAGAATTGATCCATTTTATTGGCAAAGACAACATCGTTTTCCACTGCATCATTTTCCCCGCAATGCTCAAGGCGCACGGCGAATTTGCGCTGCCTAAAAATGTGCCAGCCAATCAGTTCCTGAATTTTGAAGGCCAAAAATTCTCCAAATCGCGGGGCTGGGGCATCGAACAGCACGACTATCTCGAAGAGTTTGCCGATTTTCCCAATAAAGAGGACGCACTGCGCTACGCGCTGCTGCGCAACATGCCTGAAAACCGCGACGCGGATTTCAAATGGGATGATTTTGTGGACTACCACGACAAAGAACTGGCCGACAATCTGGGCAACTTTGTCAACCGGGTAATCACCCTGACCCATAAATATTATGGAGGCCAAGTTCCTGAACTAAAGATCGACCTTCAGGACAAACTGGCCGAGGTCACTGCTTTGGTCCAACGCTTCAGCGAGGAACTGGACGCCTTTAGTTTCAAAGCGGCTAGCCAAACCTTTTTGGAAATTTCTACCTACGGCAATACCTATTTGCAAGATGTATCGCCCTGGAACATTTACAAGGAAAATCCCGATAGCCCGGTCATTCGGGAGTGTATGTTCTTGTGCTTGCAGATCGTGGGCTTGTTGAGTTTGGCTGCGCATCCCTTTATTCCGTTCACCTCGCCACGCTTCCGCAAGCTGATTGGTTTGCCAGAGGTGCAGAATGGGGATTGGACGGAACTGTTGCACAAATTGGAAAATGGCCTAGCCATTGTGCCTGCCGGCCATCAGGTTGGGGAAGCGGAGGTGCTGTTTCCAAAAATCAACGACCGTCGCGATACGAGCCGCCTGGAGATTGTAAACCGTCAAAAGGATAAATTGGCAGCGATTTTGGCTGCCGAAGCGGAAAGAATTAAAAATGCACCTGCTGCACAGGATTCAAAAACGAGCGAAGTGACCAATAACGAACTGCCTGCTTTGAAGGAAGTGATTCAATACGAGGATTTTGCCAAAATTGACCTGCGGGTGGGCACCATCCTTTCTGCCGAACGAGTACCCAAAGCGGATAAGCTGCTGAAATTGCAAATTGATCTGGGCTTTGAAGAAAGGACGATTGTTTCCGGGATTGCGGAGCATTTTACTCCGGAAGAATTGCCTGGGAAACAGGTGGTGGTGGTAGCGAATCTGGCACCGCGCAAATTGCGGGGGATTGAGTCGAATGGGATGATTTTGAGCGCGGAGGAGCCGGATGGAAGATTGCGTTTGGTGAGTCCAGCGGTAGGGGTGAGCAATGGGAGCATTGTGAAATAAATGGCTTCAAGCCATTTATTTCACCCACGAATAAATTCATGGGGTGATGCGGTAGGGTAGCCTCCCACGGATAAATCCATGGGTTGGCGGCGTTGGATTTAGACTGGCTGCGGTGGCTTACTTCTGAACTCTTAAGTCATGTACTCGGAACTCGTCACTCAAAAGAGCTTTTTAACAAAATGATTTGACATTTTATCAATTGCATGATAATCAATCTATCTCAAATCTAATCCTTACCCCAAAATCCTCACCCCTGCCAACTCCTCATCCATAAACAACAAATTCATCTCTGCATCATACACCGCGTTAAAAGCAAAAGGCTTTTCCTCCATTAAGTATTGATAAATGGTGAAATCGGTAGGTGGGGTGGGCACATTAGGGACATCCGCAAATGCAATCCATTCCAAATCGCCCTCCGGGCAAGGCGG
>JAIXOO010000361.1 GCA_027486765.1 Saprospiraceae bacterium
AGTATTTTTTGTATCCTCCTGTTTGCCTTAGCCCTCCGTTTGCGCTGGCGCGAGCGGCAATGGTTGGAAAGTGATGGTTTATTGATTTTTGTGGCCATCTGCTTTGGGGTGATTTTGTTTCCCCCTTCTGGCCTGATGGGTGGTCTGGAAGTCCCGCTGCGGATGGTGATGATTCCTTTTATTGCCCTTTTGCTCTGGATGGCTACCGTGAAATTCCCTACCTGGGTAAAACAAACTTGTGGGGGATTTGGCCTACTGGCTACCCTGGCTTTTTTATGGGTACGCTTGCCTATTCACCGGGCAGCGTCGGATTACGCAGCAGAAGTGTATTCCTTGCGCTACCAAATCCCCGATCAATCGCGCATGCTGGTTTTGAATTACGATTGGGATGGGCATACACCGGAGGGTAAATTAATCGCTGACAAAATTTGGCTCTTCAACCACCTTGATTGTTACCTCGGCGCTCAAAGCAGCTTGGTCATTTCGGACAATTACGAGGCCAATTTTTGGTATTTCCCCACCGTTGCCCATTGGGAAACCAACATGTATACCCAGACGGATAAGGACGGCATCAATTTTGACCATCGCCCGCCGCGTGCAGATATACTCAGCTACCAGCGACGTACGCAGGGGCAAGAGATTGATTATGTGTTAGTGTTGAGCCCCAGTCCGGAATATGCTCAACACCCCTATACGCTGGAAATTATGGAGCAGTTAAATCAGGCTTATACTAAGGTTTCGACTACGGAATTGGGGCGAGCGGTACTTTATAAAAAAAAGTAAAAAGTGAAAAGCAGACCAAACGGTGAAATCCAAATGGTGTACCTGCTTTTCACTTTTCACTCACTAAAATCCACTACTCTCCCCACTATCCTTCAAGTCGTCATTCTTGATTTTGGAGTTGCGTGTTTTAGGCGGCTTGTTGAAGTCCAGTTTACCGAAGCGGTAGCTGAAGGACAAGCCGTAAGAGCGTTGCGCAAAGGAGTAAGAGCTGGTTTGGCGGAAAGAAGCACTCTCCAATCGAGTTGGGAAAGTAACATCCCGCTTGAAGGGTTGAATCGCCACGATGCCGATGCTCCCTTTTTTCTTCCAAATCTCTTTACGAATGCCAAAGGTGCTGCGTGTATAAGCAGAGCGCACGCCCTGGATGCCTACTCGTGGAGAAAGGTAAAAACCGTTGGCTTCAAAACGTAACGTTTTGGACATGGTCCAGTTAAAGTTGAGGTTACCATTCCAAACAACGCCAGAGTTGCTAACGCGTTCGCCACCCAAGATGCCTTCACCTGTGTAGTGGGAAACCGTCGCCCCGCCGCGGAGTTGTACTTTTTTGATGGTCACCGAAGAAAAGACGTTGAAACCAATCGTGGTGCTTTTCCCAATATTCTGATAAGTAGTGATGCTAATCCCATCATCGATTTGTCCCAGGAATGGTTTGATGCTGTTGATCAAAGCGGCCTGTTCAGCCGGGATGTTGTCGGCATCGTTGACAACGATGGTAAAAGGTTCGATGATAGCATTGGTAAAGCGGGTAAAAATGCCAGCGTTGATGACCGCACCACCTTTCAGGAACGTATTGTAGTTCAATTCCAGTTGATCGGTTTGTTCAGGGAACAAAAGTGGTGTTCCAACCGTAATGTCCCGTGGGTCCGTCAACTCGATATAGGGATTTACAAAACGCAAACTGGGGCGTTGGATGCGGTTGGCGTAACTCAATTTGACCGAAGAGCCTGGTTTTTTCAGGTTGTAATTCAAGATGATGCTCGGCAAAAAGTTGTCGTAATCCGAGCTGAAAGGTACTCGCTCCGCGTTTCGGTATTTGCCTGCAATATCGGTCCGCTCATACCGAGTGCCTGCAATGATTCCCCATTTGTTGCCCAATTTGACGTTGAAAGAAGCGTAGGCGGCCAATACGTTTTGATCGTATAGGAACAGGTCGGAGCGTTGTGGATCTTTCACATATTGTTGGCTACTTTGATCCCGTTTGCTATAAGAAAAGTCGCTGTCGATGTCGCGCATTACCCCTTTCAGGCCAGTCTCCAACTTTACTTTTTTGCTAAAAGGATGTGTATAATCCAATTGGAGAGTGGACTCCAGGTTGATGCCCCGGTTGTCGTTTTTTTCATCACGCAACAAACTGGCGTCGTTACCGGATTGGTTCAAACTGTTTTTGGTAAAACTGTTCTGGCCCGTCAACTGAAAGGAAAAAGCCAATTCTTGTTCCGGCGTTTTGAACGTGCGTCGGTAATCAGAGTTCCAGTCAAAACCTCCGCGCAGGGAATTGGCTTCGGAAACCCGGGTGTATTCCTGGCGGAAACCAGTGGCTGGATCGAGGAACAAGGCGTCGGTGGTGTTGTCCTGGACCTGGCCAAAACCATTGAAGGTCAGCGAGGAGTTGATGCTATTGTAAGCATTGAATTCGTAATTCATGCCCAAGGTACCACGCGGGCCGTAATAGCTGCTGTTCCCATTGGTCTGTTGATCGAGGGTTCGCGTTCCGGTGCTGAGGAAGTCCTCGCGCAGAAAGGTAGAGCTAGAAGGGCGGGGTGGGGTGTAAAAACTTCCTCCCGTGAAATTCAAGCCGAAGCGCCCTCTTTGGTAATTCAAGGAAAGGTTGGCATTGTTGGAGCGAGTCCCTCCCGATGCAGAGATGGTACCCGTAAAACCCTCTGCCGATTTCTTTTTGGTGATGATGTTGATGATGCCTGCACTGCCTTCACCGTCGTATTTGGCCGAAGGATTGGTGATCACTTCCACACTTTTGATCTGATCTGCGGGAATGGATTTCAAGGCATCCCCAACGTTGCCGCCTGAAAAAAGTGCTGAAGGTTTGCCATTGATCAAAATCTGCAAATTGCTGGAGCCACGCAAAGAGAGGTTTCCATCGCCATCCACTGCGAGCAGTGGTACGCGCTGCAATACGTCGGAGGCGTCGCCAACACTGGTGGTGATGTCCTTGTCCGCGTTGTAAACAAATTTGTCAATTTTGTTTTCCATCACCGCTTGCTGACCTACCACTTCCACCGTTGCCAGATTGACACTCTCTGCTGCAAACATAAAGTTTCCAGTGTTGTAGTCAGGTTTCTGAGGTGTCAGCGTGATGCCTTTGATGCTCTTGTTGCGGTAACCGATAAAGGAGAAACTCAAATCATATTTCCCCAATACTACCTCGGGAAATCTGAAGGTCCCTTTTTCATCGGTAACTACCCCATCAATTTGTTTCTGGGTTTGGGCGTTAAAAAGCACTACCGTAGCGAATTCAACAGGTTGGCGGGAGCTGGAATCGAGTAGGACACCAAATATGCGACCTGTGATGCCTTGGCTAGGTTGTTGCCATGCGCCTGGCTGTCCACCCATTGCTGGTGGTTGAGTTTTTGCTGGAGTACCTGGAGTTTGACCAGGCCATTGTTGGCCAGTTTTTTTTGTGGTGTCCTGGGCTGGTTTTGCTGCTGGTTGTTGGGCAAAAAGCATGGCACCTAGGCCAAAAAACAGTAGAGTAAAAATGGATTTTTTCATTGCTTAGTCCGTTCTATTACGGTGTTTATAACTGTTGCAAAATGATAATTACGACTATTTAGAAGCCATCATTGCCTTCTCTTTGTTCATCACCACGGCCATTTCGCTCTTTGAAGTCCAGTTTGCCGAAACGGTAGCTGAAACTAATTCCATAGGAACGTTGAGCAATCGCGGTTTGACTGAACTGTTCAAAGTTTGACCCGTTCAAGCGGTTAGGGAATTTCAAAAATTTGGCGAAGGGTTGAACGGCTACGATCCCGATCGAGGCCTTCTTTTTCCAAATGTCTTTACGTACTGCAAAAGAACTTCGGGCATATGCGGATCGAGAGCCTTGCAAACTTACCCGAGGAGCGGAATAAAAACCATTTATTTCCGCACGAAGGGTTTTGGAAAAAGTGTAACTCAGGTTCATGTTTCCATTCCAATAGGTACCAGAGTTGGTCAGGCGTACGCCATTCACAAGTCCTTCTCCACTGTAATGAATGACTGTTGCATTTCCTCTTAATTGCAGTTTGTCTTTTAACGTGACAGAGGCAAAAAGGTTGCCGCCAAAGGTAGCGCTTTTGCCAATATTCTGGTAAGAGGTCAAACTCACCCCATCATCAATGATGCTCAGGATAGGTTCAATGATGTCGCGGGTGGCGCGGTAGAAAGTACCAAAGTTCATATTGAACACTTTGGCAGATTTATTGAAGGTCAGTTCATATTGATTGGTAACCTCAGGAAGCAATAAGGGATTTCCGACTGTAATGTCACGGGGGTCGCTCACGGCTACGTATGGATTGACAAAGTCTTCTTCAGGCCGTTGGATGCGTTGCCCGTAGCTGAATTTGATTCCACTGAGTTCGCTGAGTTTGTAGTTCAAGGTGGCGCTGGGCAGTACATTGCCGTAGCTGAAGGAAAAAGGTTGACGCTCGGCGTTATCATATTCTCCATTGATGCTGGTTCCTTCATATCGAGCACCAGCCAAAAGGCCCCAACGATCGGACAATTCTACATTGAACGAGGCATACCCGGCGTAAACGTCTTGCAGGTAATCAAATTGATCAGAGCGCAATTCATCCAAAACGAAAATTTGGGAAGCTGCATCGAAATTTCGATATTCAAAATCGCTGTTGATGACGCGGAAAATCCCTTTGATCCCGGTTTCAAATTTCACTTTTTCACCAAAGGGATGGATATAATCCAGTTGTAACAGGGTCTCGCCATTTCGGGAACGATTGCCGTTGCTCTCGTTGCGCAAGAGGGTAGAATCATTTCCGGACTGTTGCACGAAGTTTTCCACCCGATCTTTGTCATTTTCCAACTGAACGGCAAAGGTCAGTTCTTTTCCTGGTTTGACAAAGGTACGACGGTAATCAAAACTCCAATCCAGGCCATTGCTTCGGTTGTCCCCAAAAGATTCACGGGTATACTCCTGGCGAAGGTTTGCTGCTGGATCGATGAACAAGGCATCGGTGAAATTGGTACTTTCTCTGCCCCGGCCACCAAAATTGACATTGGAGGAAACACGGTTGTACGCGTTGATGTCGTAACTGAGTTCGAGGTTGCCTCTACCACCAAAGCTTATACCATCCCCCACTCCATTCTGCGTTAATACACGTTCTCCAGTGGCCAGGAAATCCCGGCGAACAAATTCGCTGATCGATGGGCGGGTAGGATTACCCCTGAACCCACCACTAAAACTGAGGCCGAAGCGGCCTTTGGCATAGTTAAGACCCAAGTTGCCATTGTTGGAACGGGTGCCCACGGATGCCGAAGCATTACCTGTGAACCCTTGAGGCGCTTTTTTACGGGTGATGATGTTGATGATACCCGCGCTGCCCTCTCCATCGTAGCGTGCCGATGGACTGGTGATGACTTCAATACTTTTGATCTGTTCAGCTGGGATGGATTTAAGCGCCTCGGCTACACCCCCTGAAAAAATGGCCGATGGGCGTCCGTTAATCAGAATTTGAATGTTGCTCGATCCACGCAGACTGACCCCGCCGTTTACATCCACTGAAAGCATAGGAACCCTGGACAATACATCGGAGGCATCCCCCCCAGCAGTGGACACGTCTTTTTCTGCATTGTAGACCAATTTATCGATCTTGTTTTCGACAATGGAGGCCTGTCCCACTATTTCTACCCCTTCCAGTACGTAACTGTCTGGTATAAGGTTAATGGTATTCATATTCAAATCCGGCTTCTCCGGGCTCAACGTGAGATTGGAAATGGTCTTGTTTTTGTACCCAATAAATGAAACGACCAACTGGTACTTCCCCAATCCTATTTCAATGAATTTGAATTCTCCTTTTTCATCGGTGGTCAATCCATCTACTTGGTTTTGAGATTGCGCGTCGACCAGCATTACCGTAGCAAACTCTACTGGTTGGCGGCTGGTGGAATCGATTAATACTCCAGCAATTTTTCCTTTAATGGTAGCTTTCCCCTCTGGTTTGCCACTAGGGTTTTGTGCAAATAATAAACAAGTATAAAATGTTGCGATCAGGATAAGAATAGAATACTTCATGTTTACAGTTTGATGTGCAATAAGGGAGCAAAATTACGTTGCTTTATTGCCCAATACACCTGTTTAATGGTTGATGGAGTAGAAGTGTTGGATAAAAAAGGAAAAAAATGCCCGATAGCAGGAGAGTGTCGACGAAAGGAATTGAAAGGTTGAAATTTTTCTGCAACAAAATCAAAAAACCATGACTACAACACTATAAAAAAGGGCCGTCCTCAGTCGGTACGGCCCATCATTCATGAGAAAACCACTTAGATATAAGGAAAGCAAGATAGGAAAGACAAGTTGTGAAGCTTGTTTAAGCAATTTTAAACAGCTTTTGAGGGGCTTGAATCACTTCATTCGGCACGGTTCAAAATTTTCAATTTCATTGCTCAAGGCCCATTGCATCTAGTTTATTCAATTGATAATGCTCGATGATTTGGGTGAGGTGTTGAGCGTAATCATCCATGGGGTTGTAGCCCATTTTTTCCAAAGCTTTGGCCCAACGATTGTAGTTTGTTCCATATTTAAACAATTCTGGATGTTCATTACGCAGATAGAGGCTATGTGCTCTCCAGCTTTCCCAAGCAGTAACTACGGGTGTATTGCGCAAGGGAATCCCAAAGTGATTGTTGCTAACTAAAGCATCGTTGAGGGTACCAGCTTGGCTCTCCAAGAGGGCCTGGGCCATTTTGATGCTGGCTGGCACGCCATACAGTTGCATTTCGGTTACGGCTACTTTGCGGAAACGTTTGATGTAAGCATCAATTTGTGCTTCCTGTGGGTTTGATGTTCGTGTGGACTCCGTACTTCTTGGTGTTGTCGGCAGCGCAATCGATTGAGCCATTCCGAATTGGGTTACCCCAGCCTGGTCGCTACTTACTACAGATCGCCCGATCAACCATGAGGGTAGTTTTAGATTCAGGGTGAAGCGCAGGTCTTCTTTAAAGACCAGAAACATAGCCACCGCCAGAATACCCAGTTTAAAATAAGGCACTCGTGGCTTTTCAAACAAATTGTGCTTGATCGAGTGCACCAAATATTTTCCGGCGACATAAAGCTTGCCAATACCCATCCAGGTTTGACGAACGAGGTCAATCAAATTTGGGTAATTGTCTTCAGGATTGTTGTGGGTTGCAATTCCAGCAGAGGGGCGTCCATTACGGCGCGGCCCGCTTTCATTGGATTGGTTGGTGTAGTATCTTGGTTGTGATGCGCCCATGATGGTTGTTTTTTTTAAGCGAGTAAGACATTCAACAGCTGTTGAGTAGGTAAGCCTCTCTGCACCTGCTGGCAACACAACAAAGATAAAATTAAAAGTTTTAAAAAACAAATAATTTTAAAAATTTTTAAACAAAAATGTTTTTAACAAACTTAAGTCTCAATTTTTGAGTAGTTTATAATTCGCAGCTTTTCGAAAGCGCGTGTCATTGATAAAATGGATGTAGGGTTCCTGGTTGACCGTTTCCGGGGTGTATTTAAAACCTTTGCTTACCGCTTTACGGACATTCAGGTAAAACTTTTCTTTTTGCCCCATAAATGCATAGGATTCCGCAAGTGAAGTGTAGGGATAGGCTGTATTGGTGTCGACTGCTATCGAATACTTTGCGTAATACACTGCCGAATCGTAACGGAGTTGGCTATAATGAGACACCGCAGCGGAGTTGTACATTAATTGTAAATAATACTTCGCTTCTTGAGTTTCCTGCTTGTTTTTGCTAAACACATTAATGCTCTTTCTGGCCATTTTTAAACTTTCTTCGAAATTCTTTTTACCA
The DNA here is from genome assembly GCA_027486765.1 of Saprospiraceae bacterium. Lineage (GTDB taxonomy): Bacteria > Bacteroidota > Bacteroidia > Chitinophagales > Saprospiraceae > Haliscomenobacter. Next base: position 7,786 of record JAIXOO010000361.1, read on the forward strand.
AATTCAGTCCGTACAATTTGGCTTAGGGCATAAACATTATTGGGATCGTACTCCAACACTTTATACAACATTTTGAGGGCACTATCTTGTCGGTTTTCATAAAACAAACTTCCTGCCAGAAAAAGAAAACCTTCAGCCGATTCTGGAGCTTGCTCTCGCCCCTGCCTATACAAATCCAGCGCGCCAGCAGTATCGCGTTTGAACTTAATTTTAAAATTGCCGTAATAGCCATAATTGTATATGTCCTTTGGAAATTCTTTGATTACTTGCTCGAAGGCTTTTTCTGCTTTAGCAAATTTCTTTAGCTCAACGTAGCATTGTGCGAGAGCGCTGATTGTCCTTGAACGTATGGTTTCCACTTTAGCAAAGGTCAATAGTCTTTCAAGTACTTTGGTCGCTTTTTCATATTCACCGATATGAAAATAAGTCATTCCAAGATTGGACAAAGCTGGTTCCAGTTTTGAATCCAATGTCACTGCTTTTTCATACTTTTCTAAGCCCCCATTTATATTTTGTTGTCTTACCAAAATACTACCCCAGGCTAAATACGCCCATGCAGCCTCTTTGGGACGTTCTTTGAGGATTGCTCTTGCGCAGTCCAGTGCTTCATCAAATCGACTATGGTGGTAATAATAGACGGCTAAGATGTAAGGATCCGACCAGCGCAGTACTTTCTCTGCGGCTTCTTTTAGCAATCTGTCTACTCGTTTATCAACTGTAAGTGAATCGGTGTAATTGTGGACTTCAATTTTGTTGGCATCACTAAAGCGCAGGGTAAGGGTCATGTCCTGTGCCAGGTTGGTCAGTTCTCCACTGACGGTGCGGTCTTTTTTACCCAATAATTGTTTCGCATAATACAATATGGTTTTGGTAGAAAAACCTACACCCATTACACTAAGGTCCATTTCAGGTTTCAGGGCCGCGTCAAATTTAACCGAGTCATTTTTTATATCTCCGACATCCGCTTTGATTGCGGCGACTTCGTCCATGATTTTTTGGGCCAATACCAGTCCATTTAACCCAGATTCTTCCAAATGTTTGGGAACATGGAAGGTTTGAATGGAATAGGCATCTTTTCGCATTTCGAAATTGATGTTGCGGATCAACACCACGATGAGTACCAAACCAAATATTTTTGCAATAATGACCATCCAGTCAAAAAACAGATGAAAGGTTGCCCGCACTTTTCTTTCCAGGGCAGTATTTACGTTATGGGTGAACACTTTCCAAAATTTGTCAAAATAGGAGAATTTCATAAACTACAAGATTAACATTCAGCATTTTGTCCACAAGAAAATTCGAAAACTTAAACGAGCCCAATCCCAATATCCAACTCACGTGGACAAAAAACAAAATACGGGCACCTCTGATCAAAGAGATGCCCGCATTTTTTATCCTTACACGAGTAGTGTTGATCGATTAATACCGATCGTCTTCATCTTTGTAACGGTCATTGGTGCCGTAGTCGCTACCTTTGTTGTCACGGTAACCGCCGCCGCCGAAACTTCCGCCGCCGTAGCTACCGCCACTGCCGCCTTTGTCACGGTAACCGCCGCCGTCACGACCGCCGCCGTAGCCGCCGTCACGACCACCGCCGTAACCACCACCACCACGATTGCCGCCACCGCCGTAGCCACCGCCACCACGGTTGCCGCCGCCACCGCCGCCGTAGCCACCGCCACCGCCGTAGCCACCGCCACCACGATTGCCGCCGCCACCACCGCCGTAGCCACCGCCACCACGATTGCCGCCGCCACCGCCGTAGCCACCGCCACCACGGTTGCCGCCGCCGCCGCCACCAAAGCCACCTCTACCACCGCCACCACCTTCACGTGGTTCGGCTTTCTTTACTACTATCGTGTTTCCGTCAAAGTCAGTTTCATTCAATGCATCAATAGCGGCTTGCGCCTCGTCGTCGTTAGGCATTTCAACGAAGCCAAAGCCTCTGGATTTGCCAGTGTCGTGGTCCATGATAACTTTTGCGGAATCAACTTCCCCAAAAGCTTCGAATGCTTCTCTCAGGTCTTCACTAGATGTCCCGAAATTGAGTTTTGCAACAAAAATGTTCATTTGAAAAAAATAAAGGAATGAAATAATTATGGATTAAAAACAAAAACAACTGATTTTGATGATGTAAAGCCGCTAAGTGAAGCAATGGAAGTGAAGTCAAAAAACACACTCAATCAAATCAGCTAAACTTAAAGGCGAACAAATCCATCTCAAATTTAAGGTAATGTATACCAATAATTCAAGGGGCAGGAAAAAAAAAACTAAAAAACCTCTAATTTGCAGGGTTATGAATCGAATAAAAACATTTATTACGCGTGTTTTTCGGCCCGATTTTGCTGAATTCATGGAGCGGCTACAGCTCATTAAGTCGCTCTTAATCAACTATCAGCAAGTAAAACCTCTCGGCATTGCCCTAGGCACTGGATTTATTTTCATCTTTTGGTATATTTTCTGTTTACCCTACCCACTTTTTGATGCTCCAGTGAGCCAAGTGGTGGAAGATGTTCATTTTGAGCTGCTTTCGGCGCGAATTGCCGCTGATGGTCAGTGGCGTTTTCCGGAGCCGGATAGCATCCCTGAAGTGTACGTTAAGTCCCTGATTGAGTTCGAAGATCAAAATTTTTACCATCATCAGGGAGTTGATCCTTTTGCGCTTTTGCGGGCCGTATTTCAAAACCTGAGTCAGGGTCGTATTGTAAGTGGCGGAAGCACCATCAGCATGCAAGTGATCAGAATGGCCAAAAGAAATCCAGCGCGAAGCATTCCCCAAAAAATGATGGAGGCCATTTTGGCCACTCGTTTGGAGTTTGGGTATTCTAAAGCCCGAATCTTGCGTTTTTATGCAGCCAATGCACCGTTTGGAGGCAATGTAGTCGGAATTGAGGCGGCAGCCTGGCGCTACTTTGGCAAGACACCAGCTTTACTCTCCTGGGCGGAAGGGGCGCTCCTCGCCGTTTTGCCCAATAGCCCGGCGCTGATTCACCCTGGCCGCAACCGGATTGCGCTGCTCAACAAACGCAACAAACTCCTGGATCGACTTGCGACCAAAGGCATCATCGATAAAACGACTTGTGAGTTGGCCAAATCGGAGGAATTGCCCGAAGCGCCCCATCCCCTCCCCCGCTTGGCGCCCCATTTGCTGGATCGGGTTGCCCGCGAAAAAGGTCGTCTGCGCATCCGCAGCAGCATTCAACTTGGATTGCAAGAGCGGGTGATGGATTTGGCCCAGCGGCATCAACAATTGTTGAAATTCAGCCAGATTCACAATCTAGCCATTTTGGTGGCAGATGTTCGCAGCGGCGAAGTCTTGGCCTATGTCGGGAATGCTCCGCTGGCCGGTGCTGAACATGGTGAACAGGTCGACGTCATCACTGCGCCCCGCAGCAGTGGGAGCATCCTCAAGCCCTTTTTGTACGGCTTAGCACTTCAGGATGGCCTTATTTTGCCCAACAGCCTATTGCCCGATGTACCCATGAACATCAATGGTTATCGCCCCGAGAACTTTCAGGAAGGCTACGATGGCCTCGTGCCAGCGAGTGAGGCTCTGGCACGATCCCTAAACATTCCTTTTGTGGACTTGCTCCGCCAATACGATTATGACCGCTTTCATTTTCAGCTTAAAAAATTGGGGATGAGTACCTTGACTCAAGCTCCTGGTCATTATGGATTGTCCTTGATTTTGGGTGGTGCGGAAACCAAATTGTGGGACCTTTGCGGCATGTATTCCTCTATGGCTAGGGTCTTGAGGCATTTCCCGCGCTACAGTGGTCGTTACGACCCCAGCGATTATCGAGCGCTCTCCTATCTTCCCCTTCCGGCTCAGATCGTTCCAAAACTCCAGGATTTGAGTATCAATCCTGAGGTTTTGTCGGCGGGTAGCATTTGGGCGGCTTTTGAAGCCATGCAGGAGGTACAACGCCCCGGCGCCGAGGGGGAATGGCAACAATTCAGTACCAGCAGACGAGTAGCCTGGAAAACGGGGACTAGTTTTGGCTTTCGCGACGCCTGGGCGGTTGGAGTCACCCCTGAATACGTGGTAGGGGTTTGGGCAGGCAATGCCGATGGAGAAGGGCGCCCGGGTTTGGTGGGGACTTTGGCTGCTGCTCCGATTTTATTTGAAACTTTTGGTTTGTTACCCCCTACTTCCTGGTTTGATACACCTTATGACGATTTGGCTAAAGTAGAGACTTGCCGGGAAACTGGATTTCGGGCTGGGCAACACTGTCCCATCGATACTTCCAGGGTGCCCAAAAAAGCTTTAAATAGTCCGGTTTGTCGTTTCCATCAATTGATTCACCTCGATCAAACCGAAGCGTATCAAGTTAATGCACAATGTTATCTGCCCAACCAAATTGTTCATCGCCCTTGGTTAATATTGCCGCCCCTTGAAGAGTTTTATTATCGTCAACGACACCCTGAATACGCTTCACTTCCTCCTTTTCACCCCGACTGCCAGTCGGTAGTTGGCAATGAAGCCAGCCCAATGCAGTTGATCTATCCCCGCCACCTCAGTCGAATATTTGTCCCAATTGATTTGGACGGGAGCAAGTCCAAGACTATTTTTCAAGTAGCCCACCGCCGGGCCGATGCCAAAATTCATTGGCACATCGATCAGGATTTTGTCGGCACAACCCAAACCTTTCACCAGTTTGCCCTAGAGCCTCCCGCAGGTAAACACACACTTACTTTGGTGGATGAAAATGGCTACCGCCTGGAACAAAAATTTGAAATCATTCTGAAACAACAGCGACAATAAGGAACGAGAAAGAAATAAATGCCACCATTTAGCGAAGCTATTTTTCGTTCCTAGGGGAGGGTAAAAAAAGAGACTCCCGCATCAAGGAATTACCGATGCGGGAGCCGGACAACATACTATGAGAAAACTACGTCTCAAAGATAGAATGAGAATAGTTACAAAGTGTGTTCCAATTAGGCTATGCCATTGAATGGTGCTGAGTGGTTGTTTAAACTTAGAAAGCGGTAGGTATGGTGCAGGAATAATTTCAGTAGAATCGAAATTGTGCAGAAAACCTGAAAAAAAAGGCAAAAAAAAACCTACACCCAGCATAGAGAGTGTAGGAGAATTAAACATACTATGAGAAAACTGAAACAAAGATATAACCGAAGCTCAGAGTAGCAAGCTTCGTTTAGGCAACGGCAGGAAATATCAGGGAACGGTAGCATCCCTTTAGGAAACGGTAAGTGAAGTGGAGAATTTGTGCAGGTAGGTTTACCTCAATGATTAGATTTGTCAAAGATATACTTATTTTTTGAATATTGCAAATCTAGTTTATGTTTTCATCGGTTGCGATCATCTGACGTGCGAAACCTGGTCTTCTTCCAAGATGGGTGCCCGCCGAAAGCGCAAGAAAAGTTGAATTGTAGCCAGTACGTCCTTCTCGCAATAAAACGAGATTCGGTCTACATCATTTTCATCCCAATACACGCGTCCAACCTGGCTTCCGTCAATATCGTCCTTTGGTGAAGGGAAATTGAGTAAGGCGGCAAGTACCTTCAAGGAAGTGTAATTTTTGCGATCGCCAAATTTCCACATTTCCATGGTATCCAACAGATGGAGGGTTTCCCAGGGTTTTTTTCCTTCCAGGTCTAAAAGTTTGGGGAAGGGCATTTGGTGTACCACCATACGCCGACAGAGGTAAGGGATATCAAACTCTTTGATGTTGTGGCCGCAGATGAAATGTTTGCCGGGGCTGGGATAATGCTGAGCCATAAGTTCCGAAAAATCTTTCAACAACTGCGCTTCGTCGTGTCCGGCAAAAGATTTCAAACGCACTTTGAGTCGTTTGTCATCCTTGTCTCGATAAACCACCCCGACCGAAATGCACATGATTTTACCAAACTCGGCATAAATGGCTGCGCGGTCGCGGTAGGTCGCGTTCAGTTCCTCCTCAGTTGCATCCGCCTCGGTTTTGAATAGGGAGCTACTTTTCCCCTTCCAAAGGTGTTGAAAATCTTCCGAAAGCTCAGCATATGTGTGGGTTACACTTACCGTTTCGATGTCTAAAAATAGGACATTGGCAATATCGATTTGTTCCAGCATATCCAATTTTGTATTTGAGTAGACAATATTAGCAAACTTCGGGTCGTTGTGCAATTGCTTTTTCTGGAATACAAAAAAGTATTGAAAACAGTTCCTTTTTTTCTTATTAATTGTTTGCTCTTTGTATTCCCCAAAGCTTTTTTAAACAAAAAACCAAAAAACTATGTCAACCACATCTGGAAACAATTCTAAAAGCACACTCCTTATTGCCGCTGTTGCGGTAATTGTAGTTCTCTTGGGCATCAACGGTTACATGATTTACAACCGCAGCCAGCTCAAAACGCAGAACACTGAATTGACTGCGGACCTGGACGAGACTACCAAATTGAAAGAGGAACTCAACAAGCAGTATTATTCTGCTTTGTCGGAGTTGGAAGGTATGCGTGGCACCAATGAAGAACTGAATTCATTGATCGACCAACAAAAACAAGAACTGGATGCTTCTAAATCCAGAATCGAAACATTGCTGAAGGACAAAGGTAGCTTGGGTAAAGCACGTGCTGAAGTGGCCAACTTGCAAGGCCGCATCAACCAACTGCTTGCTGAAGTGAACACCCTGCGCGGAGAAAACGAAACCTTGAAAGGGGATGTATCTCGTTTGGGTGAGGAAAAAACGCAACTGGCAACCTCTCTCGAAGCTGAAAAGGCTACCACTACTCAGCTGAGTACTGAAAAATCTTCTTTGGAAACGGCAAAGGCGGATTTGGAAAAGACCAAAGAGGATTTGGCTAAAAAAGTAACGGCCGCTTCCGCCATCAAGGTTCAGGAAGTAGACGCTACTGGTTTGATCACCAAAGATCAGAAAAAACCTAGCAAGAGCAATAGCGCCAAAAAAGTAAACCAAGTGGATATTTGCTTCGAGATCATTCCAAATGACAATGCGGAAGTAGGTCAGGAAGTATTCCACGTTCGTGTCATCACTCCAAAGGGTGAAACGTTGGCTTCCGAAGGTTCTTTCACCAGTGGTTCTGGCGACGCTGTACCTTTCTCTAAAGCTAAGTCGACCAGCTACAACAAAGGTGAATCTAAAGTTTGTGCTTCAATTGCACCCGGTGCACCTTTTGAAGAAGGTGATTACAAGGTGGAAGTATACAACAAAGGTTACCTTTCTGGCAAAGGTACTTTCAGACTGAAGTAAGCTCCAAGTTCCAGGGTTCCTGGGTTCCTGGGTTCCAAAGTTCCAGGGTTCCTGGGTTCCAAAGTTCCAAGGTTAGGCTAACCCTGGAACTTTGGAACCCAGGAACCCTGGAACTTTTTTGTTCCTCTTCTGTTCTAAAGCCTTAATTTTGTAGTTTCAATTTTACAAACATGTCTGAGCATCAGAAAGAGGAATTCATCAATCCAATTGATAAGGATAAAATTGCCGAAAATCCACACTTGTTGCCCTATGCCCATACGCGGGGTGGGGTGAACATCAAGCCCATTGATAAAGGCAAAGTTAAAGGGCGGGCAGTCACCGCCATGTACGAACAAACGGAGATGGACCTCGACCAAATCCGTCAACAAATTGAGCTGCTTGCATCTCAAGCCAAAGCCATCCAAAACCGTGTTTCCATTTCTGAGCGCATCTACCTGGCCGAAATGAATTTCGGGCCCATCATTGGCAAAATTTACCACTTGTACCGCCGTGACAATGGCAAAGATGTCATGTCGATGATATCACCCGGCGAATGGGGCCGCAAAGCGCCCTATGAATTTGTAGCCACCATCAAACTACTAGCCGATCATACCTGGGATGTACTTGCTACGGGTGAGTTGGAATTGTAACGATTATTTTTCTACGATCTCAGCGTCTTCCAGGATAAAACTCATTTCGCGGTGATCACTATCGTTGAGTCTGAGCTTGCCTTTTACTTTGAGAATTTCGTCGGTTTTCAACTTGTGAATGGCTTGTTTGAAGTTGATTCTAGCGACCGTTTCCGGGCCAGCCCCCCCACAAAAAAAACAACTGGAATTGGGTACCCGCGACAGGATGATGGAACGAGGAGTCTGTAAATCGGTGGGTACAAAATACCCTTTCAAGGTCACTTCTTTTCCTTCCAATAATCGAATGGTCCAATCAAATTGAGGAACCTGGATGTTCATCCCATAATCTGCCTGGTATTTGGAGCTAAACTTCACCCGGGCAAAATTTTCCCACGCGGAACTTTGCGCCAGCAACAAATGACAGGTCAAAAACAGCACTGAGCAGCTCAACATTTTTTTTACTCGATCGATTGCAAACATAAGCAGTTTAGGTTTTATACTAAAGAACTCAATCGTTACTTAGTAGTGGGGCAAAAATAAATGTTCATTTTTCCTGAGCTAGAGGATTAGATAAGACACTTAAATTGAACCGTTTACTTATCTAATCCTCTGGCAAAATGAACATTTATTTTTTTATCGCCCCTTACTCGGCCCTGCGACCAATTCAGCATCATCCAAAATAAAGTTGAGTTCGTCCAGGTTGGAGTCATTCAGCCGCAATTTACCCCGAACGGTAATGATTTGATCGGTTTTGAACTTTGGGGCCTTTCCTTTAAAATTGATCATCGCAATCGACTCGGGACCAGCCCCACCACAAAAGAAACATTGCGACATGGGCACCTTCGACATCACGATCCATTTGTCGGAATGTACTTCGGTCGGAATGTAATAACCCCGTAGGCTGAAGTACATGCCCTCCAGGGATTTAATTTTTTCATCAAATTTTGGAGTAACCACGTATACCCCTTCATTTTTGAAAAACTTGGTTTCTGATTTTACCTGGGCAAAAGCTTGCCAGCCCAAACTCTGTGCCTGGAGTGCTGAGGAAAAAACACCACCAAACAATAAAATTACAGCAAAAAGAACTTTCATATCTTGAGATTTTATGCAACAAAGTTGCAAAAATTACGATTCATTTCCATTCATTCAAGGAATGTGTTAATTTTTAAAAAAGTTTTGAAAGTTGTGCTAGTTATTTCAAAAACTTTTCTCAATTTAGCGTCACGAGAAAATCATAACGGTTTTTTCGCCTCCCATAGGTCCCACAATACATATCAGTTTTTTATCCCGTGAGCATCCATTTAAACCCCTTAATGGAATGCAACATCATTTAATCACGAACACACAACAAAAAAACTGGTTGGTCATGCTAGTACTTATCGTAACCTTTGCCGCTTTTGTCGCTGGGGCTGGTATAATTACCGCTATGAATACTGCACCCAAGGGTGCTCGCCGCTAGAAATGCAGATCATTGGACATTTTCCCTGATGATCTACATTTCGCGTCCCCCCGCGTTTTTTACTGGAATCCGCCCTTCATTGTGGCGACATCACTGGTCTAGCCCTTTTTAATCCTCTTTAAGAAACCCTTTTATTTTTACTAAGGTCCATTCAGGCCAAACGCTAGTCAGCCATTTCACAAGGCGTCCTACTAACAAGAGTAAGTGCTGTATTCAGTCCATTGTGGCGGGGTACAGCCTTGTTTTTTTATACCCTATCTAAAAGTGCAGGTTCATTATTCTTTTGTTAAAGAAATGTGAAAATCCTCTCATCTCGGAACCAACTCTTTTTCCAAATACACCTACTCACGAACACTGAAAATATTTTTCAAAACTCCTTAAAAACCTTATTCCATGTTCAGTCCAATCAGATTCCATTTTGGAAAAATGTTGTTCCTTTTGATTTGTTTTTGTACCAGTACCGTTTTGAGCGCAGCCAACCCCTGGGTGGCCCGCCACAACCTCAGCGCCGCACAGTACCAACAATTTTACAACACCTACACCCAACAGGGCTATCGGCCCAAACAAGTAAGTTGCTACAGTGCAGGCAACAGCATCTTTTACGCTGCCCTGTTTGAAAAAGTGGCTGGGCCAGCCTTGGTGACCCACCACGGCATGAGTGCTGCGGATTACCAACAAAAATTCACTACGTACGCCCAGCAAGGTTATCGCCTGACTTGGGTAGATGGCTGCGGCCTCAATGGTGCCGCTTTTTACTCAGCGATTTGGGAGAAAAACGCTGCGATTCAAATTGCCCGCCACGGGATAAGTGCTGCTCAGTACCAACAGGAATACACTACCCAGAGCCAAAACGGTTACCGCATCAAGCAGGTTGAAGGTTTTGGAGTAGGCAATTCGATCCAGTTTGTAGCCGTATGGGAAAAAACGACTGGTCCAGCGCTGATTGCCCGCCACAACCTGACTGCGGCACAGTACCAACAAGAGTTCAACACCAATACCCAAAATGGTTACCGCCCAACCCATGTCAGTGGCTACAACCAGGGTGCTACGGATTATTATGCCTGTATTTTTGAAAAAGTAGGTGGCCCAGCCTGGTCGGCCCGCCATCGGATGGATTCCAAAAACTACCAGACTGAATTTGACAATCATTTTTACCAGGGTTACAAGCCCATACTGGTGAATGGTTACAGTGATGGTCCCTCCGCTCGTTTTGTAGCCATTTGGGAAAAAACACCTGAAAGCATCAGCATCGCGGGCATCCAACACATCGACAACACCATCGGTGCCTACATCAGCAAGTATTGTTTGCCTGGCGCTGGCGTCGGGATTGTCAAAGATGGCCGTCTGATTTTTGCCAAAGGTTATGGTTTTGCCGATAAGAGCACTGGCGAGCTTGTCAGCCCAACCGACCTCTTCCGGGTGGCCAGTGTGTCCAAACCACTGACGGGTGTAGCCATCATGAAGTTGGTGGAGCAAAACAAACTCAAACTCAGCGATAAGGTATTTGGCAACGGCAGCATCCTGGGCTTCGCTTATGGCCAAACCCTCAGCAACTGGGAAACCCAAATCACCGTGCAACACCTATTAGAGCACACCGCTGGTGGCACCAACTGGGACAACAACAACGACGACGGCGTGGGCGACCCCATGTTCTCCAACGATGGCATGACCCAGGCGCAACTGATCACGACCATTTTGGCCCAGCGGGATCCCAGCCATGTTCCTGGCACCAAGTACGCCTATTCCAACTTTGGCTTCTGCATACTGGGCCGCATCATCGAAAAAGTTACCGGACAGGCTTACCAAACTTATGTCAAAACTAGCATCCTGGCCCCTTGTGGAGTTGATGACATGCACATCGGTGGCGATACCAAAGCGCAAAAACGCCACAATGAAGTGGTGTACCACGACCTCGGTGGCGGCGACCCCTACGGCATGAAAGTAGCACGTATGGATGCCCACGGTGGTTGGATTGCTTCTCCAGTAGATTTCTTGCGTTTATTGGTCCGAGTAGATGGTTTTGCTACCAAACCGGATATCCTTGGCGCGGCAGCCTTCAATACCATGGTGACCAAAAGTGCCGTGAGCAGTTACGCTAAAGGCTGGCAAACCAATGGCAGCAACTACTTCCACTCAGGTAGTTTGCCCGGTACGGGTACAGTAATGGTGAGAGCCGGCAATGGCTTGAGCTGGGTATTTTTCACCAATGGCAAAAGTGATGCCGCTGCATTCTTCGGCGACATGGACAAGCTGATGTGGGATGTGGTCAATGGGATACCGGCTTGGCCAGCGAATGATTTATTTTAAAAGGTTCCAAAGTTCCAGGGTTCCTAGTTCCAGGGTTCGAGGGTTAGTTCCTTCGAGCCCTGGAATAATGTTGATTTAAAAATTCATCTCTAATCCCGATTTATTGCCACAAAACCCGTAAACTTGCCCTCGATAACGTTCTTTTCCACATTGCTTCATCAACCGGGATAGGTTTTACTACGCTGTATTTGCGACGTAGTAAATAAAAAGGGAATCGTGTGCAAATCACGAGCTGTCGCGCAACTGTAAGTAACAACCAAGTTTTCATCCGAGAATGTCCACTGCCGTAAGGTGGGAAGGACGTTGAAAATGTTACAAGTCAGGAGACCTGCCTTTTCCGCTAAGAGCTCATTCAAATGAGCTCTAGACGATGCTTTCGCGGTATAAAGCTTAAAGTCAATTGTAATGCATTCTAACAATTCCAAACTGTCTCTACGTTTTGGCGTTCTCGCCGCCATGATTTTATTGGCAGCATTCAGTCGGATGATTCCGCACATGCTCAATTTTTCGCCACTCGGGGCCATCGCCCTTTTTGGTGCAGCGCATTTCCAAAAGAAGTGGCAAGCCATTTTGATTCCCATTGCTGCCACCTGGTTGAGCGACTTGTTCATCAACAATGTCATTTACGCGCAGTACTATCCTGAGTTTACCTGGTTTTATGGTGGTTTTTATTGGCAGTATGGCAGCTATGTGCTGATTGCCCTGCTGGGTTTGTTGATTTTCAAAAAAGTCAACTTGCCACGCGTAGCTGTTGGTGCGCTCGGCTCGGCCGGGATCTTCTTTTTGGTCACCAATTTCAGCTGCTGGATCGGTAGTACCACTTACGCTCAAAACTTTGGGGGTTTAATGACTTGTTACGCAGCAGGGCTTCCTTTTTTGAAGGGTACTTTGTTGGGTGACTTGTGCTACGCTGCCGCACTCTTTGGCTCTTTTGCCTGGATGCAAC
>JAIXOO010000183.1 GCA_027486765.1 Saprospiraceae bacterium
CGATTGGGATGTTCTGAGACATTGACACTGCGCGTTTTTTCCTTGTCCGCTTCTTTGATGAACACCTCTCCACGAATGGCATATGCGATCAATTTTCCATTGGGAGAAATGGCCAACTCACTGCCACCCGTACTTTGGGTTTTCATTTCGCTAGGGTCAAAACGCTCGTCGGCGGCGATTTGGACGTTGATTTTGCTGCCATTGCCCTTGCCCGCCTTCATTAGGTACAAGTTCATGTCCTTTTCAAAAACGATGGTAGACCCGTCCGTTGAAATGCTGAAATGGCGGATGGCTTCATCTTTAAAAGTGGTCAATTGCTCAGGGCTACCCTGGGCCTGGCCATTTTCGTTGATGTTGATCCGGTACAAGTTGTAAGTGCCCGTGGTGGAGCTCAGGAAGTACAAGGTGCGGTTGTTGCCCCAGCGTGGCAGGATGTCGTTGGTGTCAAACAAAGGCAACTTGTTGTACTTCTTGTTTTTGGTGTCGTAAATCCAGATTTCGCGGTTGGCGCTGCCTTTGTAGTCCTCGCGGAAAACGGGGTTGATGCTTCCCCGCACCAGGGCGATGAAACGGCCATCGGGAGAGTACGTAGGGTCATACGCTTCAGCGTCCAACAAGCGGGATTCGGTGCCGCCTGCGGCATTGATGCCATACACTTCTGGATGGCCACCGATTTGCCGAAATTCCCGGCCAGTACTGAATACAATTTGGCTATTCGAAGCCCAGCTCATCACGTTGTCGCCCGCCGAATGAAAGGTCAGCCGCTTGGGATTGCCACCTTCGGAAGGCATCACAAACACGTCATTGTTGCCATACCGTGCGCCCGAAAAAGCAATTTTTTTGCCATCGGGGCTGTACACTGGCGTACCTTCGTAGGCTTCGTGAATGGTGAGTCGGGTCGCTTTTCCGCCACTGGAGGGCACCGTCCAGATGTCGCCCTGGAAGGAAAACGAAACTTGAGAACCATCGTTGTTGATCGCTGGATGGCGCAGCAAAAGATTGGATTGCCCTGAAAGCGCCGTAGAAATGAGCGCCAAGAGCAGCAGTGTACCTAGTTTTTGCATGGTTAGGATGTGAGTGTTTACAATCAGTGTCAGGTGAATGGGAAAATTCCCAGTTAAAACTCAGCTAATTTAGGGAGGACCTACTGATTTTCGACATTTTTTACCCCGTTGTATCCATGCAAAAAAGGGTAATTGGGCTATTATTTTTTTTAATTCTGTCTTTGTTTCTTGATTTTCCCCATCAGTATTTTAATTCCCTCAATTTGTACAGATACGGGGCTTTATTTTTAGCCCCGGTATATTTCTTTTCAAGCCGTTCTAAGACGTTCATTTCTAAAATCTTCTTTTGGAAATTCGTGCGGACGTAGGTTTTTTCAAAAATCGTTTCATAAATTTCTTGCACCTCGTTTATTGTAAATTTTTCTGGTAACAGATTAAAAGCGTTCAATTTTTGGTCAATATCTTCTTTTAAAGATGTCAACGCCGCTTCAAAAATGTCATTATAATCCATAATCAAATCGGGTATGTCATGTATATCGCACCATTCAATAGATGTGTCAAGCTCTGTGAGTGTCGGACTTACTTTTTTTATATCCACCAAAGCATAATACCCAATAGAGATAAAACGACTTGTAAACCATTGATAGCTAAAGCTGGAGGTTATTTCTTCGCCTTGTTCTAAATAATTGGCTTCGATGAGTTTGTCTATAAAAGTTTTGCGCTTTCTATCTGCTTTGCCAAATACCTTGAACTGCTCCAAATAAATACCTTTTATACCCGTCCTTTCTTCCAAAATCCGTTTCGCAGCCTCATCTACATCTTCCTCTTGAAGGATGAATCCGCCTTGTAAAGCATAAAAGTCACCTTTAAAATTCAGTTTTGAAACCAATACTTTGAGGGTCTTATCTTCATATCCAAAAATCACACACTCAATTGAAGATTGATTGACATAGTTTTTATCTTTTAAAACATCCATCTGCATTCACCTTATTTTATTGAGGTAACATTTGTTATGCTCAAATTTTTAAATTATTTAAAGCTATTGATTCGGTCTATCACAGCCCAAATGAATGATAGGCACGCCTTGTTTTTATGAAAAACTCCACAAAGATAAAGGTAAAAAAATTGAAAAATTAAAAAGCCTTCCCTGAACAACCCACGTATTCGCCTGTAAAAAGCCAATGAATTTTTTTCACAAAAGTTATTGTATAAAAAAAGATACAATAAGGGGGTTTTCCATACCTTTGCATTCGGGTAATTTAATGCCGAAAACAGGCATAGCTCAAAATTTTAAAAATCAAACAAGGTGGAAAAAATGGAAAAAGGAACAATATTGCTACTGAAACAAGCCATTTTCGCTTTAACCTTATTTTATATACCCTTCATAAAGGCGCAAAATACCTTGCCTTCGCAAAGTGCAGTGTTGGCAAAGTCTTTTTCAATAAAAGATACCCTTTTCAAAGCACCATTTATTGACGTAGATGAATGGCGGGAAACCCCCGTTAAACATCGCTATGTTCATGGCGGTTTTGAGGGGACGAATACCCGTTTTTCTTTGTATTTTCCTTCAAAAGAGCAATATCAAGGGAGGTTTTTTCAATACATCACGCCTTTTCCGGATAACGAAAACCTCTCGCAAGGAGCAAAAGGTGAAGATGATAAAATTGGTTTTTCTATCAGCAGTGGGGCCTATTTTATTGAAACGAATGGCGGTGGAAAAGTAGATTTTGCGAAGCCAAGTCCAAGTTCTGACCCTTCTGTGGGGGCATATCGGGCAAATGCAGCATCAGCACAATTTTCAAAAGTTATAGCCAATCATATTTTTGGTACGCACCGCACTTATGGCTATTGCTTCGGTGGTAGCGGCGGGGCATATCGCACCGTCGGGGGCATCGAAAATACTGAGGGGGTATGGGACGGAGCTGTGCCGTATGTTTTGGGGTCGCCGATGGCAATTCCCAATGTGTTTTCGGTGCGGATGAATGCGATGCGCATATTGAATGATAAATTTCCACAAATCATTGATGCAATGGATGCAGGGGGCAGTGGCGATATGTATTCAGGGCTAAACGAAGAGGAAAAACAAGCCTTGACCGAAGCGACAAAACTGGGCTTTCCACCACAATCGTGGTTTGGCTACAAAACAATGGGTATTCATGGCTTTATTGCGCTTTATCAAGGCGTTACAATGGCAGACCGCAAATATTTCGACGATTTTTGGAAAGTGAAAGGCCACTTAGGTGCCAATCCTACCGAATCACTTTTGAAAGCCCGCCTTCAAAAAACGAGTACAATAAAAGCGATTATTGCTATTGATGAAGCCGTAAAAATAGGCTTAAAAGAACCCATTACTGAAGGGGAGCGTGGTTCGGCAGATTTGGCTTGGAAAAGCATGGGTGGCACGGAAGGGGCAATGCCTGTGGCATATCAATTAGAAGATTTAATGCCCAATATTAATTTTATGGGCGGCGACCTTGTCATAAAATCGGGGGCGGCAATGGGCAAAACGATTCAATTGGCCAAGTTAGAAGGGGATAAAATTGTTTTTGGTCCTGTTGACCCCGCGGTATTAGCGAAAATCAAAGTTGGCGATACCGTTTTTATAGATAATTCCAACTTTTTAGCGATGCAAACCTATCACCGTCACCAAGTCCCTGGTAAAGAATATAAAGTTTGGGACCAGTTTCGAGACACTGAAGGCAAGCCGATTTACCCGCAACGCCCTATGATTTTAGGTCCTTTGTTCACTAGAGGGGCGGCAGGAGTTTTGCCCACAGGAAAGTTCAACGGCAAAATGATTTTGGTTTGTTCGCTATGGGATAGAGAAGCATTTGCTTGGCAGGGCGATTTTTACCGAGAAAAAGTCAAAGCGAATTTGGGTGAAAAAACGGACGATAATTTCAGATTGTGGTACACCGATCATGCCTTGCATGGAGATTTATCAAAACAAGAAGACCCCACGCGCACCGTAAGTTATTTGGGTGTATTGCAACAAGCTTTGCGTGATTTGAGTGCTTGGGTTGAAAAAGGCGTAACACCATCGCCTTCTACGGCCTACAAAATCGAAGACGGGCAAGTAATCGTTCCTAAAATGGCAACCGACCGAAAAGGCATACAACCCGTTGTTGATTTGACAATAAAGGGCAGCAAACGGGCTGATATTAAGCAAGGTAAGACATTGACCTTTATTGCAACTGTTGATGTGCCGACCAATTCAGGTAAAATAATTGCTGCCGATTTTGATTTTGATGGCTCTGGTAAATTTAGTACATCAGGAAAAATCGTGACGAAAAACAGCACAACAGCCGAAGTGAAAGTAAAACAGACATTCACCCAAAAGGGTACTTTTTTTCCAACAATAAGGGTCGCTTCGCAAAGAGAAGGAGATGCCAAGACTGCATTTACACGCATTCAAAATTTGGATAGAGTTCGGGTTGTTGTGCATTAAAAAGCATTCTAAATTTTAATAAAAATGAACAAGAAGCATTTTAAACCTAATACTCATTTGGTGGCAATGTTTTTCACATTATTGCTACCTTTTATCGGATTGTCGCAGAATAACGGCTCGGGACTAAATACGCCTAAAAACTATTCAGTTACTCCAAAATTGCCAAAACCGCCCAAGCCAGAGCCTTTTGAAGTGACGACGATTCCACTTCCAAATGAAGTTGAAGGTAGCCAGACTGTCATTGGTAACAGCAGCATCAATTTGAAGCAAATGAAGCACATTGGGAAAGTAGATGAGCGATTTCAATCATTTAATGTAGAAATGTGCGAAGTGATTGGTGGTGATTTCTGGATTCCTTATGAATTAATTGATTCGGTGAGAAAACACTCGGACAAAAAAGGCATTGAGGCATTGAAATGGAAAATAGAACCTATAAATCTCTATGAACAAAAACTACGCAATCTTGCTTCAGCATTAGGCCCAACTTATGTGCGCGTGAGTGGTACTTGGGCTAATGCGCTTTATTTTCAAGATAATGATGAACCAAAATTGGCCAATGCTCCAGTCGGCTTCAAGAATATTCTTACGCGCCAGCAATGGAAAGGTGTGGTAGATTTCTGCAAAGCGGTAGATGGCAAACTGGTCAGTTCTTTCCCGATGAGCGAAGGTATGCACGATGAAAAAGGCAATTGGAAGCCAGAGCAAGTAAAAGCACTTTTAGATTATACACATTCTTTACAAGGCGAAATTGCTGCGGCCGAACTGTTCAATGAGCCATCTCATGCTTACCATGGCGATGTTTCAAAAGAATACAAGGGCATTAATTTTGCCAATGACTTGGCGGCATTTAAAAATTTGGCATCAAAGATTGCGCCCAATATGAAAATTATTGGACCCGGTTCTACTGGCGAAGGGGGCATACTTCCACCCAAGAGTATTGACTTGGGGATTGACGAACTGCTAAATCAAACGCCAAAACCGACGTTTGATGTTTTTACCTATCATTATTACGGAACGGTTTCTAAGCGATGTGGTGGTGGGCAAAAACCAGAAAATGCTTTAAGTGCGGAATGGCTTAGTAAAACCGAAAAAGGATTGGCGTTTTATGAGACGACAAGAGACAAATATGTTCCAAATGCACCTATTTGGCTGACAGAAACGGCCGAAGCCGCTTGTGGTGGAAATCCTCTTGCAGCGATGTATATAGATAATTTTCGCTATTTGGAACAATTGGGTCGTTTGGCGAAAAAAGGCGTTCAAGTAGTGATGCACAATACCCTCGCCCGCAGCGAGTATGCCTTGCTCGACCATGATACCCACAATCCAAGACCAAATTATTGGGTAGCTTTGTTGTGGAATAAATTAATGGGTACTGATGTATATGAGGCTGGAAGTTTGACTCCGGGAGTAGATGTATTTGCCCATAATTTAAAAGGTAAATCGAATGGAAGAACGCTCTTAATTTTGAATACGAATGAAACGGAAGCAACGGTAGTTCTCCCAAAAAGTGCCTCGCAATATATGCTTACCGCAGATGAGTTATTGACTAAAAAAGTCAAACTAAATGGTCAAGAGCTTAAATTAACTGATGAGGATAATGTACCAACTTTAAAAGGAGAGAAAGTCAAGGCAGGAACATTAAAATTGCCTCCACATAGTATTGTTTTTTTGGCTTTTCAAAAGATTTAAGAATCAGCCTAGTTTGGATGTCATTCGTGACCCCATATTGGGGCAGAACCGAAAAAATGATGGGCGGACCCTTATTGGGTTTCTCGTTTGATATCTGAACTCCTACTTCCTCCCCTTCAAATTCAACAACAAAGAAATAATATGCGAATACGTATTCTCCTGCGCCGCCAAATCCGTAAACGCATAATCCACCTGCAGCGCAGAAATTTTTAACCCAACCCCAATTCCCGGGCGGGGAGAGAGTACACTTTTCCCCGAAAAGGAACTTTCTTTCTGGAATTGATTCATGCCCAGGCGCAAAAAAACGGTTTGGTTCAAATCCGCCTCAATGCCAATGGCCGGATCAATGCTAAAAGGATCAGAGGAGATCAAAGTATTGCGTTTGCCATCCGTAGAAACGATCAGGTCGATCTCCGGGGTAAGGCCGATTTTTTTGAACTGAAAACGCTGAGCCACACCCAGGATCAGTTGTGGTTTGGTCGTTTCGAGGCTATTGATGGGCACTTCATTGTTGGTCAACTCCAGGGTTTGCCTTTCCTCTTCCGTAAAATTGAAAGACCAGGCGTTGAAGCTGGTGCTGAGGTCTTTGGCCATGGCGCCAAAGCGGAAGTTGCCCCGGCGGTATTGCAGGCCGCCATCCAGGCCAAAACCCCAGGAATTGGCAAAAGGACCAATTCTCCGGTGAATGACTTTGATATTGCCACCCCAAAACCATTGACCAGTCCGAGGGCGGCTTTTTTGGGCGTAAGACAAGATTAAAGCATAATCCGCTGCTGAAAACTCGCGCAGGTTGTCAAAGTTGACGGTGCCATCACTTTCGTACAGGGTCAAAGTATTGGGAATCTCATCGACCCCAAAACGGATGAAAGACAGTGCCAATCTGCGTTTGTCATTACTGGCTGGCAGCATCACCCCGATGTAATCAAATTTGCCTACTCCTGCAAACCATTCCGCATGCATGGCCCCAATTTGGAGGCCGGGAGCATCTTCGTTGGCGGCTAGTCCGGCTGGGTTCCATACGCCAGCGGTGACATCGTTGGTTTGTGCCACCACTGCATTGCCCAAGGCTTGTGCTTTAGCACCCACCCCAATGGACAAAAATTCATTGCTGTATTTTTGGGCAAACAAACTGCCGAGAACCAGTACCAACAGAAAAACCAGGACCATGCGACTAAACACCTTCATACTTTATTTTTTTAGCGAAAAGCGAAAAGCGAAAAGCGAAAAGCGAAAAGCGAAAA
>JAIXOO010000104.1 GCA_027486765.1 Saprospiraceae bacterium
CGTTAGCAGCAACCCCATCAATAAAACCCCACACCATTGCTCTTCCATTTTTCAATACACCTTTTTTCATCCCAACAATCTAACCAAAAGAAAAGTATTGCCCTGACTACAACAGACTTTACCCCTTACCGAAACAGGCCCTCCATCGTAACCACCTGGTCAACATTATTTATTTTATTGGCATTTTCTACCACCTAAAAGTGGTGATAAGCGTGAGGGAAAGATGAGGATACCGTTCTTATTCCGCTTTATCTGCCTATAAAAGCATAGATAAAGCGGATTATAGCGCACTATTCCGCTTTATTTATACAAATTCATACAGATAAAGCGGATTATAAAATTGAGACTTGCCAAATTCAGCATTTTTTACCCCAATTTGGCAAAGTAACCAGTAATGAACCAATCAAAACTGCTGAAAAAAGCCCGGTTTTCTTAACTTCGATTAAAAAATGACCATCACTTACCCACTCCTCCTAGACGGCGGCCTCTCCAATGAACTGGAAAGGCAAGGCTGCGACCTCAATCAAAAATTGTGGAGTGCGAAATTGCTGGAATCCAATCCCGAAGCAATCATTCTTGCCCATCTCGCTTATCTTGAATCTGGTGCGGAATGCATCATTACTTCCAGTTATCAGGCTACCCTACCCGGGTTTATGGCAATTGGTTATGACGAAGATTCGGCGAAAGAATTGATGCTTAAATCCGTTCAATTGGCAGAGGAAGCAAGAAGCCGTTTCCTGTCATTAAACCCACAGGCATCAAAACCTTTGATTGCGGCCAGCATTGGTCCTTACGGCGCCTATCTGGCCGATGGCTCTGAATATCGGGGGGATTACGTCATCTCTGATCAGGACTTAACCGACTTTCATCAACCAAGAATCAATTTGCTCGATCATTCGACGGCAGATCTGCTTGCTTGTGAAACCATTCCTGGCATCCAGGAAGCTAAGGTGCTATCCGAAATTTTAAAAAATGTACAAAAGCCCGCCTGGGTATCCTTTTCCTGTAAGGATGGCCAACACATCAGTGATGGAACCCCCATTGAGCAATGTGCTGCTTATTTTGCCGATCACCCGACTGTATTTGCCATTGGGGTGAACTGTACTTCCCCGGAATTTATTTCCCCATTGATTCGATCCATCAAAACGAAATCAGGGCATAAAAAGATCGTGGTGTATCCCAATTCAGGAGCCGTTTACCATGCGGAAAGTAAAACCTGGTCGGGTCTTTCAGATCTGCCTTCCTGTGAATTCATGGTGAAAGAATGGATGGATTTGGGCGCTGATATGATTGGAGGTTGCTGTGGCGTTGGCCCTGAACAAATTAAAGCGATGGGTAAAATGATGTCTTAGGAACGGGAACGAAATAAAGTCCTCACTTCGCTTGATTCTTTTTCAGAACTTCACCAAGCCGCAGCGCGTTGTGCGTCATACTAATACAGCCATTATGCTCAAAATGAAATCATACTTTAATAACATATCATTGCTGACAGACCAAACTTGGGACAGGATATTACCAATGTTTAGACAAGAAGCGTTATTAAAGAATCAATTCTTCGCAAAAGAAAACGAAATTGCTCGCAAAATAGGCTTTCTGGAAACAGGTGTCGTAAGAGCATATTTTATGAACAATGAAGGAAAAGAATACAACAAACAGCTTTTTGTTGGACAATCTATCATTGGAGCTTATTCCTCTTTGCTGACAGCTAAACCTAATTTGGTAGCTCAACAAGCTCTTACCGATTGTGTGGTTTACACCTGTAATTATGCTGACTTAGTTTCGTTGTTTGACACACATCAAGACCTTGAACGACTAACCAGAAAAATAGCAGAATATTATTTTATTGAAAAAGAGAAAAAAGAAATAGAGATTGTGCTTTTAGACGCTTCCCAACGATACATAATTTTTCAAAAGGAGTTCCCTACTTTGGAGCAACATATTCCTCAATACCATATTGCATCCTATTTGGGTGTTACAGCTACCCAATTAAGCCGAATCCGACATCAATTTGCCACTAAAAAGTGAGCTGCCTTCTTTTCTTTACCTATGTAAATGCTTTTCCGTTTTGTGCATCGCAATTTTGTGCTTGCAATTTTGCATTGTATAGTTCAAAAGTGTTTCAAAGTGAAAAAGTTAGTATTGTCTCTTTTGGCTTTAACTGCCTTGTGCAGTATGTTATCACTTAATTCTTGTGCCATTCACCCAGTAGCTTGGCAGCCAAGCAAAGTCCTCCCATTTGAAGGGGAAACCGCTTTAAATGAAAAACTAACCCAAACCACTAGAATTCATTTGAATGGTTGGTTAGGCCCAGAAGATATCGTTTTTGACAGTTTAGGCAATTTATACTGTGGGGTGCATAATGAAGATTTTAGCGATGGCCGCATTCTTAAGATAAGTGTAAATAACCAAATTGAAGAATTTTATAATGCTGGGTCTTGGGTTGCAGGCTTACATTTTGATAAAAACAATAACTTGATTGCATTAAGCCACAAGCAAGGTTTGATAAGCATAAGCCCGGATAAAAAAGTAAGCATTTTGGCAGATAAAGACGAAAAAGGAAATCGTTTTTTTATTCCAAATGGCTTAGATATTGCCTCTGACGGAAAAATCTACTTTACCAATACTTCCGAGATTTCAGCTTACAATATCAAATATGGCAGAAAACTAATCTTGGAAATGAAACCTCGCGGTGCATTGTACTGCTATAACCCAGAAAATAGATCATTAGAAACTTTAATAAATGGCACTTATTTTGGCAATGGTGTAGTGCTATCAAAAGATGAAAGTTATGTATTGATGGCTGAAACCACAAAATATAGAGTATTAAAATATTGGCTTAAAGGAGAGAAAAAAGGCCAAACAGAAATCTTTCTAGATAACCTACAAGGCTTCCCCAATGGCATTTCAGTTAGAAATGATGGCACTTATTGGCTTGGTTTTACAACCAAACGAAATGAAGCGTTGGACAAAATACACTCAAAAGTTGGCATGAAAAAGTTTGTTTATGGCCTGCCCAATTTCTTACAGCCCAAAGCGGATAAATTTGGAATGATCCAACACATTTCAATTGATGGAAAAATTATAGAAACGCTATTTGATACCAAGGGCATTTTGTTGCCAGAAGCAGGTGCTGTAAAAGAGTACAATGGATATTTATATATTGGAGGTGATGTGTTGCCGTATCTTGGAAAACTTAAAATTGACAGCAAATGATTTGAGTGCATGACAAAATCTGGGGATTGCCCCGATTTTGTCATGCACTCGAAGTGATTATTTGACCTAAGTCAAATAATTTGCCAAATCTTAGAGAGAATTTTACAGGGAATTTTAAATATCAGCGAAATATGAAACAACGCATCATTGGTTTTGATTTGGCAAGGGCGTATGCGATTTTCGGAATGTATATCGTCAACTTTAATATAGTTTTTGGCAACGCCAAAGACACAAGCCTTTTTGGGCAATTTCTTTCACTTTTTAGTGGTAATTCAAGCACTGCCTTTGTGATGCTTTCAGGCATGGGGCTGGCTTTGATGAGCAGCCGCACTAAGGAATATACGCAAGAAGACCGCACAAGAATTAGGAATATTGTTTTGAAACGCGCCGGATTTCTTTTTGTTTTGGGCTTACTTTTGTCGTTTTGGTGGCCTGCTGATATTTTACATTTTTATGGTGGGTATATGTGCATTGCGGCATTTTTGCTGTTTGTAAATAAAAACAATCATCTTTTAGTAGCTTTTATATCGGTCTTTATTTTTCATTTATTGGCTCTCGTAATTCCTTTTGAGACCGGTTGGAATTTTGATACATTTTTTTACGAGGATTTTTGGACATTTCAGGGCTTTTTTAGAAATATGTTTTATAATGGGTGGAACCCTGTTTTTCCTTGGTTAGCGTATTTTATGCTAGGGTTTTATTTGGGACGATTAGATTGGACAAACAAACAAGTGCAAATTAAAACATTCGGAACAGGGTTCGTCTTGTTTGTGGGCACTACACTCATCCAAGTCTTTTCTACCCACCTAACTACCAATGAAGAATTATTGTTTTTTATCAACGCAGATTACCTTCCCCCATTTTTACCATTCATTTTGAGTACAGCAGGTTTTGATTTGATGTTGATTGCAGGTTTTATGTATCTTGGCTTATACGTTTCTGAAAGCAAATTTGCACAAGATTTGGCTAAAACAGGGCAAATGACTTTAACGCACTACATTTCTCATATCATTTTGGGAATGACATTATTCTCTCTTATTGTTGAGCAAAACAACTTTGGCAAAGTAGAAAATAAGATTATAGTTCAACCCATTTGTATTTTTGCTTTCGCTTGTGGATACTTCATTTTGAGTTATTTTTTTAGTAAATTTTGGCTAAAGAGGCACAAAAACGGCTTTTTTGAAATGCTGATGCGAAAAGTATCGGGATAACAAAATATCAGCCACTTGCCAAATCAAAAAAGAGCTGGTCAAGTGTTTACTTTACTTTATTTCCGTTCCTTAACGAACAAAGTTCGTGTCTTAATTTGTGAAAATTTGTGCCATTTGTGGCTATATTTAAAAAAATACTCCACCGAAGGTAGGGTGCTAAACTTTTACATGTTAACTTAGTTGCCAACCCTGTTGGTCTTAAATATGGAGCGTATCATAGGACTGATCCCGCAGGGAAAGTAAACATCTACATATGAAATACCTTATCTTTTTAAGCATACTTACGATTGGCTTCTCCATTTCCAGCTTGCCAGAAAATGGCTCATCCAAACCTGTAGAAATTTCGCAACAGCTATCCGCTGAATTTGTAAATCCCCCCTCGTCCTATCGGCCAGGTGCTTTCTGGTGCTGGTTGAATGGCAACATGAGCACTACTTCGATCACCAGAGATTTGGAAGCCATGAAATCCAAAGGAATGAACCGGGCTGAAATCTGGGATGTGGCGGCCATCAGGAATCCATCTTTTATCCCGGCCGGGGCAGAATTTCTGGGAGACGAATCGGTACGCCTGATCAAACATACGATAGCAGAAGGCAAAAGATTAAAAATGAGCATTGGTATTGTTGCCTCAAGCGGGTGGAATGCTGGTGGATCATGGGTTACACCTGATTGGGCATCCAAGAATCTCTATTGCTCCACGGTGGAGGTAGCGGGACCACGGGCCCTCAGCATTGACTTGCCCTTTCCAAAATTTCCCGAAGGTTGTCCAATGAAAGACCAGCACACGCCTGTTTTCTACAAGGATGTTTCGGTACTTGCGGTTCCTTATGATGAAAAAAAGAAAATCAGTGCTATTGCTCAGATAAAAA
Source organism: Saprospiraceae bacterium (assembly GCA_027486765.1). Lineage (GTDB taxonomy): Bacteria > Bacteroidota > Bacteroidia > Chitinophagales > Saprospiraceae > Haliscomenobacter. Next base: position 5,294 of record JAIXOO010000104.1, read on the forward strand.
GCCTTACCGCATTTTTTAAGAATGGTAAATTGGAATGGAATGTTCCGGAAGGTAAATGGACCATCCTGCGGTTTGTTTGTTCCAACAATGGCCAGCGCTTGATTGTACCCTCCCCTAATTCGAATGGCCTTTTTATTGACTTTTTTGACCCCAATGCGACCATCAGGCATCTACAATATTTTATGGACCGCCTTGGGGTAACGCCCGAAAATTCTTCCGAAGCCGGTCTGGGCTATTTTGAATTCGACAGCATGGAACTTGCTGAAGGCACACCATGGACTGACGCATTTCCCTCCATTTTCAAGGAAAGACGGGGCTATGATTTGGAGCGGTATTTACCCGTACTGGCAGGATGGGACATCAGCAATAGTTCGGATCGCTTTCGTTACGATTTCAAAGAAACCGTTAGCGACCAGCTTATTTACAGCCATTATCAAACCGGCACTGCATTCCTGAAGCAATACCATGCCGAGCTTGTTTCTGAATCCGGCGGCCCTGGCCCACCCGTTTGGGAAACCTGCCCTGTTGACGCTTTAAAAGCCCTGGGTGCCGTCTCCGTTCCAAGAGGCGAATTCTGGATACAGCACCGCAACATGTTTTTAATCAAAGAGGTATCCAGTGCTGCTCACATCTACGGAAAAAAAATCGTAGATGCCGAGTCTTTTACCACCTGGAGAAGATGGAAGGATTCGCCCTTTGCATTGAAAAAAGCAGTAGACCGGGCCTTTTGTGAAGGCCTCAACAACATTACCTTCCATACTTTTGCCAGTACCAATCCGGAAGACGGCCTCCCGGGCCGAACCTATCATGCTGGGTATGATATGAATCCGGGTACAACCTGGTGGTCCAAGTCTAAACCCTTTATGGATTACCTGTCGCGCTGCAGCTATATGCTGCAACAAGGATTGTTTGTGGCCGATGCCTGCTATTATTACGGTGACCAGACCCCAAATTTCTTCCCCTTCTTTCATGATGTTCCTGAAAAACCCCGCATCAAAGGGCTAGGCAATGGATATGATTTTGATGTGGTCAACACCGATGTCATTCTGAACAGGATGTCCGTTGTGGATGGCCGATTGGTTTTGCCCGATGGCATGAGTTATTCCATCTTGATGCTACCTGATCAGGTGCAGATGACCCTAGAAGTTTTGGAAAAAATCATGAAACTCGTAAAAGCAGGCGCTACTGTGGTTGGGCCGCGCCCAGAAACGGTTCCTGGTTTGAAAGATTGGGAAAAGAAAAA
>JAIXOO010000211.1 GCA_027486765.1 Saprospiraceae bacterium
TCCCCTCGACTATTCCAGGTACTACAGTCAATACTTTGCCAGCGGGTTCGCCAGGTAGCCCCGGCTTTTGTTGTGCAGCTTTACAATTGCTGGAAAACCAAAAGCCAATCGGACAGTTTTATACCTACCGTAGCGATGGCATTGACGCGAACGGACAATGGAAAACCGTTGACGCAAACGGCAATGGGCAAATTGACGAAGCTGATCGCCAAATCACGGGTAATGCTCAACCTGATCTGACTTTGGGCTGGGACAATACCTTGCAATGGAAACAGTTTACGGTCAATATTTTTTGGCGTGGTGCAATTGGGCACGATATGCTCAATGTGTTCAACCTGTTTTATGCCAATCCACAGCGTTTAAAGGACAACCCAGGCTACAGTATACCAGAGGTAGCGCTTAGTTCAAGCTTCGCCAAATTGAGAAGTAACACCACTCCTATTTCAGACTATTTTATCGAAAATGCCTCATTTTTGCGCCTCGACAACCTGAGTATTGGATATGATTTCCCCCAAAGTCCTCAAAAAAAACAGCACTTGAAGCTGTACCTCAGCGCCCAAAATTTACTGACCATCAGTTCCTTCACGGGCAATGACCCCGAAGTACGGCTATCGAATGTGGGCACACCTTTGTTGCCCGGCATTGTCAACCCCAATTATTACGGATCACATCGGGATTTGAGCGGCTTTGATCGTGGTCGTTACCCCATTGCCCAAACTTTAGTACTCGGCGCGGTGCTAAAATTATAACCAGCGACTAAACCTTTTATCTTTGTAGTTCAAAAGGATTGACCATTATGCTGTTTGTGCAACCAAAAGGCCATTTATTGCTGTACTTGTGCCTCTGCTGTGTAGTTTTTTCGTGTCAAAAATCGACTAATCATACACTTTTTAAAACTGTTCCCGCCGCTCAGTCCAGTATTGACTTTGCCAATACCCTGCATGAAACCGAAGATTTCAACATCATTGAATACCTCTACTACTACAACGGTGGCGGGATAGCCACGGGTGACCTCAATGGCGATCAACTGCCCGATCTGTTTTTTACCGCCAATCAAGGCGAAAATAAATTGTACTTCAATCGTGGTGGGCTGAAATTTAAAGATGTTTCTAAGGAGTCTGGCATCCAGCAAAATGGTGGCTGGTCAACCGGCGTCACCATGGCCGACGTCAACGGTGACGGGGCCCTTGACATATACGTATGCCAGGTGGGGCAATACAAAACCCTGCGTGGCCGCAACCAGTTGTACATCAACGACGGCAAGGGGAAATTCAGCGAAAAAGCTGCTCAATACGGCCTCGACTTTGTCGGCTTTTCCACCCAAGCCGCTTTTTTTGACTACGACCGTGATGGGGATTTAGACTGCTACCTGCTCAACCATTCCATCCACGACGCCGAAAACTACAACCGCGCCACCATCCGCAGCAACCGCGACGAGCTATCTGGCGATCGTTTGTACCGCAACAACGGCGATCGTTTTGAAGACGTCAGCGCCAGCGCAGGCATTTATGGCAGTAAAATTGGTTTTGGCTTGGGCATCGCCATAGGTGACCTCAACAACGACGCTTGGCCCGACATCTACGTGTCCAACGATTTTCATGAAAACGACTACCTGTACTTCAATCAGGGCGATGGCACTTTTCGGGAAGCAGTGGCCCAATCCATGGGCCATACCAGCACCTTTTCGATGGGCAATGACCTGGCCGACCTCAACAACGACGGCTGGATGGATCTCGTCACGATGGACATGAAAGCCAACGACGAGCGCATCAACAAAAGCTCAGTAGGTGCCGATCCGTACAACATCTTCCAAGCCAAACTCAACTACGGCTATCATTTCCAATACCCCCGCAACATGTTGCAGCTCAATCGTGGCGTAGCTCCAGGGCAGCAACATCCGGGGTTTTCAGAAATCGGGCAATTGGCGGGTATCAATGCCAGTGATTGGAGTTGGGCACCCTTATTGGCCGATTTTGACAACGATGGTTGGAAAGACCTCTTCATTGGCAACGGCATTTGGCGGCGGCCCAACGATTTGGATTACCTCAAATTCAGCTCCAATAGCAGCGTTCAACAATCAGCACCTGACTTGGCGTTGGTAGAAAAAATGCCCTTTGGCAAAGTTGCCAATTTCGCCTACCGCAATCTGGGCGATCTGCAATTTGAAGATGTTTCCGCCACCTGGGGGCTCAATTTTGCGGGTTGTTCCAATGGGGCTGCTTATGCTGACCTCGATCAGGATGGCGACCTGGACCTGGTACTGAACAACCTGAATGAAACCGCCAGTCTCTACGAAAACACTGCGCAAAGCCAAGCTGACCAGCACTGGTTGAGCATCCGTTTACAAATGCCAGGTAAAAATCCCTTTGGATTTGGCACCCGCATCCGCATTGTGGCGGACGGCAAAGAACAAATCCAGGAATTGTACAGCACCCGGGGTTTTCAATCTGCGGTGGAGCCAGTCCTACATTTTGGACTGGGCAAAACCAGCAAGGTGGAAATTCTGGAATTGCAGTGGCCAAATGGCAAAGTGCAAGAACTGCGGAATGTCAAAGCCGATCAGCAGTTAAAAATCGCCTATCAGCAAGTAAAAGATGCCGCCGTTCCTGCTGTTCAAGCCAGTTTTTTACAGGAAATCGCCGCCCAAGCGGGCCTGAACTTCCAGCACACTGAGAATGAGCACATCGACTTCGACCACGAGCAGCTCATGCCACACATGCTCTCTACGCAAGGCCCAGCAATGGCCGTAGGGGATGTGGATGGCAATGGTTTGGAAGATGTCCTTCTGGCCGGTCGTGGGGTGTTTTTGTACAAACAGCTCAGTGCAGGAAAATTTACGGGGCAAAATTTGGCCGTTGATTCTACTCAGGAAATGGTGGACGCGGCCTTTTTTGACGCCGATCAGGATGGAGATCTAGATGTGTACCTCGTCACGGGCGGGCATCAGTATTCTGGAAAAAATGCCTCCCTCCTGGACGTCCTGCTGTTCAATGATGGCCAAGGCAAATTTTCGCAGGACATTTTTGCCCTGCCCCTGGATTACAGCGATGGTTCTTGTGTAGTGCCCTTTGATTTTAATGGCGATGGTGCCCTGGATTTATTTGTTGGCAGCCGCTCTATTTTTCCTTCCTACGGTTTGGTGCCAGATAGCCATTTGTATCAAAACGATGGCAAAGGCCACTTCAAAGATGTAACTGCCCAAGTAGCACCAGCGCTGCAAAAAATCGGCATGGTGAGTGATGCCTGTATTATGGAGCAAAAGGATGGCCTTCAATTAGTGGTGGTAGGAGAATGGATGCCTGTTTGTATTTTTAGCATTCAAAAAGAGCAATTCAAACTCAATCAAATCCCCAATTCCGAAGGTTGGTGGAATACAGTAACAGCAGTGGATTATGATTTGGATGGGAAAAAAGATTTGCTGCTGGGCAATTTGGGTTTAAATGCGGAATTAAAAGCCTCACTTGAATTGCCTGTAGAATTGTACGTGAAAGATTTTGATCAAAACTACCAAACCGACCCCATCCTCACCTATTACAAACAAGGGCGCAGGTACACCTACGTCAGCAAAGACGAACTAACCAGCCAATTGAACATCCTCAAAAAACAGTTCCTGGAATACCGCCCTTTTGCGGAGTGTGGCTTTGAACAGGTGTTTACCGATGAAATGTTGAAGGGCGCAACCCATCACCGAGCGGTCAATTTTGCTTCTTCTTGGGGCAAATACCAGGGCAAGGGGCTGTATGCTCTGGCACCTCTACCCATCAAAGCCCAATTGGCCCCGATTTTCAACTTTACCCAAATGGACCTCAATGACGATGGCCAAAACGAAATCCTGAGCGTAGGCAACTGGTACGGCATCCGGCCCGGCCTGGGGCGTTATGATGCGGATTATGGATGTGTGCTCACCCTCAAGGGGAAATCCTGGACGGCCATGAACCCGGCCCAAAGTGGTTTCTGGGTAAATGGCCAGGGCCGAAAATTGGCTACGCTCAAAGATGGGACGGTTTTGATTGCCCGGAATAACCTTGGAGTAATGGCCTGGAGGAAAAAATAAGTAGGGATTTTTGGTAAAAACATTAATTTTGGTAAGTCTAAATTAATCTGAAATGTGGGTAGAAGAAATCAGTCTGGATAACATTAAGTGTTTTGATAAACAGACCATTCGCGCCGGAAGTGATAATAAACCTTATCCATGGGTCACTTTCTTGGGCGAAAATGGTACTGGCAAAAGCACGGTTTTACAAGCAATTGCACTGCTTATGGCAGGGCCTGAAGGTGCTGCCCAACTATTAAAGCCTCTTGGATGGCTTAAAGAGGAAAGTAAGCCAGGAAAAATGACGCTACGGCTTCATCAAGGTAAAAATGATCCAGGCCAGTATGGAGGAGAAAAAAAAGAACGGAAGATTTTCCAATACACTTTTTATGTTACAGGAGAACAAAGGCAAACCATAAATAATAAAGTTTTTACAGAACCTGTCATTACTGAAGATACAAATAACAGAATAATGTCTTGGTTACGAGAGAATGCTCTACTGCCAAAAGGGAAAGGTTGGTTTGGTGCAGGCTATGGAGCTTTTCGTAGACTTACGCGAAGCAACCGTATTTTAGTGCCATCACTTCAACAACCATTAAGATATACTAATTTCTATAGTCAGTTTAGAGAAGATGAGTCACTTGAAGCCTTTGAAACTTGGTTGGTCTACCTCGATTATAGAATTTCTAAAAATAATGATAGACTTGCTAAAAAACAAAAACAATGGGGCATCAACGCCATTAATCAGTTGTTACCAAATGGGAATCAATTTGATAGTATTGACGCCAATGGTCGTATTTTATTTAAAACAGGTAATTCAAAGGTAAGCACAGTAGCACTTTCTGATGGGTTCAGAAGCGTAATGGCTTTGGCTGGTGATTTAATTTGGCGCCTGATCGAAGCTTTTCCGGAAAGTAACAACCCTTTGAATGAAAGTGGAGTGGTCCTTATTGATGAATTAGATATACATTTACACCCAACCTGGCAGCGTGATATCGCAGGTCTACTACGCCAAACTTTTCCTCATATTCAATTTATTATGGCCACTCATTCCCCTCTAGTGGCTGCAAGTGCAGGAGAAGATGCCGTGACTTATCGATTTTTCAGGAAAGATAATAATGTTGAAATAGAACGAATTCAAAATATTCATTTAATGAGTGTCGACCAAATCCTCCAGAGTGATGCATTTGGGCTTGTATCTGCATTTTCCCCTGAAACTCAGCAAAAAATAGATAGATATTATTCATTAAAAAGGAAAAGGAGTTTAAATGATGCTGAGAAAAAAGAACTACAGCAAACTATTCCTTTTATGGAGACTGCGCTAGGGTATAAGGCGGAAGAATCTGAGACTGAAAAAAAATTGAATGAATTCATAAAGGAGCACTGGAGATGATTAAGGTTGATAGATCACCAAAACCTGCAATTTTAGCACAACATGAAGCTCAATGGTTAGACAAATACCGACAAGCCATTATACAAAATCAACTTCATCCAAGTCCTACGAATAAAGAAGCTTTAAAAAAGGCTGAACGTAAATACAATCACAAGCAAATTAAAACGGAGCTTGAGAAGATGTTCTCTGGTAAATGTGCATATTGTGAAAGCCACATAAGGCATGTAAGCTATGGGGCTATAGAACACTTTAATCCGAAGGCTAAGTTTCCCGATTTATGTTTTAGTTGGGAAAATTTGCTTTTAGCTTGTGATCAATGTAATGATAAAGGGCATAAAGGAGATAAGTTTCCAGATGCATCTCAGGGCGGTCCCTATATAAATCCAACGAAAGAAGATCCTGATGATTTTTTTGAATTTGAATTTGATCCTGATACTGGGACGGCAAATGTTGTCCCAAAGAATCAGCGTGGGGAGACAACAGAAATCGACTTAGGTTTAAACAGAGCGGATTTACTTAAACAACGAAGCAGAATAGTTCGCAAAATGGCAATTATAGCCATCAAGGCAAGCCAAGGGGATGCTGACTGCGCAATGGAAATACATCAAAACTGTGGCAAAGAGGACGAGTATTCTGCTTTTGCAAGAGCATTAGTTAAGAGATTCAACTTGTAGTATATTTCCTTTTTACCCCCAAAAGGGTGAATTTTATCCAAATTTATTGTCCTAATATTGCTGCCGATCACCACCGATTCGAGCGGCATTCAATTGCGTTAACCATGTATGTCAAAACCAAACATTATCTGCTGCTGCTCGGCTGTATCCTGTCCATCTTCAGTTCCGCGCAAAGTGTGCAAGTACTCAGTGCCGGCACCAAAAGTTCTTTCCGTGGCTTAAGTGTAGTCGACGACCAAACGCTCTGGGTAAGTGGTAGCTCCGGAACCGTAGGCCGCTCCATTGATGGGGGCAAAAGTTGGCAATGGCTGAGTGTCAAAGGGTACGAAAAAACCGACTTCCGCGACATTGAAGCTTTTGATGCCCAAACCGCCATCATCATGGGCATTGCCTCTCCTGCCTACATCCTCAAAACCACCGACGCTGGCCTAAGCTGGACGAAAGTCTACGAAAACCGCGACACTTCCATGTTCCTCGACGCCATGGATTTTGTTGACGCTCAGCATGGCATCGTCATCGGTGACCCACTCCAGGGCCGGGTGTTCATGGCCCAAACTGCCGATGGCGGCAACAGCTGGCAGGAAATCCCAATGAATGAACGACCAGCCGTAGCCACGGGAGAAGCTTTTTTTGCCAGCAGTGGCACCAATGTTCGATTGTACGGTCCTAATGAATACGCCCTGGCTAGCGGGGGAAAACAAGCCAACCTGTTTTTATCAGGCAAAAAGACAAAGCTCCCTTTAATCCAGGGAAAAGAAACAACGGGTTCCAACTCCATCGCGCTCAAAGGCAAAAAGACGCTCATTGTAGTCGGCGGCGATTTTATGACCAAGGATTCGACAACGCTCAATTGCTTCATTTCCACCAATGGGGGCAAAACATTTACCGCACCAAAAAATGGCCCGCATGGCTACCGCAGTTGTGTGGAGTATTTGGGGCAAAAAAACTGGATCGCCTGCGGCCTAAATGGGGTGGATTTCACAACTGATGAGGGCAAAAACTGGTCCTGGATCAGCAAAGAAAGTTTCCACGTTTGCCGCAAGGCTAAAAATGGAAGCGCTGTCTATTTCGCAGGTGGCAGTGGCCGAATCGGTAAACTGATCGCCAATTAATAAGCGCCGCAGGCGCACTTTTTCTAAGGTGAATCTCTAAGGTGCTCTAAGGTGCCTAAGGTGGTTCAAAAAGAAAAAACCTGCGAAGCAGGTATTATTTCACCACCTTAGGCACCTTAGAGCACCTTAGAAATTCACCTCAGAAGTTGCATTGTACACTCACAAAAATTTAAATACATGCGCGGGTACGGAATTGCCATTTTGTTGAGTCTTTTAGTAGCCGCTGCTTGGGCCCAAGTAGCCACTGATCTTCCTTTTGAATTGAAGATTCTGGATGAAAACCAAGCCCCTTTGATCGGCGCTACCGCAGAATTGCTCAGCAGCAACTCCCCTACCCCACTACAAATGGCGGTCAGTGACGAGCGCGGCCTCATCAATTTCACCCTAAAAGCCAACACAACCTATACCCTCAAAATCCGCTACGTCGGGTACACCGAACTCAGCACCGAGCTCAAGCCCGAAACCGTGGCGACCCAAAAACTCAGCCTCAACCTGCAACCCGACAGCAAAACCCTGGAGGGCGTCACCGTATCGGGGCGCAAATCCTTTATCCAACGGGTACAAGGCAAAACCATCGTGAATGTGGACGCCTCCGTAACCAATGCCGGAACCACCGTACTCGAAGTACTGGAAAAATCACCCGGCGTGATGGTCGACCGCAACGGCGGGCTCAGTTTGATGGGCAAAACAGGGGTGTTGGTACTCATCGACGATAAACCCACTTACCTGAGCGGGGCAGAATTGACCAATCTTTTGAGTGGCATGAGTTCCACCCAGGTCGATCAAATCGAACTGATTACCAACCCCTCCGCCAAATACGACGCTAGCGGCAACGCGGGCATCATCAACATCAAGACCAAAAAGAACAAACAAAAGGGCTTCAACGGCAACCTGACCACCGCTTACGGCCAGGGCTATTACCCCAAAAGCAACAACAGCCTGGCCTTCAATTACCGCAACGGGCGCTTCAACAGCTACCTGACCTACAGCAGCAATTACAATCGGAACTACATGCGTTTGTATGCCCTGCGGGAGTACTTCAACCAAAATGATCAAGTGGAGTCCCGCCTGGATCAGCCTACGCTGCTGGTCACTCAAAGTTTCAACAACACCCTCAAAACCGGCTTCGACTATTATCTTTCGGACAAAACGACCTTGGGACTTGGCCTGACCGGTATTACCAACCGCCGCAAAGGTATTGGTAACGCCCAGGTGGCCTGGGAAACCCCACTAGGACAAATCGATTCCAGCATTGCCACCCAAAGCAGCAGTTCAGGTTGGTTCAAATCGGGTGGATTCAACGTATACGGCAAACACAATTTTAGCAAAACCCAGCAGCTATCCGTCGATTTTGACTGGCTCAAGTACGACATCGACAACAGCCAGTTGTTCCTCAATTCCTTCCTAGCCGCAGGTGGCTACAACGAAGGTGCCCGTGGCTACTTGCCCTCCCTCCTGGAAATTGCCTCCTTAAAAGTGGATTACAGTTGGCAAATCAACGACAATGGCAAATGGGAAGTAGGTTACAAAAACTCCAACATCGACACCGACAATACCGCCGATTACGAGATTGGAAATGGCACAAACTGGTACCAGGATTACGGAAAAACCAACCGCTTTTTGTACCAGGAAAACATTCATGCCTTGTACAGTAGTTATGAGCAAAAGCTGGATCGACTATCTTTCCAGGTCGGTTTGCGTTACGAACGCACCAACTATGATGCGCACCAATTGGGCAATGTAGAGCGCCCAGATTCGGCCTTTTCACGCAAATACGCCGGATTTTTTCCATCCGGTTACCTGTCTTATCAACTGGATTCCTCCAATGTGTTGACCCTCACCGCAGGCCGCCGCCTGGATCGGCCCGCCTTCCAACACCTCAACCCTTTTGTCAACATCCTCAACAAGTATACTTATGAACGGGGCAATCCTTTTTTCCAGCCCCAATACACCTGGAACCTGGAGTTGAGTCACCAGTACAAGGATTTCCTCACCACGGCGGTATCATATGGCATCATCCGCAATTATTTTTCCCAACTCTTCTTGTCGGAAGGGGAAGACATCCTGATTTATACGCGGGGCAATGTAGGCAAAATGTACAACCTTGGCCTGTCTGTCGCCGCCAATTTTTCGCCAACCAAATGGTGGTCTTTCAATGGCCAGGCGATTTTTAACCAAAAAACGTTTAACGGTTTTCAGGGCAACGACTATCGTTCTTCCGTTGCTCAGCTCAATTTTAGCATCAACAACCAGTTTAAATTGGGCAAGGTGTACAGTGGCGAAATTTCGGGAACCTACACCACCCGTTCGCGCAATGACATTCAGGAACTCGTTTACGATTCTGGGCAATTGGCACTGGGGATATCCCGACCAGTACTAAAAAAACAGGGCACACTCAAACTCAGCGTCAGGGATCTTTTGCACACCCGCATTATGGAAGGTTTGACCGATTTCCCGGATGCGGAGGAGTATTTTATCATCCACTGGGATACGCGGGTGGTCAACCTGGCTTTTTCTTACCGTTTTGGAAAGCCCTTGAAATCGGCGCGGCGGAATGGTGGCGCGGCGAGTGATGAGATGGAGCGGGTGGGGAATTGAGATTTTTACTTTTCTTTAGCCCCCTTCGCAAACGGCTCATAATTTGAAATCATCACATCGTCGAACCGTGCCTCAATAAAGCCTTTCGGAGCAGTTGCTCCATTGAGCAAACCCACTTCAAAGCAACGGATGGCATCTGATTTGAGGTCGGGTAGAGCTGGCCCTTCGCCCCATTTGGAATAGTCAAGTTCGGCCAGATTGAACTTCACAAATACCCACTTTTCAGAGCAAATAGGAGTTCTGCTATTTGCACCCCACTTGCCTTTGTGGCCACGGGTCAGCAGCAAGGGTTGTACCAGCAAGGTATCGCCTTTGCCAGTATTGCACCAAAACGACAACCAGATTTTGTCTCCAAATTCAGCGCGCATTTTGTCCATGACAGGATTGGCCAGAGAGTCAATTTTCAAATCGGTAAACCAAACATTTTGGCGATTGCCAGTGATCGAATCCCAGCGCACTTTCAGGCAAACCCTGGAAGATTTGTCGTATTGGTGCTTTTTCTTATCATCCAAAGAGAAATGAACCTAGTTATTGGCTTTCCACCAGGTACTGACGTTTGGACGGTCTTCATAGTGCAGTTTGATTTCCAGCTTTTGCGCTTGAACCATACCAACAACCAGGATTGCGCTAGCAAACAACAACATTTTTTTCATACTGTGACCTTTAATGATCCAATCGAATGAATGAATCTTTCAAGCTACAAACAAGCGCGGAATTGCACAAATGAAGAAGATTTTTTTGCAGAAAATTACTTGCACCCGGTGATATTTCCCCCCTAACTTGCACTTACCATTAAACACGCAACAATCATGGTAGCAGCACCAGCAAAAATAAAGCCTAATTCTTCCATCGAAACCTTGTACGAAGCGGCGTTTCCAAACGTAGCCCGCTTTGTGCAAAAAATGGGTGGCAATCTCGAAGACGCTAAAGACATTTTCCACGATGCTTTGGTCATCTTCCAGGAGCGCCAAACCCAGCCCGGTTTCCACCTCCAACAAAGCCCCACTGCTTATTTGTTGGGTGTGGCCAAACACTTGTGGTTGCGCAAACACCACCGTCAACGCAAGCTAGTGCCGCTGACTGATGCTGAAAAAGAAATCAGCATCCCTGAGGATTTTTTTCCCAGCCTGCATACCCAGCGCCTGCTCCAGTTTTTGGAAAAAGCAGGCCAAAAATGCCTGGATCTGCTCCGCGCCTTTTACTACCAAAAAACACCCGTCAAACAACTGGCTCAACGTCTCGGCTACGCCAACGAGCATTCCGCCAGCGTCCAGAAATACAAGTGCCTCGAAAAGGTTCGCCACAGCATTCAGCAAAAATCCCTGCGTTATGAAGACTTCCATGAGTGAAACCATCCTGATCGAACGCTACCTCTGGGGAGAGCTTTTGCCTTTGGAAAAACAAAACTTCAAAGCGCATTTGTTGCAAAGTCCGCGCTTGCGGCTCAAGGTGTATTTTCAAAAAAAAGTACACTTGCTGGTCAAATTGTACCACCGCAAAAAACTGAAAGCAGAACTGGAAGTGCTGCACAAGGAATTGTTCAGTAATCCGGAAAAAATTCAGTTTCGGGAAAACATTCACCACATTTTTGATAAAGGTTGAGGGAGGTTGAGATGGTTTAGGAAGGTTTAGCGCTACCGCAGCGACTTAGACAAGGTCTTCGTCAAAAACGCTGCGGCAGCTCTAAACCCTCTAAACCTTCCTCAACCTTCCTCAACCTTCTCAACTCCAAACCTATGGTTCAAGCAAGCCTTGTCCCCATGGTCATTGACAATGACGGTGGCGGAGAGCGAGCGTATGACATTTACAGTCTGCTGCTCAAGGAACGTATTGTCTTTTTATCTGGTGAAATCAACGATACGATGGCCAATATCGTGGTCGCACAATTGTTGTACCTCAGCAGCCGCGACCCCAAACAACAGATCAACCTCTACATCCAAAGTCCGGGCGGGATTGTGTACTCAGGTATGGCCATTTACGATACGATTCGTATGATTGGCACCCCAGTCTCTACGGTTGCAGTGGGTTTTACAGGCAGTATGGCCACCTTTTTGCTCAGTGCAGGCACCCCTGGTAAACGTTACGCCTTGGCGCATGCCACCATCCACAACCACCCTACCAGTGGCGGTTCACGCGGCTATACCGAAGATGTGCGAATTGCTACCCGTGAGCAGGATCGCATTCAGGCGCAGATTTTTCACCTCATGGGCAAACACTGTGGACGGAGTGGCCAAGAAGTGGAAGAGTTTTTCCTGCGGGATAAGTATTTGAATGCCCAGGAAGCCAAGGATTTTGGTATTGTGGATGAGATTTTGGGGGATGTGGGGGATTTGGTGGTGCTGAATCCGGGAGTACCGGAGCTGAGTTTGTTGTCGGCGGCGGGCCTTAGGGCTGGGGACAGTTGATCACCACAGTACACAGCCTATGTATCGAATGCTTCCCTTTGCAAAGGCAACGATTTTTTTGATTTGGCTGAGCCAAATGTTTTGTAACCGCAGAGTTTCACAGAGTACCCGCAGAGTTTCTCTGAGTTTTTAAGTTAGGCCATCTACGATGGCAAAGAGTACTCAGAGGCGGCATTGCACAGCAACTGGTACAAAAAAAATCAAATTTCAGTAGTGCCCGAAAACTCGCCACCGCAGGTGGCAAACTCCTTAAAACTAAAAGAAGCTCCGTGAAACTCTGCGGGTACTCTGCGAAACTCTGCGGTTAAAAACTGCTTAATGTGAGTAAATACAATCGAGCTCACTCAGTTTCCAACAGACTAAACAAACGGGCTTGTCATTGTTCGACCTTTTTTATACCTTCATTGCAACAAAATATTGCTTTGGATTCAATCAAGCCCACGCCATGCAGCACCACACCTACACCGCAAGCCCATTTTTTTCTTGCTCCCACATTGCCCTGCTTTTCCTTGCCCTGAGTGCATTCGCCTGCCAGCAAAAAACCAGCACACCCGAAGGTTTCCAAATCGAGCCCGGCTTCGCACTCGAACGAGTTGCCGCCGAGCCCTTGATCAAAGATCCCGTCGACCTGGAATTCAACGAACGCGGTGAAGCCATGGTACTTGAAATGCCCGGTTACCCTTTCGAAGACCGCCAAAGCCGCCTGCTCGTGCTTCAGGACAAAAACCAGGACGGCACTTACGATGACTCCAGCGTTTTTGCCGAAGGCCTACAACTCGCGAATTCTTTTTTGCCCTATAAAAAAGGCGTGCTCGTGGCCGCCCCACCCTATCTCCTCTTCTTGCACGACAAGGACCAAAACAATGTAGCTGAGCAGGTCGATACCCTCATGGGCGGCTTTTCCACGGGCAATTTACAGCACAATTACAACGGCCTCACTTACGGCCTGGACAACTGGATTTATGCCGCCAACGGTGGCAACGACGGCAAGCCCTACTGGTGGGGCGATACCAGCAGTGTCATGGATTTGCGCGGCCAGGATTTCCGTTTCAACCTGGAAAGCCACCAACTGGAACGCTTGGGTGAATCCTCTGGTGGTTTTGGCCTGGGCATGGACGAATACGGTCGTATGTACGAAACCCACAACCTTACCCATATTTCCACCTTGGTTTTTCCGGCTCGATATTTCAAAGGCAAAGAGCATTTGGAAAAAAGTACGCTTGAAAACGCCTCTAATCACGAAGAAAATGGCCTGGCCCGCATCTACCCCATCGGCGAGCAGGAATCGCGGGTAAACCACCCGGAGCAATCGGGGTATTTTTCGGGCTCTTGCGGCATCACCTACTACGGCGGTGGCGCTTTTGGCGAGGAGTACGACCACACAGTTTGGGTGGCCGATGTGGTGCTCAACTTGGTTCATGTGGATAAAATTCAAGCCAAAGGAGCTTCATTTGAAGCGGTACGCCAACTCGAAAAACGCGACTTTTTGGCCAGCACCGACCGTGCCTTCCGCCCGGTCAACATGAACGTCGGTCCCGATGGCAGCATGTACCTGATAGACATGTACCGCAAAGTGATCGAGCACCCCGAATGGATCCCCGATGACATCGAAAAAACCCTCGACCTGGAGGCAGGCAAGGATCAGGGCCGGATTTATCGAATCAGCAAAGGTGCTGCCAAGGCATTTGATGCAGCCCAATTTAAAACGGAAACCGGGCTGGTCCAGGCGCTAACACACGCCAATCAGTGGGTGCGCAAAACAGCTCATCGCTTGTTGATGGAGCAAAAATTGGGGCAAACCAGCTTGCATGGTTTAAGAGGATTGCTCAAAGACAAAAATCCTTTGGTCAAAGTACACGCGTTGCACATCCTGGCCGCTCAAGGTGAATTAAGCGACAAGGAACTGGCCGCGGCATTGACGGATCAGGAAGCGCCCATCCGCGAAACTGCACTACAATTGGCAGAAAGTAAATTGGGCAATGATCCAACGCTGCTCCAAACCTGCATCCAACTCCTGAATGACCCGGATCAACGGGTGCGCATGCAAGCTGCCCTGAGCTTGAGCACCCTGGATGAAACCAGTGCGGCCTACCAAAAGCAACGCGCCGCAATTCTCGATGGGCTGAGCGCTGCTGCACAAAAAAGTATGGATACCTGGAACACTTGCGCCATAGCCCTGGCTGCGCAAGGCTCGGCAGCGGACTTGTTTGCCAGCCTCCTGCAATCCACTCAACCCGGCAACAGCGACTTATTGGCAACTTTGGCACAAAGTGCCGCGCAGTCAACCCAGGGTTTGCAAGGTGTTTTGCAACAACTGGCTGCGCCAAAAACAAGCAATGCAACTCGACAAACCATCCTGCAACAACTCAGTCAGGAAGTTCCAGAACTCAGCGGAACGGCTACCCTCGAACCTGCACTCAAAACCTTGGAACAATCCCGGGACCTTGGCCTGATTTCCGCCTCAGCAGCCTTGCGGCAAAGGTTGAACTTGCCGCCCTCCCCCGAGTTTTTGAGCCTAAGTCGCAGCGCTTTGCAAAAGGTAAACGACAGCAGTCTTCCCGATTCCACCCGCGTGCAGCAACTCGCCCTGCTGAACTTACTGCCCTACGCCCAAAAATCAAAAGTCCTCTTCGCCTGCCTGCCCAACAGCCAGCCCATCCAACTACAGGAAGAAGCCCTGCGACAATTGGCCAACTACGCCGAACCCGAAATTGGCCGACGCCTCGTCCAAATCTGGGCCGAACTGGGCCCACACATCCGCAAGTACTCGGGCGACCTGCTGCTGGATCGCGAAATCCACCACGACGCCTTACTCACTGGTCTGGAGAAAGGCCAGATCAACATCGGCGAAATGAACTTCGACCTCGAACGCCGCCGTACCCTACTCTGGTGGACCGACAATGAAAACACCAAACGCCGCGCCGAAAAACTCTTCAGCGACGCCGCCGTGGTGACCCGGCAAGCGGCCATCGATAAAATGAAGCCCGCCCTGACGCTCAAAGGCACTGCGGCAAAGGGGAAAATGGTATTTGCCACCCA
>JAIXOO010000387.1 GCA_027486765.1 Saprospiraceae bacterium
CCGCCCTGAGGCTCCCAACTCACCTGAGCAGAGGTATTCATGATCAAGTTGGTGTTGGTATTGGAAGGTGCTGAGCAAGTGGTACTGCCGCCACCGCCACCACTGGAGCTGCCTACCGTAAAGGTGGTTGTGCTTGAATAAACCGAGCAACTTGCCTTCACCCGCCACTGGTACGTTCTGCCCGCAACCAGGCCACCAAGGGTCAAACTCGTCCCAGTTACCGTTCCCCCATTGAGCCAGGTCGTTGCATTGGCCACCCGATACTGCACACTGTAATTAAATGCCCCTACAATGGATGACCAACCCAGGGATACACTAGTTGCTGTTAAGGTTGTGTGAACCAGATTGGAAGGAGCGGAACAATCGACATTGCCACTGATGCCTCCTCCTGAGTTGAAGGTTGCTACACTGGAGTAAGAGGAACAACTAGCCCTCACGCGCCAGGTGTACACCCGTTCAGGCAACAAGTTGGTCAGCACTTTATTGGTTGTAGTCATGGTGCCTCCATTGGTCCAAATGCCGCTACTGCCCAGGCGATACTGCAAAGTGTAATTGACTGCTCCACCAATCGCCGACCAACTCAGCGAAACCGTTCCGGGGGATAATACGTTGGAAGTCAAGTTAGAGGGCTGAGAACAGCCTTGCGCCTGAGCCGCATCGATGCCGCCAAACAGGCAGAGGACGACAAGCAACAGCATGCTGGAAGGAATAAAAACTAGCGTCTTGATCATTTTCATTGGATGGAACTTTGAGTGAAAAAATTACTTTCACTGCCATATCTCCCTTCGTGGAAAATGTTACCGAACTAGTTTACCTTTTTTTTAGACATGATCTCAGATTGGGATTTGTTAGGTCTGAGTGATTGGAATTTTAAATTATCATTAAATCATTGGGTTTACCACAGTGCAAAAACAAATTACATATTAGTCAAAAAGCATTGAATTTACTGCATTACAATTTGTGCACGAAAAAAGCAGATAATTTACAAAAGCTTCAACTAAACTTAATTTCCATTTCTCGCCTAAGTCATTCACAATCTGGACTTTTGTGCATTCAGTTCACCGACTAAAAAGGCTATGCTGGCGGCAACCAACATAGCCCAAACATTCTAGATTGATTAATCTAATCAGTTAAACCTATGAAATTAAATTTACCAAAGCAAGGCTTGCTCATGGCTTTACGCAGCTTTTGTCTGCTATTTGGCTTCCTGCTCACGCTTCAAGCCAATGCCCAGCGCACACTCACCGGAACCCTGACCGACGCAAAATCAGGTGAAGCACTAATCGGTGCTTCCGTAGCCGTAAAAAACACCGTTAAAGGAACCGTAACCGACATTGATGGAAAATTCAGCCTGGTACTGGCTGATGACGAAAAAATGCTGGTGATTTCTTACACTGGTTATGCAACCAAAGATGTAGACGTTAGCTCGATCAGCAATTTGGAACTCGCACTGGAAGCCGACGTAGTTGGTTTGTCAGAGGTGATGGTAACTGGTTTGGGACAAACCAAAGAGCGTCGTTTTTTGACATCCTCTCAGCAATCTGTAAAAGGAGCTGAACTGATCAAAGCCCGCGAACCCAACAACGTGGCGGGTTTGGTTGGTAAAGTAGCTGGTTTGACCGTAGGTTTGAACAGTGAGATGCTGCGCCGCCCCAACGTTTTGTTGCGCGGTAGTAGTGATCTGCTGTACGTAGTGGATGGGGTTCCGATCAACTCTGACACCTGGAACATCAACACCGATGACATCGAAAACTTTACAGTGCTGAAAGGAGCGACTGCTTCTGCAATCTACGGTTTCCGTGGTCGCAACGGTGCTATCCTGATCACAACCAAGCGTGGGTCTAAAAACCCTCGTGGCTTCGCAGTAGAATTCAACACTACTACCCAGCTGGAAAATGGTTTCAACTCTCTGCCAAAAACGCAAGACCTGTATGGTCCTGGTGACCACGGTATCTACGAGTTTGTAGACGGCAGAGGTGGTGGTAAAAACGACAACGACTACGACGTATGGGGACCTCCGCTCGATGGCCGTTTGTTGCCACAATACGATAGCCCAGTTGACCCAGTAACGGGTAAGCTGGTACCAACTCCATGGATTGCACGTGGTAAAGACAACTTGTCTCGCTTCCTGCGCCCTGGTTTGCTGTTCAACAATAGTGTGGCTGTTTCCAGCTCAACTGATCGTGCGGATTTGCGTTTCTCTTTGGGCCATACCAACCAAACTGGTATCGTTCCAAATACCAACATCAACATCACCAACTTCAACGCCAACATTGGCTATAACTTCAATAGCCGCCTGCGTTTTGAAGCGAACATCAACTTCAACCGTCAATACACCGACAACATCAACGATACCAACTACGGCCCTAACTCCATCATCTACAACATCTCTACTTGGGCGGGTGCCGACTGGGATATTGATGACATGAAGCAGGTCTGGCAGGAAGGCAAGGAAGGTGTTCAGCAGATTTATGCCGAATACCAGCGTTACAACAACCCTTGGTTGATGTCGAACTACTGGCTGCGTGGCCACAGAAACAACAATGCATATGGTTATGTGTCTTTGTCTTACAAAATCACACCAGACCTGAAATTGATTGCGCGTAACGGTATCAACAGCTACGACATCTTCCGCACTGAAAAGATGCCTTACTCTGCTGGTTCTTACGGTCGTGACGAACGTAGAGGGGACTACCGCGAAGATCGCCGCTCTTTGTTTGAAAACAACACCGATGTATTGTTGGATTTCAGCAAAACGATCAGCAAAATCCGTGTAAACGCATTGGCGGGTGGTACCATCCGTACTTTTGGATACAACACCAACTATGCATCTACCGACTACTTGATTACTCCAGGGGTATACAGCTTCTCTAACTCGGCTAACCCTGTTCGTGCATTCAGCTTCAATTCCAACATGTTGGTAATGTCTGGCTTCTACTCTGCTGACGTTACTTTGAACAAGTACTTGACTTTGAGCCACACTGGCCGCGTAGACCGCATTTCTACCCTGCCAGCTGGAAACCAGGCGTTCTACTACCCATCAGTAGGTTTGAACTCTATCGTTACGGAATATGTTAACCTCGGCCCTGTGTCGATGTTGAAATTGCGTGGTGCTTATGCCAACGTTAAGGATGGTTTGACTCAACCTACCATTGGTGCTGTAGGTGCTTCTGTTTTAGGCTATGGCGACAACTATTCTTCTGTATACAACGGACCTAGCTATGCCAACGCTGAAGTATATTCTACCAGCTTGTCTTACAACAACGTCCCTGCCGCTTACTACACCAACCAATTGGGCAACAAAAACCTGAAGCGCAACTCTCGCACTGAGTTGGAATTGGGGATCGACTTCGCTTTGTTCAGAAACAAGATCAACGTAGAAGCTACTTACTTTGACATCAAGGAAGGTCCGCGTACTTTTGCTCGTCCAATCTCTGAAGCTACTGGTTACACCGCTCAGTTGGTTAACGGGATCGTTACCCGCCGCAAAGGGGTGGAAATCATGGTTAGTGCCGATCCATTCAAAAACAGCAATGGTTTGAAGTGGATGCCGATGATCAACTTCTCTACTTTGCGTGAACGTTACGAAGAGTTTTACACTGAAAACGGCCAAAATGTTACGGCGTTGGATCAGTTCTCTCAGCAGGTAGGTCGTCGCGTAGATGAATTCTGGTCTAATGGTTACCTCTTTACTCAGGATGGTCAAATCATCAACGATGCTGGTGGTCGCCCAATCCGTTTGAGCACAGTGAATTCCGCTGCCAATAAATTCATGGGCTACCTTGATCCAAACTTCGTGTGGAGTTTCATCAACCGTTTCTCTTACAAAAACTGGACATTGCAGTTCCAGTTTGACGGTCGTCAGGGTGGGGTAATTGCCAACTACCTGCAGCGCCAGTTGTTCCGCGGTGGTCGTCACATCGAAACCACTCAAGGTGCCATGGGTGTAGCTCGTTTGGAAGATACCAAAGGCAACAAGACTTGGTTGGGTTCAGGTGTGCAGGTTGCCAGTGGCACCATCAAAACAGACGTCGAAGGCAAGATCACCAACTACAATGAGTTGACTTTCAAGCCAAACGACACCAAAACTTTCTTGCAAGATTACATCAGCCGCTACTACCAGGAAAACGAGCTCAACCTGATGAGCCGTTCTTTCGCCAACCTGCGTGAAGTAACCCTGACGTACAACGTTCCGTTGAAATCCAAGAGCTTCTTCAACCAGATGACTGTATCTCTGGTGGCTCGTAACTTGCTGTACTTCGCTGAGAAGAATGATCTCGACCTGAACCGTTACATCGGTCGTCAAGGTTCTTCTGACTTCGATACACCTACTACCAAGCGTTACGGGGTAAACCTCAACTTTACGTTCTAATATTTCTGGTTTGGTAGAGACGCACGGCCGTGCGTCTCTACATGCCATCAAAAAATAAAAGCAATGAAATTCAATAAATTTTTCGCTATTGCAGCGCTAGCCTTTACAGCCGTTTTCAGCAGCTGTAATTTCGACGAGCTGGACATCGATCCAAACCGCGCCACTTCATCTCCAGCCAACCTGATTCTGAATGGTGTGCTGAACAACTTGAGAACCAGTGCCTGGACGCAAGACCAACGCTGGAACCAGTACTGGTGCATCAATTACAACTACTACGGAACCAACGAATATTGGTCTGGCCCTGCTTCTACGGACTATACCCGTTTGAAGAACGTGATCAAAATGGAAGAAGAGGCATTGAAAGCAGGTGCGCCTGCCGTAAACCCTTATGCTGCCCTGGGTAAATTTCTGCGCGCTTATCACTTTGTGAACATGAGCCAGAAAGTAGGCGATCTGCCTTTGACCGAAGCACTACAAGGTTTGGACATCCAGGCACCAAAGTACAATACTCAAAAGGAAATCTATGCGCAAGTATTGAATTGGTTGGATGAAGCAAACACTGATCTGGCTTCATTGATTGCCAAAGGTGGTCAAAAAGCGGATGGTGACTGGTTCTACGGTGGAGACCTGAGCAAGTGGCAGAAGTTGGTGAACAGCTTCAAACTGCGTGTACTGGTGAGCTTGAGCAAAAAAGATACGGATTCTGACCTGAAAGTTAAAGCTCGTTTTGCCGAGGTGCTGAGTAACCCAAGCAAATTCCCTATCTTCAGCAGCAATGCTGAGGGTCTGATTTTTGCGCCAAGTGCTTCTATTCCTAGCTTTTACTATCCAAAAAATCCAAACACTTACGGTTTTGATGCATTGCGTGAAAACACGTCCAAGTTGTACATCGACCTGCTGAAGGAATTCCAGGATCCACGTTTGTTCCTGGTTGCTGAGCCAGCTGAAGCCAAAGTTAAAGCAGGAGCTAGCCCCACTTCTTTCGAAGCATTTGAAGGTGCCAGCACCGGTGAAAACCTGGATGACATGTCATTCAAAGCTCAGCAAGGGGTTTACTCCTTGATCAACCGCAAGCGTTTTTATTCTACTTTTGCTGGAGAACCCATCACTCAGGTTGGTTATTCCGAAATGTGTTTTAACATCGCTGAAGGTCTGAACCGTGGTTGGGCTACTACTGGCACTGCCGAAGATTGGTACAAAAAAGGTGTTCAGGCATCGATGGATTTCTACGGATTGAAAGCAGGTGCCAACAATGTTGATTTCCAAAAGATAGGTACCAAACTGGGTGAATTCAACACTTACACCGTACAAGTTGATTTCAATGCTTACCTCGCTCAAGCAAACGTGAAATATGCTGGCAACAACGCCGACGGTTTGGCTCAAATCCTCAAGCAAAAGTACCTGGCTATGGCTCAAAACTCCGGTATGGAGGCATATTACAACTGGCGTCGCACGGGTATTCCTGCTTTCTTGACTGGCGTAGGAATTGGCAACCAAGGTAAAATTCCACTCCGCTTCAAGTATCCTAGCGCAGAATACAACACCAACAAAGCCAACCTAGACGCAGCACTTGCTCGTCAAAGCTTTACCAATGACGACTTGTTTGGCAAAATGTGGATCATCCAATAAGCCTAGATAAAAAACCCCTAAAACCTGATCATACCATTGAATATACCAACGCCGTGGGCCTCTTTGCCTACGGCGTTTTTTGTTTATTACCCCATCCGAATAAACTCCAGATGCGCAGGTTTTTGCCGGTAATAATCCAAGTATCGGCCCGATTCAATGCGAACCAATTGGTCAGTAGATAAATTATAGTGGTACAGCCAGGTATCGATGCTTTGTCCGGTGTCTTCCAGTACTGCGGGCACCAGTTTGCGCACATATTCCCCAGCCTCTGGTAACTGTGGATCGATGCCTTCGTATTCGTCCAAATACGGCATTAAAAACTCAGGGTCTTCCAGCGTAAAAACCTGCCCGTAAACCCTGCCAGGGTGCTCGTGAATCCATTGTGCGCCGGGGTATCGACCCAGGTCGAACAACTCACCTGAGATGTACGCTGATCCCAACCATTTGCTGTTGCGCTGCAACAAACCAGCCATTCTGGATTCCACCCCAATCATCAGGGTTCCGTAGACAAAAAGCTGCGCTTTCATTCATTTTTTGATTGAATGTGCAAAATAAAGAAAAAAAGATAAAAGCCTGGGAACCAATCTACCCGAAATCGTGCTTTAGCTGTAACCTTTAGTAGCCCAGATTTGTTAATTCTACGTAAAGTGAGAATTAAATTTTGGCTCGAATCTATTTGTCAAACAATGATTTACTAAATTACCCAATAAAACAATAAACCATGAGTTGGCGTAGATTAGATGGTCAACGAATCGAAATTCCCATTCAAGATGCCGTTGAAAAAACGATCATCCGGGAAAAAGAACTGGGCCACAAACTAAAAGTGTGCATCGGTTCCGATTCGCAAGTACGCGGTGGTTCGGTAGAATATGCAACGGTCATCGTTTTCCTGCGGGAAAAAAAGGGCGGTTTCATGTTCATCCAAAATAGCCGCGAAAACCGCAAAATGAGCTTACGCGAGCGGATGATTTTTGAAGTTTCCAAATCGATTGAAGTAGCTTACGCGCTCTGCGACTTGCTAGACAAGTACGACGTAGCGCTGGAAGTACACGCGGACATCAACACCGATCCGCTCTTCGAATCCAATACCGCCTTGAAAGAGGCAATGGGCTACATTCTATCGATGGGCTTTGTGTTCAAGGCCAAACCTGACGCTTTCGCAAGTTCGAGTTGCGCGGATAAAGTAGCGTAATAGTTAAGGGAGGTTGAGGAGGTTTAGTGAGGTTTAGGCTACCGCGAGCGGCTTAGACAAGTCCTGTCAAAATCGCTCGCGGTAGCCTCAACCTCCTCAACCTCCTCAACTTTTTTTTGCTAGCTGGCGTAACCTTTTTCCCTACAATCCGTATAAAGCTACTGAAAACGTTTTTGATCAAAAACCAGTAGCGCACTAATGACCCAAATACTGATTGTAGACGACGAAGCCAGCATCCGCCGGGCTTTACGCGAGATCCTTGAATTTGAAAAATTCAAGGTTAGCGAAGCTGTCGATGGGCTAGACTGCCTGGCCAAGCTCAAAGAGCAAAACTACGACGCCATCCTGATGGACATCAAAATGCCCAATCTGGACGGCATGGAAACCCTCGAACGGGTGCAGGAACTGGTGCCTGATACACCAGTAATCATGATCTCCGGTCACGCCACCATCGACACCGCCGTAGAGGCCGTCAAACGGGGCGCATTCGACTTCATCAGCAAGCCACCCGATCTCAACCGCTTGCTCATCACCCTGCGCAACGCCCTCGACAAGTCCAATCTGGTCACCGAAACCAAAACCTTGCGCCGCAAAGTAGCTGGTCGCCAGGTACAAGACATCATCGGCAACTCCGAACGCATTCAATTCATCAAAGATACCATCCAAAGAGTAGCGCCTACCGAAGCCCGCGTATTGGTCACCGGGCCCAATGGCACCGGCAAGGAACTCGTAGCCCGCTGGATGCACGAACTCAGTCAACGCGCCACTGGCCCCATCGTGGAAGTCAACTGCGCTGCCATACCTTCTGAACTCATCGAAAGTGAGCTATTCGGCCACGAAAAAGGCTCTTTCACTTCGGCGCACAAACAAAAATTGGGCAAGTTTGAGCAAGCCAACAACGGCACGCTGTTTTTGGATGAAATTGGCGACATGAGTCTGTCCGCTCAAGCCAAAGTGCTGCGCGCGCTGCAAGAAAACCGCGTTACGCGGGTAGGTGGGGAAAAAGAAATTGCAGTCAATGTCCGGGTAGTCGCGGCTACCAACAAAGACTTGCGCAAGGAGATCGCCCTGGGCCATTTCCGCGAAGACCTTTACCACCGGCTGGCCGTGATTGTCATCGATGTACCCGCACTGAATGACCGCCGCGATGACATCCCCCTCCTGGTCGAACATTTTCTCAACCTCGTTTGTACCGAATACGGTACACCCATTAAAAGCATTAGCGAGGAAGCAATCACCCAATTACAAGCGCTGAACTGGACCGGAAACATCCGGGAGTTGCGGAACGTGGTAGAGCGACTGGTGATTCTGGGCGGGCAGGAGATTAGTGCCGAGGATGTGGGGCGGTATGTGGCACCTTTGAGCGCACCAACACTAAACCTTGATTATCAATAAAAAAAATCAGAACAACCGGTCATTAGATCTACATCGGAGTAGTCTTACATTTGTAGAAATTGGGATAAATGAGTTTTTCACTCTTACAAGCATTAGTGATCGGTTTTATTCCACTGCAAAGGCGCAATAAAATACTCCCAAAAAGACTTGAATCCCGCAATGATGTGCAGGAACAAATAGCGAAACGAATCCCAAAAGGTATGCAAATAGGATTGCTTGATGCCCAAACGGCGATAAGTAATCATATTGATGATCCAGGACAACAAGAGGTTCACCCCCAAGAGGATCCATAAGATTGCACTTAACGTAAAAGAAAGTAGAAAAGGTAGGTCTGCGAGTAAAATGTACAAAGCAACGTAAAGGTTGAAAAACGGCAACAAAGCGGCACAAATCATACGCAGCCAAAAGCTCAACCAGCCATTGAATTTAAAATACGGATCAAAAAGGGTTCGTCTTAAATGCACCAACTGCGTAATGAACAAACCTTTGTTCCAACGGGTACGCTGATTGATCCAATTGCCCACTTGTTCTGGGCAGGTCTCGGTAGTATAACTATTCAGAATCCGCAGCTGTACCCCATTTTGCACCAAACGTACACTTAAATCTGCATCTTCGGTCACATTAAAAGGGTCCCAGGCACCAGCATCAACCAGTGCTTGTTTGGAAATAAAAAAAGAATTGCCCCCCAACCCAAAAGGCAAATTCGCACTGGAAAGTTCAAGCAGGTGCTGCTCGTACCACTCGTAGTATTCTCCCGCAAAATTTCGGGTGACCCAGTTTTTCTGGAGGTTAGAAATGCTGATTTTAGCCTGGCAGCAGATTTCTCCTGATGCATTCATCAAACTAAAGGCTGCTTTGCGCAGCTGTTGTGGTTCAGGGCAACTCTCCGCATCATACACCGTGAGGTAAGTGCCGTTGGCCAATTCCAACGCATGTAAAAGTGCCCTTCCTTTGGTGAAAGGTGGCATTTCTGGAATGTCCAGGACTTCAAAATGTGCAGGCAGTTCGATTTGTTGCAAACTGGAACGGGTAACTTGATCAGTGTCTTCTACCACTACGATGACTTGGATCAGTTCAGCAGGATAATCCAGCGCTTCTAAGGCCCGGATCGTCCGGTGAATAACCTCATTCTCGTTTTTTAAAGGGAAAATGATGCTAAAACTTGGCAATTGCTGATCTGGGATGGCAATTGCCTCCGGCGGTGTATTTTGTTTGGTAAAAAAATAGTTGCCCAATCGGAAACTGAGCAAAATCAAATAATTGATCAAGCCTAAAATGAAAAGGCCTAAGCCTAAACTAAGTGGCAAAAAAATACCTGCAACAGTGAAACCAATCCACAAAACAAGATTGAACATCCGGCCACTCAACTGAATTTTGTACAAAGCAGACTTGGGTCCAAGAATTGACAATTGTTGCTGCGCTTGTTGGTCAATTGCAACATTGCTGTTCAAAACTGCAGGTGCGTCCATTAAAGCCTTTTTGATGAAATGAAGCTGCAAAATAAAGATTTATTCAAGCAAATATTATGGCTAAAGAAATGTATTCTGAAATACCACACCCATGTATCCGTATAAGCCATCCTAAATAGCGAGATACCAAAAAATCATTTTTCGTAAGGACTCAGAATGAAGCCACACAAAACATACAATAAAAAACAATATAAACTCCATAAAATGCAACGCCAGCAAACCTTTTAGAGACGAGAGCGAACCCTCTTGCCCTTTCATCTAGTTAGCTTTGCTCATTAATTTTTTACTGCTCATTCATGAAAAGAGCAAAAGACGACATTAAGTGAGTAAGTGTGATTGAACTTGTCAGCCCGCTGACTGGTATTCAACCATGCCCTCTTCCCCATTTTCAAACTGTGCGATTGAATCAAAGACACGCCATGCAAATCAAATCTCTACTTCTTGCAGTTTTATGCTGCTTTAGTTTCCAGGCTATCGGCCAAACTTTGTGTGTGGACACTGGCGCACCCGTTGGTGGTTCACCGGGGAGCGTAACAACCGATTTTGCGCAGAGCGTTACCATGAATGGCTGTACAGGCACTTTTGTCGGTTTTGTGTTTCAAGCTACCATCGTCAGTGATGGCAATCCTGTCTGGAAACTGGAGATTTTTCAAGGCGATGGCATAGGAGGAGTCCCGCAGTATTCCCAGACTGGCATTGTGCTTACCGATGCAGGCGCCCGCTATGTTTTAGTCAATATTGCTGGGGGTATTGGGTCCCGTGCCTTCACTTCGGGTAATCAATATACCTTCCGGCTTTCAACAACTTCTTCAACGAACTCAGTACTTGTTCATCGAAACAACACCAGCTTTTACGGCGGTGGACAGGGATACCTTGCTGGGGGCACATTCGGCACCGGGGGGGACTTCCTGGATTTGAGTGTCTATACCCAAGCTGTCGTCCCTTCCTGCGGTGCAGCGACGCGCCTTTATGTCAAACACAACGCCACAGGTACCAACAATGGCACTTCCTGGACTAACGCCTACACCAGTTTGCAAAGCGCCATTGATTATGCACGTGGATGCAGCAACATTCAAGAAATTTGGGTAGCATCCGGCACTTACAAACCATCTAAAGACAAAACCGGAAATACAAGTCCAAGTAATGTTGCTGCCAAGACGTTTTACATCAACTTTCCGGTAGCCTTGTATGGCGGCTTTGCGGGGACAGAAAACTCGCTTTCACAAAGAAATCTTGCTTCGAACGTAAGCATCCTTAGCGGCGATTTGGACAACAATGACAGCGCAAACCCGGCAGTCACCGCTGTCGATGTACAGGGAACGAATGCCAATACTGTTTTGCACATCCAGAATGTAGCTGCAGGATGTACAGTAGACGGCTTTACCATTACCGCAGCTCGCTATACTATTGGGTTTACAGGCGGAGGCCTGCACAATGAAGGAACAGGCTTTCCATTCGGTTGTAGCGCTACTGTCCGCAACTGCAAAATCCAGGGGAATGACGGGCCTGCTCTATTAAATTATGGCAACCTTGGCGGAAGCTCCACTGGAAAAGCTACTTTGTTGCTTGAAAATTCCACCATCTCAGGGAACAGCGAAGACTCTTTTTCCGCTGGTATCTATTCTAATTCAAATGGAGGGCGTACCAGCACTACCGTCAATAATTGCACTTTCTCAAGCAATACCTCTACCGGAACCAGCAATAGTGGGGCTTACTTCGAATATGCACACAGTGGAAATGGTGAAGCAACTTTTTCCAATTGTATTTTTAGGGACAACAGCGCAACCAGCAATGGTGCAGCAGTGTATGCCAGCGGATCCTCTGGCACTTCCATCATAAACCACAGTTTTACCAATTGTGTTTTTATGAACAACACTTCTGGGGGCAAAGGCGGCGCTTATTATGCCAATGGTGGTTCCAGCGGGCGGATCACTTCAACCTTCACCAATTGTACCTTTTACAACAATGCCGCTACCAACGGAGGTGGCGCGGTCTACTACAACACAACAAGTATTTCTGCGCCCACCCCCATGCTGCTCCGCAATTGTATTCTATGGCAAAACACGAATGAAATCCTGCTCGAAGGCGCAGCCTATGCTACCATGAGGATTTCCTATAGTCTCATCAGCGGCAGCACCACCCCGGCAGGCGCTTTTAACGAAAACAACCTTTTTAATACCGATCCAATTTTTGTCAATGCAGCAAGTGGCGACTTTCGCCTACAAAACACCTCCCCAGCGGTCAATGCAGGCACGAATACCGGGGCGCCTGCCACTGACTTGTACGGCAATACACGTCCCTTCGGCACCACGGTTGACATGGGCGTGCACGAACTGCAAAGCGCCCCAGCGTGCAGTTCTCCCCCCAGCATTACCTGCCCAGCCAATCAAACCGCGACATTGAATGGTGGCGGCACCTTTACCCTATCGGACTACACGTCGCTTGCTACTGCATCGGGCGTTTGTACGCCTATCTCGGTGACCCAAAGCCCAGTAGTAGGAACAATGTTGAGCTCAGGGGTACATACCATTACCCTCACCGCAACAGCCAGCAATAACCTCACCGCTACCTGTACTTTTACGGTGACCGCATGCCCCATCTGGTACAAGGACACCGACAACGACAGTTATGCTCAAACTGGCGCAGGCACCATCACGAATTGCACCCGGCCAACTGGCTATAAATTGGCCACTGAATTATTGGCTACCAGCGGCGACTGCGACGACAACGATGCTGCGGTAAAACCCGGTGCTACTGAAATTTGTGATGGCATCGACAACAACTGCGATGGTACCATCGATGGGCCATCGGTATGTCCCAACTATACCATCACCACCACTGCTGGAGCCATCGTCATCACCGATGTGGCAGGCAATAGCGAAACGCTCAATGTCAGCCAAAATGGCACTAACCTCCGTTTCGATGTGACGGGACGTACGTATTCCCTGAATGGAGGCGCTACGCTCAATTTTCCTGCGGATGTAATACTAGCAGGTGCCAGCTCCATTACGATCAATACCGCAGTAGGCAACGACATCATCAATGTATCCGCATTTAGCGCCAACCTACCCCGTCTGACCATCAATGGTGGGGTGGGCAATGACCAGGTGAATTTCAATGGCGACATCACCTTTGCCACCAATGCCAACCTGGATGTGGATATGCAAAACGATGATTTCACCCCTGGCACCGATCAGGTTTCCTTTACCAACAATGCCAAATTAGTGCTCTCCGGCAGCGGTGGCGCTGTAATAAAAGTGAGCCGCAACATCGCCTTTACCAATGGCACGGCTTCAATCGAAACGGTCAACGGCGACCTTATCCTGGAAGCCAATCAGCAGGCTACTGCCACTACAGGGGACTTTATCGGGATATCGATCGCTGGCGCTACGGTACGGGCCAATGGCACCGGAATCCTGACGGTCAAAGGCAAAAGTGGCAACGACTCGGTAATCAACCAGTTTGGAGTGCTCGTACAAAATGGAGGATTGGTCAGTGGTGGCATCGCCAGTACGGCTACCATACAAGGCTCAGTGGGCGCTGCATCAGCTAACGGCAATATTGGTGTGTACGTGGCGGGGACAAATGCACGCATCACCTCTTTGGGTGGGAATGTTTCGGTTGTGGGTCTCGGAGGAAGTACGGGTGCCACCTCCACTTGTATGGGGGTAAGCGTGGCCACGAATGCCAGCATCACTGCGGGTGGCAACGGCAATGTGACCGTGAGTGGTACGGGTGGCACAGGCACAGGTAACTTTAACGCAGGGGTTTATGTAGCAGGTTCGGCAAATACGTTTATTTCATCCTCTAATGGAAATGTGAGTGTAACCGGAGTCGGTGGCGGTACTGGCTCAGGGAACAACAATTACGGTATTTGGATGGAATTGGGCACCATTACCGCTGGCGGCACTGGTACGGTATTGGTAAGCGGACAGGGTGGAAGTAGTACAGGAGGTAGTAATGTTGGGGTAAGGATGGCAAGCACCGGTGCTCAAATTACCTCAAGTGGAGGCAATATAAGTGTAACGGGCATCGAAGGTAGCGGGACAAGTAGCCTTGGCTTCAGCAGTTTTTCTCCATCTGGACTCACTACGGCTACCAATGGTGGAAACATCACACTCATCGCCAATAGTATAAATTTGGCTGGAGTCATCAGTACTCAGGGAACAGGGAGCACCACCCTGCGCCCATATACCAACAATGTACAAATCGATCTCGGTACGACTGCCAATACCGTCGGCGGGCCACTCGGACTGAGCGATACCGAACTTGACAACATCACCACAGGCAACCTCATCATCGGCAATACCAACAGTGGCAATATCACGGTTTCGGGAGCTATTTCCCGCCCGGCCAGCACCAATGTACAACTCGTCAGCGGTGGGGATGTCATCATCAGTGGTGGTGGGTTCAATACTGGCGGTGGCACCTTATTGCTCGACCCGGGCACTTCGCCCGCGGCCGTCAAACCAACTTTCAACGGCACGGACGTAACGGCCAGCACCCTTTCTTTTGCTAGCGATTTAAGCATCGCCATCAACGGAACAACTACAGGTGATGGTACGGGCAGCACTTATTCCCAACTCAGTATAATGGGCGCAGTAAACCTTACGGGAGTGGACTTGCTCTTTACGGGCTCTTATGTTCCCGCCGGAGGTCAAACATTCACCATTGTGGTAAATGACGGAAGTGATGCCATTGTGGGAACATTTACTGGTTTGGCCAACGGGGCAACCCTTTCCAATTTCCGAGGAAGCGGATTGAATGCCACTATTTCATACATCGGCGGCAGTGGCAATGATGTAGTACTGACAGTAATCAATAATGTTGTTTGCTACGCAGATACGGACAATGACGGATATGGTGATCCTAACAACAGTATGACTTCTAGCGGAAGCTGCGGCACCGGTTTTGTATCCAATAATACGGATTGTGACGACAATGATCCCTTGGAAAAACCAGGCCAAGTCTGGTATGCTGATGTAGACAATGACGGCTATTCCAGTGGCACTACCCTTACCCAATGCCTGCGCCCGGTGGGCTACAAAGTAGCGGCTGAATTGACGGCGACGAGCGGTGATTGCAACGACAACAACTTTGCGATCAAACCCAGCGCAACAGAAATCTGCGATGGAGTCGACAACATCTGCAACGGCTCCACCGACGAAGGCGTAACCACAACTTATTATGCCGATGCAGACAACGATGGTTTTGGCAATCTAGCAGTGAGCCAACAGGCCTGTAGCCAGCCCAGCGGTTATGTTCTGAACAACACGGATTGTGATGATAATGATGCTTTGGAAAAACCCGGTCAAATCTGGTATGCCGACGTAGACAATGACGGTTATTCCAGTGGCACAACCCTGACGCAATGCCTGCGGCCATTGGGCTATAAAGTAGCTTCCGAATTGACGGCGACGAGCGGTGATTGCAACGACAACAACAATGCGATCAAACCCGGTGCGACAGAAATTTGCGACGGCATCGACAACAACTGCAACGGCAGCACCGACGAAGGCGTAACCACGATCTATTATGCGGATGTGGACAATGACGGTTTTGGCAACCCTGCCGTAAGCCAACAAGCTTGCAGCCAGCCCGTCGGTTACGTGACCAACAACACCGACTGCGATGACAGTGATGTTTTGGAAAAACCGGGCCAAGTTTGGTATGCGGACGTGGACAACGACGGCTATTCCAGTGGAACTACTCTTACACAATGTTTACGCCCAGTGGGCTATAAAGTAGCAGCGGAATTAACGGCCACGACTGGTGATTGCAATGACAACAACTTTGCGATCAAACCCAGTGCGACGGAAATCTGTGATGGTATTGACAACAACTGCAACGGCTCCACGGATGAAGGCGTTCTGACGACCTACTACGCCGATGCAGACAACGACGGCTTTGGTAACCCAGCGGTAAGCCAACAAGCTTGCAGCCAGCCTAGCGGTTATGTAACCAATAACACTGACTGCGATGATAACGATGCTTTGGAAAAACCGGGGCAAACCTGGTATGCCGATGTGGACAATGATGGTTACTCAAGTGGTACCGCTGCGGTTCAGTGTTTGCGGCCCACGGGATACAAAACTGCTTCCGAATTGACGGCGACGAGTGGCGATTGCAATGACAATGTAGGCGGCATCAACCCCGGCGTGACGGAAATCTGCGATGGCATCGACAATAACTGTAATGGCTCTACCGATGAAGGTGGCCTGACCACTTACTATGCGGATGCAGACAATGATGGCTACGGCAATCCAGCAGTGAGCCAACCAGCCTGTAGCCAACCCAGCGGCTATGTCACCAACAACACCGACTGCGACGACACTGATCCCCTCGAAAAACCAGGCCAGATCTGGTACGCCGACGTAGATAACGATGGTTATTCCAGCGGCACAACCTTGACGCAATGCCTACGCCCAGTAGGCTACAAAGTAGCTTCTGAATTGACGGCAACATCGGGCGATTGCAACGACAACAACTTTGCCATCAAACCCGGTGCTACCGAGATTTGTGATGGCGTTGACAACAACTGCAACGGCTCAACGGATGAAGGCGTCCTAACCATTTATTATGCCGACGCAGACAACGATGGCTTTGGCAATCCTTCCGTGAGCCAACAAGCTTGTAGCCAACCAGTAGGTTACGTAACCGACAACACCGACTGTGACGACAATGATGCCCTGGAAAAACCGGGGCAGACCTGGTACAAAGACACTGACAACGATGGCTATGCTCAAACCGGGGCGGTAACCCTTACCCAGTGCCTACGCCCCTTGGATTACAAGACAGCTTCTGAATTAACGGCGATCAGCGGCGACTGCAATGATAACAATACTGCCATTTCTCCTGGTGCGACCGAAATCTGCGACGGAATCGACAACAACTGTGATGGCACCATCGATGGCCCATCCGTTTGCCCTAATTACACCATCACGACTACGGCTGGTGCCATCGTCATTACCGATGTTTCTGGCAATGGCGAGACGCTCACGGTCAGCGAAAATGGCTCCAACATCCGGTTCAACGCTACTGGACGCACTTACTCCCTGAACGGAGGGCTTACCATGAACCTCCCCGTGGATGTAGCCCTTGCGGGTGCTAGCTCCATTACGGTCAATACCGCAGTGGGCAACGACAACATCAACATCGGTACTTTTACCGCCAATTTGCCTAGCCTGACCATCAATGGTAGTGTGGGTGACGACGAGGTGTACTTTTCAGGCGACATCACTTTTGCCACCAATGCGAATCTGGATGTAGATTTGCAAAACGATGATGCCACCCCAGGTGTCGACGCCTTCGCAGTAGGGACCAATGCCAATTTGCTGCTCGCCGGAACAGGTACAGTTTTAATTAAGGTGAGCAAAAACGTGACCATCCAGGCCAACAGTAGTATTGAAACAGAAAATGGAAACCTAAGCATAGAAGCCAATCAACAAACTGTGGCGAGTACTGGCTATTTCAATGGCATCAACCTGCTCAGCGGAGCAATAGTCCGGTCGATCAATGGCACTGTCGCTCTAACAGGTCGTGGCGGTACTGACAGTGGAATCCAGCATGGCATCGAAAACAAGGGTACCATAACCACTACGGGCACAGGTAACCTCCTGTTGCAGGGTACTGGTGGCCCCTCTGGCAATGACAACGATGGCGTACGAAACGGAGGTAGCATCTCGGCTACAGGTAGTGGAGACATCCAGATCACCGGTTTTTCCCCTACTAGTACGGCTTCCGAAGCATTAGCCAATCAGCCCGGTGGGGCAGTTACCACTACGGCCGGTGATATTAAAATAGATGGAGACATCGTTTATTTAGATCCCGCTTCTTCGGTTTCAGCGGGCACAAATAAAATTACCATCGCACCTACAACAGGTGGCCGAATCATCAATTTAGGTTCGGAGGATACCGCAACACGACTTGGCCTGACCGATGCAGAACTAGACCGCATTACTGCAGGTACGCTGATTATCGGTAGTGCTGCTAGTGGCGCCATTACGGTGAGTGCCAATATTACCCGATCAGCAACCACCAATCTGCAACTCATCAGCAACAGCGATGTGGCTATCGAGGGTGGCGGCATCAATGCTGCTGGCGGCACAGTATTTCTCGATCCAGGAGCCTCTCCGGCGGCGGTCAAACCAACTTTCACTGGCACGGATGTTACTGCCAGCACCCTTTCTTTTGGTAGCGACTTGGCGATTGCCATCAACGGCACTACGCCTGGTTCAGGGTACAACCAATTGACCGTTTCCGGTGTGGTAAACCTCTCCGGTGTGGACCTCAAACTCAGCGGAACCCACAGCCCTGCCAATGGTCAAAGCTTCACCATTGTGGACAACGATGGCAGCGCAGATGCCATCATGGGTACGTTTACCGGACTTGTTCAAGGGGCTACCCTCAGCAACTTTCTTGGGAGCAACTTTAATGCAACCATTTCCTACACTGGCGGCGACGGCAACGATGTGGTGCTGACAATGATCGATAATGTTGTTTGCTACGCAGATACCGACAACGACGGATATGGCGACCCCAACAACAGTATGACTTTTAGTGGAAGTTGCGGCACAGGTTTTGTATCCAATAATACCGATTGCAACGA
>JAIXOO010000289.1 GCA_027486765.1 Saprospiraceae bacterium
AGGCCGCTATAAAGATACTGGTAGCGAATGGCACGCGATGGTCATTGATTGGGGTGGTGCATTACCCCTTAAAGACCGCAATATTGTTAAATTTAAGCTCTGGGCACCTAAAGCGGGTCAACTCTTGGTAAAACTGGAAGCGGGTACCTCACCACAAAAAGAGGTCTTCCTCGACATCACTGAATTGAATAAGTGGGTAGAATATACCGTCAATATGACTAGCGAGGCTGCAGCAAACCACACCAAGTTGGTTTTCTTCTTCAACGCCGGGGTACTTCCAGGTGCTGACGACGTGTACTACATCGACGATATCGCTTTGGATCCAGCTCCTACTTCTTTTGTATATGAAGACTTTGAAGGTGGCGCCAAATTGAATTGGAACGCTGCCGACGGATCATTCGTCGTGGTGCCCAATCCTCCTGGTGGAGATACCCTGAAGCTCAATGGCAGTACCCAAGTGGGTGCTTACACCAAAAAAGCAGGGGCGGGCTACAGCCTTTTCCTGACTGAGTTGGCAAAGCCGCTGGACTTGTCCATCTACAACGTGTTCAAAATTCAGGTCAAAGCAGCTGTGGCTAGTTCTTTCCTGCTAAAATTGGAAGGCCCAGGCGTTGCTGTAGAAGAAGTGAAAAACATTGCGGTCAAAGACCAATGGGTGGAATATACCTTCAACTTTAGCAAGTCTGCGGGAGTCAAAACCTTCAACAAGATCATCTTATTCTTCGATCCAGGTGTTGACGCCAGTTCGGATACGTATCTGTTTGACAACCTGATTGCCGTTACAGCAGGGGCTTGTGCTGGCGTAGAAAAGGATGTAAATGTATTGGACGATTTTGAGTGCCAGCGCAATGCAGCCTACGGCCAGCCTGGTTTTGATGACATTACTGCGGTAGACAACCCTGATAAATTTGGGGCAAACCTGAGTGCCAAAGTAGGTCGTTACAAAGACGTTGGTGGAGAATACCACGCCCTGGTAATTGATTGGGGTGGCAGCATTCCACTGAAGGACCGCAACCAATTGAAAGTAAAAGTTTGGGCTCCTGTTGCTGGGAATCTTTTGTTGAAATTGGAAGGTGGGACTTCTGGTGCGGAAGAAAAAACCATTGCCGTTACCCAATTGAACAAGTGGGTAGAATACACCGCCGATTTTAGCAACCAGGAAAATGCCAACCATACCAAAATTGTCATCTTCTTCAATGCAGGTAAATTGCCGGGAGCAAATGACATTTACTACGTAGATGACATTAGCCTCGTAGCTCCTGAAAAGAGCAGCGCACTGGAAGACTTTGAAGGCGGCGCCAAATTGGGCTGGGAATCTTTGGGGGCAGAAGCCGTTTTTGGCAAATTCAATGGTGCAATTGCCAACCCAGATAAAACCATCAACACTTCCGCCACGGTAGGTTCTTACACCAAAGGCAGCTCCAAGTTGGGTGGTTTGAAAGCATTGTTGCCACAAGGTTTCACCCTGAGCGCATTGCCACAAGTCAACTTGCAAGTGTGGGCCCCAGCTGGTGCAAAGAACCTGACGCTGCGTTTGGTTTCTGCTTCACAAGGGACTAAAGAAATCAACCGCCCAATTGATGCCACGGGCAAGTGGGTGGAATTGAACTTCAATTTCAGCAACTTCAAAAATGTTGCTGATTTTGAACAAGTAGAAGTGGTATTTGACGCAGATTTGGCTTCAACTGCTACCTGGTACTTCGACAACCTGACTCAAACCGTTTCTACCGTAAACCTTTGTGAAGGTGTAGTAGCTGTTGCAGGTCAAGTTGATGACTTTGAGTGCCAGCGCAATTTCACCAAAGTTTCCACTACCGGTGGTGATGTCTTGAAAATAGTGAACAACCCTGATCCAAGTGGCATCAACTCTTCCGCCAGTGACAAAGTAGGTGAATATACCGATCCTCGGGATGAATGGTCCGCCATCGTTTACGAATTCCCCAAAGCCATTGATCTTTCGGTGTTGAATCAGTTGCAAGTCAAAATTTGGTCAGCTAAAGCAGTTCCACTTTTGTTCAAACTCGAAGGAGGTACCGGTCCGGCACCTGAAATATTCTCAGAAGTAAAAGCTGCCGACACCCGCAAGTGGATACAATACTCTATCGACTTCAGCGCTGCGGCAGGCAAAGGCAATACCAAACTGGTCATTTTCTTCAACGCTGGCCAACTGCCAACTGCTGATGACATCTACTACATTGATGACATTGAACTGCGCAGAGCACCGTACACCTCTTGTGTGTCCAACTTCGAAACCAGCCTTGATGATCTGGGGCGCTGGCAGTATTTTGCCAACGGCACCCTCGATGGACAAAAGGTAAACATCATCGTGGACAACCCAAAGAAGAGTGGCATCAATACCAGCAACAAAGTAGCCGAATTCATTGAGCGCCCAGGGGGAGAAGTTTTTGCCGGGTATTTCAATGATGCAATTCCTGCGG
Organism: Saprospiraceae bacterium; assembly: GCA_027486765.1. Taxonomy (GTDB): domain Bacteria; phylum Bacteroidota; class Bacteroidia; order Chitinophagales; family Saprospiraceae; genus Haliscomenobacter. The sequence continues at coordinate 2,439 of JAIXOO010000289.1, forward strand.
CCATCTCGATGGGTAAGAACAAGAAGATCACCATGAAAGTGCTGATGGATCACGAAGCTGATGTAGTCTTCAAGTTGGAGCGCAGTAGCAATGGTGCCCCCAATACTGGTGATACCAAAGTTAAGTACACTACGCCAAACGAATGGCAGGAATTGACCTGGGATTTCACTACATTGAACATTCCAGATGGCGCCCTGTACTCTACGCTAGCCATGATCATGGATTTCGGCACCGTACCAACTACCGAAAAACGTTATTATTTCGACGACATCGCGATTGGTGACAAGTCTTGCTCCGGTACCGTTGGTGTACGTGATCTGGCTTTGAACAACCTCAAAGTTTACCCTAACCCGGTAAGCACCGAGCTGATCATCGAAAATGGTAAAGATTTGTACGGCTATGACGTATTCAACGCCTTGGGACAAAAGGTATACTCCATCCGTTCCAGTGGTCAAAACTACGTTAACCTGAATACTGCCGAACTCGAACGCGGCATGTACATTCTGGCTGCTTACGATAAGAATGGCTTGATGAAAGCCAAGACGAAGTTTATTAAGCAATAGTTGAGAAAGGTTGAGGGAGGTTGAGAAGGTTGAGGCTACCGCAAGCGTCATTGTCAATGTCGCTCGTGGTAGCCTCAACCTCCCTCAACCTACTCAACCTCCCTCAACCCCAAATAAGACCGACATGCGATCTTTATACACTCTGCTCCTATTGGGTGCGACTGGTTTTTTTTCGCAGCTGCAAGCCCAGGTTACCATTACCGGGAAGGTAACGGATGAAAAAAAAGAGGCGCTGATCGGCGTCAATATTCAGGTTAAAAACACGACCCTTGGCGGGGTCACCGACATTGATGGGAACTACAGCCTGGAAGTTCCCGATGGCCAAGCCATCCTGATTTTCACTTACACAGGTTTCCAAACCCAAGAAATATCGGTCAAAGGCCGTACGAGTGTTGATGTAGTCATGGGTGAAGCCACCCTGATGATAAATGAGGTGGTTGTAGTGGGTTATGGTACTCAGCGCAAAAGTGACCTGACCGGCTCGGTAGGTTCCATCAAATCCAGTGAATTACAAAAAGTAGCAGCCTCCAACGTGACCCAGGCCCTGCAAGGCAAAATTGCCGGGGTCAACGTCAGTTCGGCTTCCGGTAGGCCTGGAGAAGGGCCCGTCATCCGGATTAGGGGTACGGGGACTTTGAACAATGCCAATCCCATCTACGTGGTCGATGGCCTCATCCTCGACAACATCGACTTCCTCAACCCCAGCGACATCGAAGGTATGGAAGTACTCAAAGATGCTTCCGCTGCCGCCATCTACGGTACCCGTGGCTCCAATGGTGTGGTGCTCATCACGACCAAGAAGGGGATCCGTGGCCAAAAAGCCCAGTTTAACTTCAGTGCTTACAACGGCATTCAACAAGTGGGCAAAAGATTGGATCTGGCTACCGGATCCGAATACGCCAGTTTGGTGAATGAATTTTACCGCAATGCGGGCGGCGCAGCACCTTACCCCAATCCTGAATCTTTTGGGGCAGGCACCGATTGGCAGGATGTCATCTTCCGTGATGCCTCCATCCAAAACTACAACCTGAGCATCCGGGGTGGCTCCGAAGCCATGACTTACAGCATCAGCGGCGATGCCTTCCTCCAGAACGGGATCATCCGCAGCTCGTATTTCAACCGCTACTCCTTGCGGGTCAACAACGAATACAACCTCATCAAAGGGGTAAAACTGGGGCATAACCTGGCCTTTATTTCCAGTGCCAACAACCGCGAGCCCGGTGGCATCGTATTCAACGCTTACGCTGCTGACCCCACCGTGGTGGCCATCAACGAAGCGGGTAAATACGGCAGTACCTCCACCAACTCCAACGTAAGTAACCCAGCCGCACAATTGGAGTACAACAGTTACAACCGTGGCTACGGCCAGCAGCTCAACGGCAATGCTTTTATTGAAATTTATCCGATCAAAAACCTGACTGCGCGCAGCAGTTTTGGGTTCAATAGCATCAACAACCGGGGCAAAGGATACGAGCCCCAGTTTGAAGTAGACGACAAACAACGCAACCCTCAAAGTCGCATCAACGCTGAGTTTTCGCGCTTCAACGACTTACAATGGGAAAATACCCTGAATTATTCGCGCGAAATTGGCATCCACCGCTTCAGTATTCTGGCGGGTTACACCCAGCAAGCCCGTAGTGGAGAACGCATCGGCGGCTCCCGTCAACGGCTGATTGGTGATACCGAAGAGTTCTTTTACCTGGATGCAGGCGATGTTGAAACCGCCACCAACTACAACATTGGCAACAACCCCGAGCGTTACCAATCGCTCTTGTTCCGCGCCAATTACAACCTGAAAGAGCGTTACCTCTTTACGGCTACTTTCCGTCGTGATGGCTCATCTAAGTTTGGTTCTGAGCGCCGTTACGGTAATTTCCCTGCATTTGCGATAGCCTGGCGGGTGACGGAAGAACCGTTTATGAAAGACCAAAAAATAATCGACAACTTGAAGCTGCGGGCCAGTTGGGGGCGTTTGGGCAATGATAAATTCCCTTCCGACGCCGCCATTCCAACCGTTACCAATAACCTGAGTGCGGTATTTGGGGGTACGGAAAGCCTGAATTTTGGTGCTTCACTCATTTCCCTGGCCAACCCCTTTTTGCAATGGGAAGAAACAAACAGCACCGACCTGGGCGCAGAATTGGGCTTCCTGGACAATCGCCTGACCTTGGAGGTAGAGTACTACCAGCGCAATACCAATAAAATTCTGGTGCCGGTGCCCATCCCCGACTACGTCGGCTCAGCATCTAACCCCTTCGTCAACGCAGCGGATGTGCGCAACTCGGGTTTTGATTTCACCCTGAATTACCGTAATTCGGTGGGAAAACTCAACTACCGCTTTGGCGCGTTGGCTTCTACCCTGAAAAACGAAGTACTTTCTCTGGGTACAGGCAATGAGGCCTTGTTTGCGTTTGCGACCCGCACCATTGTTGGCCAATCCATCGGTTCCTTTTATGGATACAAAGTCGTTGGCGTGTACCAAAGCGCCGAAGAAATTGCCGCAAACCCAGCACGTGAAGCAGTGAAGCCTGGCGATCTGCGCTTTGAAGACGCCAATGGCGATGGCATCGTGGATTCGCAAGATCGTACTTACCTGGGTAGCCCCATTCCCAAGTTGATTTATGGTTTCAATTTTGGGGTTGACGCTTATGGATTTGATTTCTCCGTAGATTTCAATGGGGTGAGTGGCAATAAAATTTACAACAGCAAGCGGGCTGCCCGTGGTTTTGGAATTCCCAACTACGAAGCTTCTTTCCTCGATCGCTGGACGGGACCAGGCACTTCCAATTTTGAACCACGCATCACCAATGGTGGTTATAACTATCAGGTATCGGAGCGCTTTTTGGAAGATGGTTCTTTCTTCCGTTTGCGCAGTGCCGTTTTGGGTTACAACCTGCCCAAAAACTTGCTGGAACGCATCAAGTTGAACAGCTTGCGGGTGTACGTTAGTGGGAATAATATTTTTACCCAAACAAAATACTCTGGTTTTACACCCGAAATATCCAGTGAGAACGTATTACAAGTAGGAATCGATGGTGGAGTGTATCCATTGTCGCGTACCTGGTTGGCTGGAATAAATATTTCTTTTTAAAAGTTGAGAAGGTTTAGAGAGGTTTAGTAAGGTTTAGGCTACCGCGAGCGATTTTGACGATTTCCATGTCTAAGTCGCTCGCGGTAGCCTAAACCTCCCTAAACCTTCCTCAACCTCCTCAACCCTTCAACTCAAAGCTCATGCGCAAACAGTATTTATTTCGAATAATGACAAGTGCAATGCTGGTTTTGCTGCTGGCGCCTGCTTGTCAGAATGGAGACTTTTTGGAGGTAAAACCACAAGGCGTAATCAACGCCAACAATTACTTCCAAACGGCTCAACACGCCATTTGGTCGGTCAATGCCACGTACAATTCCTTGCGGGATTGGAATTTGACTTCACTGCCGTGGCTGGCCATGACGGATATCGTTACCGACGATGCAGTCAAAGGGAGCTTCCCTGCTGACGCACAGCGCCTCACTGCATTTGATGATTTCAGTTGGGATCCTGGTTTCCCGGAAGACATTCGCGGGTCTTGGCGCGGGCATTATCAAGGCATTTTCCGTGCCAATGTCGCCATTGATGGCATTCCCAAGGTGCCAGCGATGGATGAAACCCTGCGCAAAAGATTGATCGGAGAAGCCAAATTTCTCCGCGCCCATTTTTACTTTAATCTGGTGCGCTGGTTTGGTGACTTGCCCCTGATCACGCGGCCCTTGACTCAGGACGAGTTTTATACCCAAACCCGGGCAGCAACGGCCGAGATTTACAAGTTGATTGCCGCTGACCTGACCGAAGCCATTGCCAGTCTGCCGGAAAAATCGGCCTATGCCCCTGAAGATTTGGGGCGGGTGACTAAGGGTGCCGCCCGTGGCTTGCTGGCCAAAGTGTATTTGACCACTAAAGATTACCCGAATGCAGAAAAGTATGCACTGGAAGTCATCAATTCCAATGAGTACAAACTGCTGGCGGATTACCCCAAAATTTTCCTACCCGAAGGTGAAAACTCCAGCGAATCGGTTTTTGAAGTACAAGCTACCGCGCTGGAAGCATCCTATGCGGGTGCCACAGCCTGGAACATGGTGCAAGGAGTACGGGGCACCCCCAATCTGGGTTGGGGCTTCAATTTGCCTTCGGATGACCTGATGAAAGCCTTTGAATTTGGCGATCCGCGCCGCGATGCCACCGCTCTGTTGGTAGGCGAAGCCTTACCGGATGGATCGGCACTGGTGGAGGACAATCCACAAATGGAAAACGAACGCTACAACCAAAAAGCCTGGACGCCCGCCCACGCCCTGCTGCAAGACAACGGACCGAGCAACATCCGCGTATTGCGTTACGCCGACGTTTTGCTCATTGCCGCTGAGGCCCTGAATGAAAACGGTAAACCTCAAGAAGCGCTGATCCACCTCAATGCGGTGCGCATCCGGGCCCGAGGTACCCGCAGAAATATCCTGCCCGATGTCACCATCACCGAAAAGGCTGCCCTGCGCCAAAGAATCTGGCAAGAACGCCGGGTGGAATTAGCGATGGAGCAACAACGCTGGTTTGATCTGGTGCGAACTGGGCAGGTTGAAGCGAGAATGAAAGCTGTGGGCAAAAATTTTGTCAAAGGCAAACACGAGCTTTTCCCGATCCCACAAACGGAGATCGACCTGGCGGGAGGGAATATTGCGCAGAATCAAGGATACTGATTCCTACGATTCAAGGTAAACATGAGTCATCTCGAATTTTTGAAAAGTCAAAATCGGGATGACTCATGTTCGTTTATCCAGAAAAAGGCGCTGAGTCCAAAAACTGTGAGTCTGGTAGGCCATATTGAATGATTTGTGGCGTCTGATTGGGGTTACGAAGCTGAACATCCTTTAGAATAGCCTGATAAAACGCCCTGTGATCCCCGACAAATCTCCCCCCATTCCAAATTTTCAACAACGAATAAGAAAATTCGCTGTGCTGTAAATCTTTACTCTCTAGCGCTTTTTGGTTGCTTTTACAGGCAGTAAGGGTAATCAATGAGACCTCCATAGGCTTTGACCGAGCACCACGGGCGTTTTTCATCAATTGATCATAGAAGGCCTGATTGTTGATGTAGGTTTGCATCTTTTTTTCCATTGAGAACAATTCTGCCTGACTATTGTCCATGGGGGCAGATTCGCCATCTCTGCCGATGGTGCCACTGTTGCAGGAATCAGAGACAAGCAAGATTCGAACTCCTCTTCTAAATCGGCACCAGGCCGCCCACAATTCATCGTCGAGGAACAAGCCATCGTGCAAGCACCAGGCTTCATCCAATTTATCAACTTCTAATCTTTTTTTATCCTGCGCTTGTTGGCCATGTCCAGCATAATACACCACCACTAAATCTCCGGGGTAGGCATCATTGGCAAGTGTATTTAGTTTATGCTGCACATTGAGGCGGGTAGCCTGAGCCCGAAGCAAAATATGGGGCGGGTTGAATTCACGCAGCGCGATAATTTCGCTATTTACTTTTTTTACCCCATCTTCCGCATAACGCAAAGCCCCCGTCCAGCCCGCATAATGCTGCTTGTTAACTTCGTTTAACCCAATGAGGAGTGCATGCTTTTTTCCCATGGTTATTGTTGTTTTATTATTTCTTTCAGTTCTGTAAACGGCACAAATATCTTCAACTCTCCCGCCGCATAAGCCCCAATTTCATAAGGCACATAGTTAAAACAGATGCCTTTTCCCGTGAGGAAAAAATTGCCATTGGGTTCAACTTTGTCTACAAAAAGTATTTCACTCAAATCCTGCGTGTTAAATTTTTTCTTGGCGCTTTCGGTCAGCGCTTTGGTAAGTACCGTTTCATAACCCGGTTTGAAGACGTCTTCCAAAGTAATTTTTTTCTTTTTGACCAAATCAAAACTCGCACAAGCGGAGCCGTAGTTGCCATGCGCTCCCCCCGCGTAGCTGTAATCCATTACCGCGATACTGAGCAGATTGTCCTGATTAAAAAGGACTTCCATCGTTTTATCCGCATCGTAATTCAGGTACATATCATCCTCTCCTTCTTCCAACATTCCCGCGATTTCTTCGTGGTAATCTTTAAAAAACTGTTGCTGTTGAGCATCAAATGCTTTTTGTGGAGTTTTGTACACCTGTGCCAGAGAATCACCAACCATTTCTTGTAAAAATGCGTCTTTCAACCAGTTTTCACTAGGGATAAAATACTCATAACCAAAGTGGCCTTTGGGTGAATCTTTGCGCTCTTTATCGGCTGCTTCGGTTTTTTCGAGGCGCATGGCGGCAAATTCCTGAGTTCCTTCGGGGAAAGTAAGCTTGAGTTCAAAGGGGGATTTTTTTCCACTAGGACTGCTGTATTCTCCACTATAGACCCCTTTTTCGAGTTTGCCTTTGAAGCGCCCAAAAGGTTCGTCGCCAACGGAATGTTCGGTCAAAATCAGTCGACCTTGCCCGGTGGAATCGGCGGAGGAATAAAAGCCGATGGGCTCTTGTGTATTTTCGTAGTGGTAATACCCATTGTACCAGGGATTGTCGTCGAAGTCAAGGTCTTGGAGCAAGTTCATCCGAATCGGCTCATTCCCAATGGTTCCTACAAAATGCAAATAAGCAAAGTCCTTGGAATCAGGTATTTGTTCTGTAGAATCGTTCCCCTTGGGGGTACAGGCAAAAGCTATTGAAGCTACAAACAAGGCAAAAAACAGTTTTTTCATAAATGCTTATTTAGGTGTTTAACAGTTATACGACCAAAATAAAGGAATAATTGCCTTACTTTTCGGCCGAATTTGTTCAACAGTTGAGTACAAAAAGCCTATAAGTTGGTTTTTCAACTAAAACAACGCACGATGAGACAAAGAATCACAAGCTTTATGTTGCTCTTGAGTTTGATCATGTTCAATGCATGTATCAACCTGGCCTCAAAAGAAGAAGAAAGATTGGAAGAGCAACTGGCCATTATTGAAAAGTACCTGAGCGATAAGGGCCTCACCGCTCAAAAAGATCCTTCCGGGATGTACTACATCAATACCCTGGAAGGAACTGGCAAATCCATTCGTTTTGACTCCACGGATTTGGTGACCTTCAACTACCGGGGCTACCTGATCGACGGCACCGAGTTTGACAAATCTGAAGCGGGCAAACCGATTACGGCTTCCTTGCGGGGCCTCATTCCGGGCTTTCAGGTAGGCATTGCCAAAATGAAAAAGGGAGGCAAAGCGACCTTTATCATCCCATCGGATTTGGCTTATGGCTCAAATCCACCGCAGGGCATTCCTTCCAACGCGATCGTTATCTTCGACGTTGAGTTGGTGGGCTTCGGCACGCAGGCCGAAAACGATGATGAAATCATCCGTAAGTACCTGGCTGACAATAGTCTGACCGCTGAAAAGCACGCTTCGGGCATGTACTACATCATCAATGAGCCGGGCACTGGAGACAACCCAATCTCAAGTTCCGTGGTGACCGTCAAGTACAAAGGTTATTTCACCGACAAGAAGGTATTTGATCAAACCAAAAACGACGCGGTGGCCCAGTTCCCACTGAGTAACCTAATCGAAGGTTGGAAAATTGGCGTGCCGCTGTTGAAAAAGGGCGGCAAGGGTACTTTTCTCTTCCCGTCAAGGCTGGGTTATGGTGCCAATGGTAGCGCAGGTGGTGTACCTGGAAATACGGTGATTATTTTTGATATTGAGTTGGTGAGTTTTTAAAATAGAACCACCATGAGTAGTGGGGCAAAAATAAATGTTCATTTTTTTTGAGCCAAAGGATCAGATAAGAAACTTAAAATGAACCGTTTACTTATCTGACCCTTTGGCAAAATGAACAATTATTTTTTATCGCCCCTATGCGTTTAAAAATTCGCCATCTTCAAAGTGTAAGGTGGCGAATTTTTATTTTTTATAAAAAAATTGCAGCCTCAATCTAACCATTATCAGCATTCAGAATCAATCCAAGCGTCCATTTATTTCCCCCATCCGTCGAATTCCTACTGTCAGAAATTTGTAAAAATCCTCCTTCTTTCCTATCATTGTGTAACTTTTACACAAAGGGTTCCTTATCATAAAATCTACATCATGCACCCAACTATTCAGTCCCTCCTGCAACGGACTACTGTACTGCTTACACTTTTGTTGATTGGAGGATTCATTCAGGCGCAAACACCACGGATTCTGGTGTTTAGCAAAACGACGGTTTTCCGTCATACTTCCATCGATCCGGGCAAACCAGCCTTGATCAAAATGGGCCAAGCCCAAGGTTTTGCGGTGGACACCACCGAAGACGCCAGTAAATTCAACGAAACCAACCTGAAGCGCTACGCTGCGGTCGTTTTCCTTTGCACGACTGGCGACGTACTCGACGCCCTGCAACAAAACGCCTTTGAACGTTTCATCCAGGCGGGTGGTGGTTATGTAGGCATCCACTCCGCTACCGATACCGAATACGACTGGCCCTGGTACGGCAAACTGGCCGGAGGTTACTTCACCAGCCACCCCAGCACGCCGAGCAACGTGCAAAAAGGGATTTTCCACGTTGAGGACAAAACGCATCCAAGTACCAATTTCCTTCCCGATCCATGGGAACGTACCGATGAATTTTACGATTTCCGCGACATCAATCCGAATGTAAAAGTACTGGTTAGCATTGATGAAAAATCGTACTTCGGAGCCAAAATGGGTGTTCCGAAACACCCCATGAGCTGGTACCACGACTACGATGGAGGTCGTGCTTTTTACACCGCGATGGGCCACACCAACGAGAGTTTTTCGGAAGACCTTTTCCTGCGCCACCTCGCTGCAGGTTTAAAATACGCCATTGGCACCAAGCCCCTGGATTATTCCAAAGCGCGTAGCAAACAAATGCCTGAAGAAAACCGCTTCACCAAAGTGGTTTTGGAAGAAAAACTGGAAGAACCGGTTGAATTGACCATGCTGGACAACAACCGCGTACTCTACATCCAACGCCGGGGTGCCGTAAAAATCTATGACCCCAAAGTTGGCAAGTCCAAAACCATTGCCACCATCCCGGTGAGTACCAAGTACCTTCCTGATGCCAAAGGCAATCAGGCGGAAGCGGAAGATGGCTTATTGGGCATGGCCAAAGACCCCAATTTTGCTCAAAACAACTGGATTTACCTGTACTACTCCCCAGCCGGGAATGACCCAAAAAACATCCTCACCCGCTACGAATTGCGCGGCGAAGAGCTGGTTTTGGACTCTAAAAAAGTACTACTCGAAATCCCGGTTCAACGCGACCAATGCTGCCATACGGGCGGCTCAATCGCCTTTGACGCCAAGGGTAACCTGTTCTTGTCCACAGGCGACAACACCAACCCCCACGGCTCTGATGGTATGAACCCGATCGATGAACGTCCAGGACGTGGGCCTTGGGATGCTCAGAAGTCTTCGGGCAATACCAATGACCTGCGGGGCAAAATCATCCGCATCAAGCCTCAGCCCGACGGCACTTATTCCATTCCTGAAGGCAACTTGTTCCCTCCAGGGACGGCCAAAACTCGCCCGGAAATTTACACCATGGGTCACCGCAACCCTTACCGCATTTCCGTTGACCAAAAAACCGGATATGTGTATTGGGGTGATGTAGGCCCAGATGGCAACAACCCGATGCCAAACCGTGGACCGCAAGGTTTTGACGAAGTAGGTCAGGCGCGTAAAGCCGGCAACTTCGGGTGGCCATATTTCATTGGCGACAACAAGCCTTATTACTACTACGATTTTGAGAAAAAACAGTCAGGGCCGATGTACGATGTGAATGCGCCCATCAATAAATCGCCGAACAATACTGGTTTGAATACTTTACCTCCCGCCCAAAAAGCATTTGTGTGGTATCCTTACGCTGAATCCAAGGACTTCCCCTTAGTGGGTACAGGTGGCCGCAACGCCATGGCTGGACCAGTTTATTATGCCAGTGATTTCAAAAATGCCAAGCGGGCCTTCCCGGATTATTACGACGGCAAGTTCCTGGAATACGAGTGGATGCGCGGCTGGATCATGGCGGTGACCATGGATGCCGAAGGTAACTTCGTGTCAATGGAGCGCTTTATGCCCAGCCACAAATTCAGCAACCCGATCGACATGGAGTTCAACTCCGATGGCGACCTGTACATGCTGGAATACGGCACGGGCTGGTTCCAGGGCAACGACGACGCCCGCCTGATTCGCATCGAATACAATGGTGGCAACCGCAAACCAGTGATCGAAGTAGCTGCCGACAAACCCGCCGGAGCAAGACCACTCACCGTGCAATTGTCTTCCGCTGGTACCAAGGATTACGACAGCGACCCGCTCACTTACCAGTGGGTGATTGCACCAAAGACGGGTTCAGCCAAACCTTTGACCTTTACCACCCCCAATCCTAAACTGACCCTGAGCACAGCTGGGGTGTACAACGCTACCTTGACCGTAAAAGATGGCAAGGGTGAAAGTGCGACCCGCTCCCTGGAGCTGATCGTGGGCAACGAACCACCCAAACTCGATTTCACCTTGACCAAAGGGAACAAGACCTTCTTTTTCCCCAATAAAGACATTGCCTACAAAGTAGCTGTTACCGACAAAGAAGACGGCACTATTGCCAATGGCAAAATTGATCCAGCAGAGGTAGCCGTCAACATTGATTACCTGCCCGAAGGCTACGACAAGATCGCCATTGCCCAGGGACACCGCAGCGCGGATCAATCCACGCGTTTTGCCAGGGCGACCAAACTGATCGACGGTACCGACTGTAAAGCTTGCCACAAATCGGCTGACAAGTCGATCGGGCCAAGCTTCCGCGATATTGCCTTGCGTTACCGGGGGCAGGCTGATGCTGTTGCCACACTGGCCGGTCGGGTCATCAACGGCAGCAGCGGCGTGTGGGGCCAAACCGCTATGGCGGCTCACCCTGCCCTGAGCAAAGACGATGCGGAAGTGATCGTGCGCTACATCCTACGCCACGAAGATGCTTCTGCGGTAGAGTTAACTTTACCAGCTGAAGGCACTTTCAATACCACGGTTCCTACCCGTGGTGACAAAGGCATCGGTGTATACCTGTTGCGTGCTGCTTACAAAGACCGTGGTGTAAAAGGTATTCCAGCCCTGAGCTCTGAGCAAACCTACGTGCTCCGCAACTCGAATGTGGACATGGCTGAAATTGACTACATGAAAGACATCAACAAGATGAAATTTGGTGGCAATCATTTGGCCATTGCCGGTGGAAGTGGTAGTTACATTGGTTACAAACAAATTGACTTGACTGGAGTGGCTGAAATTGGGCTCCGCCTTTCGGCACCTTCCCAAATGAATGCTGCTGGTGGGATCGTGGAAATCCGTTTGGATAGTCCTACTGGCACCTTGATTGGTACTTCAAGCAAACTTGAACCCAGTGCCCCAAGTGCAGGTTTTGCTCCACCGCCACCTACATTGGTCACCATTAAGCCGACTACTGGCGTACATGACATTTATTACGTGGCCAAAAACGACAAAGCAGAAGCCGGTCGCGGGCTATTTGTCATCACGGGCCTGATGTACAATGCGGATGTAACGCCAAATACTGGTACCAGTAGCAGTGCGGCCCCCGCAGCAGCACCAGCAGCTGAGAAGTTTGAGCAATACGCCGGAAAATACAAAATGACGGGACTACCTTTTGAGAGCATTGAAATCAGTGTAAAAGAAGGTAAACTGATGGTCATGGCGGGAACGCAAGGCGGGGAACTGACCCCACTGGCCACCCCTGATAAGTTTGACGCTGGTGGTCAGGCTACTTTTGAATTTGTACGCGATGGCCAAGGGAAAGTGGTTTCCATCAAATTGGGTGCTATGGGTGCAAGTTTTGAAGGGCAAAAGATGATGCCGTAAAGGTTTCAGGCCTAATGAACTTAAATAGGGGCAAAGGGGAGAATCTTCCTTTGCCCTTATTTATTTACCATATTTTAGACCCGCTCAAAAAGTACATCCATATCTAAAGCCTTGCTTACCAAACCTATACTATTCTCATTGGGAACCAGCCCAAAAGTTGTTAAAAAATTGATAAAGATTTGTTTTCGTGTGGCGGTCAAACGTTTGAAGGTTGCCATTTTTTCACGTAGCGCCAAAGCGTCGTTTTTGTCCAGCCTGATGGTTTCATTGTAAAATTTGAGCTCAAATAAATCAATCACATTGTCTCTTCGATCCAGCATGAGGTCAATTTGAATGCCCGACTCATCGGCAGTGCCCCGTTGGTAGAAGCCAGATGTTTCGGTGTAAATACCAGAAATGCCTAGCGCTTTTTTGATTTCTGCGGTATGTTTGAGGCAAATATTTTCAAAAGCATAACCTGCCCACGCTGCGTATTGAGGGGTTTGGCTGAAGTTTTGCCAGGAATCAGCAACTTGTTTTTTGTGATTTTGAATAAATCGCAGGTAAAACAGGGAGTATTCATCGGTTAATCGGTAATAAACATCTTTTTTTCGCTTGCCAAATGCAAAGTATTCGCTGATGAAGCCCGAGGTCGTGAGTTCTTCCAAAAAGCGACTAAGGCTACCTCCGTCGCTCATTTTAGTCTCTTGAATGATTTCACGGCGCGTCAAACCTTTCCATTTTTGCGCCAAAGCCGTAATGATCGCAATGTGATTGTCTGCTTTGTCAAAAAGTGCAGGATAGAGTTTTTGAAATTCATCAGCCAACAAACCTGTGCGAGAAAAGCACAATTGTTCGACGTTTTGGATAGCGCTTTTGCCCTCTTCTACTTCTTTCAAATAATGAGGAACGCCGCCCAAGGCCATATAAATTTGCAGAATCTGATACCGATCGAGGGTGATATTGCGGCTTTTGAGGTACAATTCCGTTTCATACAAGTTAAAGGGATCCAAATTTACTTGACGGGTGATGCGGTTGTGCAGGCCACCTTTGTGGTATACTACTTTACGAATCATCCATGACGCGGCGGAACCACAAATCACCACAATGATGTTGCTTCTTTTTACAGCCCAACTGTTCCAAAAGAAGTCCAATCCTGCCAAAAAACTACTTTTCCGAGAGGACAACCAAGGGATTTCGTCAAAAAACAAAACTACTTTTTCACTTGTCTCAAGGGTTTTTAAGCAAATAACGAGTTGCTGAAAAGCTTCTTGCCAATCGTCAGGCGTTTTTTGAGGGGCTTTATCTCCAAAAAACTCCTTCATTTGAAATGCAAAATTATTTAGCTGCCTTTTTGTGGAAGCATTTTGTTGTCCAGTCAACTCAAAGCGGATGAATTGTTCGTAAACTGTTCGGATCAGGAACGTTTTTCCCACTCGTCGGCGGCCAATTACTGCTACCATCTCCGCTTCATCTGATTGTAGGGTTTTTAGCAGGATTGCTCGCTCTTTTTCTCGACCAATTAGTTTTTGCTTCATTTTTAAACATATGTGGCTGAAACTATACAAAAATACATAGTTTCAGCCACGAAAGCTACTTTGATGGCTGAAACTTGTCAATTTTATTTGTTTCAGCCACTTATTACAACTTTTGATCTTAGATGATTTACAATTTGGCACGAATCGGCGGAATGTATTATTTAACTTTGCGGTTTAATTAATAGCTAGTTAGAAGGTTCGGAGGTTCGTAAGTTCCAGATTTGGGAGCCCGAATCTCCGAACCCACTAAGCTCTGAACCTAAAAAAATGATTAGGACAAGTGACCGCGTAGCCGAATTTTCCTGGTTTTGTGACCTTTGTGGTGGAGATACCGCGTACCTGGGGGTAGTTGATCAGGAACGCCGCAGCAATTTTGAACACTGCAAAGACATTTTATTGACCGCCGAAACTATGGGTTTCAGCAACATCCTTTTGCCTACCTCTTATGTGGTTGGTCAAGATCCAATCGCTTTTGCTTCCGCTGTTTCTCAACATGCAAAACGGATAAACTTACTGGTCGCCATTCGGACGGGCGAACTGCATCCACCCATGCTGGCGAGGTCTCTGGCCACTTTAGATCATTTACTGGAAGGAAGGATGACCGTCAACATCATCAATTCTGAACTACCGGGCACCAAAGAAGATCCGCAATTCCGTTACGACCGTTGTGCTGAAACGATCCAGGTGTTGCGCCAGTCCTGGGCCCAGGATCGCGTCCAGGTACATGGTAAAGTGTATGACTTTGATGTGATTTCGGCACCATCCAAATCTTATCAGCAAAATGGCGGGCCGCTGCTCTATTTCGGTGGTTTGTCGGATGGGGCCAAAGAGGTTTGCGCCGAGCATTGTGATGTGTACCTGATCTGGCCGGATACCGAAGCAAATCTCGCCTTTCATCTAGATGACATGCAAACCCGAGCTGCACGGTTTGGCCGCAGCATCGATTTTGGTTTGCGCATCCACGTCATCGTGCGCGAAACCGAGGAAGAAGCCCGCGCTTACACCCACCAACTGATGTCGAAACTGGATGATGCCGAAGGCCAAAAACTCAAAGACCGTACCCAGGATGTGAAATCCTATGGAGTGGCCATGCAGGAAGCCTTGCGCGCCAAAGCCGATAATGAAGGATATGCGGAACCGCACCTGTGGACGGGCATCAACCGCGCCCGTTCGGGATGTGGGGCCGCTTTGGTAGGCACTCCCGAGCAAATCATCGCTAAAATTCAGCGTTACATGGACATGGGGTTCCGGGCATTTGTATTGTCTGGCTATCCACTGATCGAGGAGTGCAAAAAGTTTGGTGAGTTGGTCTTGCCCCATCTCCCCAACGTCAAACTCTCCGAGCATTATGGCCGCACGCCAAAAGAGACACCCATAACCCCTTTAACCACCGCTACCATCCTCGCCGGACAGTAGCCTTCACCCCGCGCAACCCACGGATTATGAAGTTTTTTGAAATAACCGTTCTCAAATTTTGTAATGAAAGTGCATGAATTGCCTCCAGCTTTAGCTGGTGGAAGCAGTGAGCACTAGTTTTTGGGCTTTAGCCCCATTTGCAAAA
>JAIXOO010000087.1 GCA_027486765.1 Saprospiraceae bacterium
ATATTGATACACGAGATCGGGCAATTGAGCTTTAGCAGGATCAATGTCAAAACTGCGGTTCATGGGAACCCACAAATTTTCCACCTGAAAGGCATGACTCCCCGTAGCGATCATGCCCATGTAGTTCCAACCATCCAAAATAGTGACTTCCGCTTTTTCCAAAATAAAAGCTTTGACCTGCGGATTTCCCTGCACATCGTGGACCGGTTTTCCGTTTTCGAAGAGCGTACAATTGGCAGTAAAATGAGAAGCGTGTAACGCACCAGAAGCATAAGTCCAGTGGCCCTCAATGTGGTACCGCTCCCCTACCCGATCGGCTTTCCCGCCGACAAATCCACTTCCAGCCAGGCAGAGTTTAGGGTCTATGAAAATACTGTTGCGCAGGGATTCCTCCATAAACCCTACGAACCAACCCGCGCCAGCACAGAGCGTCACCGTCCAACCCAGGCTACCGTCAGCAAAAGCGAGCTTTTCTTCGATCCGTAGGGCTTCGGGTAAGTTACAGCCCAATCCACCTAAGTCCTTTGGCACAAAGAGTTTGAACCACTTTTCCTGATAGATCAGCTCCAACCATTCGGGGGGAAGGCAGCCGAGTTCTTCTGCTTTTGCGGCCATCACGGCATTCAATCCACTGAAATTATTCATCGGAGGCATCGAGTGTTTTTTTCCAATCCAAGTACCCAAAAATCGCCACTATAAATAAGATCAGGGTCAAAATCGAAAATAGGTAGAGCTCCTTGTACAACAACAGTGGTATCGCCACCAGATTGGAGACATTGAGCCAAATCCAGTTTTCCAGTTTGTGTTTGGCCAGTAGCCACATGCCCGCCCAGGCGGTGGAGGATACAAAAGCATCAAGAATGGGTACATCTGAATCCGTGAAGCTGCGGAGCACCACATAAAGCAAGCCCCAACCCAAAATTGCAATGCCACAAGCAATCCATTTTTCCCGGCGAGTACTGCTGGTGATTTTGGAAGCACCAGTATTGGATTGGTTGCGCCAATTGGCCCACCCATAGATGCTCATCAGCAGATAATAGCCTTGCAGCAAGGTCTCTGCATAGAGCTTGGACTGGACGAACAGGATGGAAGAACAAAGCACACTGATGATCCCGGTCGGATACAACCAGATATTGTTTTTGCGGGCCAGCAGTACCTGGCTCACTCCAAACACCACCGCAGTCCACTCCAGGGCGCTGGTTTGGCGAATCTGCTGAATCAGCAATTCCCCTGCTACATTTAGATCCATATGTACAGCATCAATTGAATGATCAATCCCTACGCCGGCATTACCCGGATCAGGTGTTCGACAAATTACAGTCGATGGGTATGATCTCAGCCCGTTGTTTTAGGGCACCCCTGTTTTGATAGGGTCAAATTTAGATTATTAAACCTGATTTTTATGAATTTTTCAAGGCTTAACTAAATAAAATTCAACTAGTAACTATCTTGCGCTCAATGCCTGGATTATCAGGTAACCTTTCATCAGTACTGCAAAAAATGAAAACAAATATTCACCTGCTGACGCTCCTCTTGAGCCTTTTCGCATCCCTCATTGCTTACGCACAAGCCCCAAACGAACTCCTTTTTGGCGTAGCCTACTACGATGAATACATGCCCTACGACCGCCTGGACAAGGACATCGCCATGATGAAAGCCTCCGGTATCAATTTCGTGCGCATCGCCGAATCCACCTGGAGTACCGTGGAGCCACAGGACAACGTGTTCAATTTCTACCACATCGACCGGGTATTGGATGCCATGCACAAAGCCAACATCAAGGTCATCATCGGTACGCCTACGTACGCGGTACCGACCTGGTTGGTCAAAAAGTATCCCTCAGTATTGGCAATGACCCCACAAGGCCCCAGACAGTACGGAGCCCGGCAAAACATGGACATCACCAATGAGCATTTTATCTTCCATGCCGAGCGGGTCATCCGCAAAATCATGGAACACGTCAAAGACCACCCTGCTATCATCGGCTATCAGGTGGACAATGAGACCAAAGCCTATCAAACTTCGGGTGAAAATGTACAGAAACAGTTTGTCCAATACATGAAGACCAAGTTCAAAACCCTGGACAACATCAATAAAATTTACGGCCTGGATTATTGGAGCAACCGCATCAACAATTGGGACGACTTTCCTTCGGTGAATGGCTCCATTAATGCGAGTTTGAAGTCTGAATTTGCCAGATTTCAACGGCAACTGGTGACGGATTTCCTGGCCTGGCAAACCAAAATTGTAAAGGAATACGCCAAACCCAACCAATTTGTAACCCAAAATTTTGACCTAGAATGGCGGGGTTATTCTTTTGGCGTACAACCCGAGGTTGACCATTTTGCAGCGTCCCAAGCCTTGGACATCGCCGGTATCGACATCTACCACCCTACCCAAGAGAATCTGACTGGTATAGAAATCTCCTTCGGTGGCGACATGGCCCGCTCGATGAAAGGCGGTAAAAATTATTTTGTGATTGAAACCGAAGCCCAGGGGTTTCCGCAGTGGGTGCCTTTTCCCAATCAACTGCGCTTGCAAGCCTTCAGCCACCTCGCCTCAGGGGCCAACATGGTGGGTTATTGGCACTGGCATTCGATCCACAACTCGGCGGAAACCTATTGGAAAGGGCTACTGAGTCACGATTTTGAACCCAATCCCACTTACACCGAAGCGCAAACCATCGGCAAGGATTTCCAGCGATTGAGCCCTAAACTTGTCAATGTCAAGAAAAAAAATGAGGTAGCCATCCTCTTTAGCAATGAAGCTTTGACGGCTTTTAACGCCTTCAGTTTTGGCTGGAGTGCCCGCGAAAACTACAATGACATCCTCCGGCCCTACTACGATGCCTTGTACAACCAAAACGTAGGCACGGATTTTATCGATCCCTCGGTAGAAGATGTTAGCGCCTACAAACTCATCATTGTGCCCGCCTTGTATGCCGCCAGTGATGCTTTGTTGAACAAGCTCAATCAGTTTGTCAAAAATGGTGGCCATGTGTTGTATACGTTCAAAAGTGGCTTTTCGGATGAAAATGTCAAAGTGCGCAGCAGCGTCCAACCCGGCATCATCAATGAAGCCTGTGGGATCAGCTACAGCCAATTTACCATCCCCACCAAGGTCAGCCTGAAAGGTGATCCTTTTGGTGCAGGTGCCCAAAACAGCATCCACACCTGGATGGAACTCGTCACACCCACTACCGCTAAAGTCCTGGCTTATTACGATCACCCGGTTTGGGGCAAATACGCTGCGGTGACCCAAAATCAATACGGTCAGGGGGTGGCTACCTATGTGGCGGCGATGACTACGTCTTTACAAACCGAAAAAATTGTCAAGGCCGCCCTGGAAAAAGCAAAGCTTTGGGGAGCCGATCAGCAATTGCATTTCCCGCTCATCACCAAAACAGGTGTCAATTCTGCCGGTAAAAAAATCCACTATTACTTCAATTATTCCAATGCACCCAAAAAGGTCGTTTATCCGCACAAGGCAGGCAAAGAACTGCTGGGCGACAAAGCCGTTTTGACAAATGCTGCGCTGGATCTGGAAGCTTGGGGCGTAAGGATTGTGGAAGAAAATTAGATGAAAGCCCATTTTATACATTTATTTCATCATTCCTGTGCAATTATGGAAAAATCGCCAGGTACAAACACCACACACATGAAAAAGATTTTTGCTTTAATCCCCGTATTTTGTCTGTTTAGCGCTTTGGCTTTTGGCCAGTGGACCAACGACAAAGGCCACTCCCGGGTAGCTTTTATTGTACAGCACCACGGCATTTCGGAGGTGGATGGCTTTTTCAAAAAATACGAAGCCACTTTGACAGCTACCAAAGAGGATCTATCCGATGCCGCTTTTGAAGTGACCATCGAGGCAGCTAGTCTCAACACCGAATTGGAAATGCGCGACAATCACTTACGCAGCCCGGACATTTTTGATGTGCAAAAATTCCCGACCATCACCTTCAAGAGTACTTCCTTCAAAAAGAAGAAAAAGAACCTCTACACCATGACCGGGAACCTGACCATCAAGGGCATCACCAAGCCCCTGACATTGGCGGTGACCATGAATGGCCCGGTAGAAAACCCCAATAAAAATGCCAAAAACATCCAGGTAGGGATCAAGGCAGTCGGAACGATCAAAAGAAGTGAGTTCACAGTGGGGCAAAACCTGACGACGGCTTTTGTGAGCGATGAGGTTCAGTTGCGGATTACCGGGGAGTTTAATAAGGCTTTGCCGAAGTAAGGGCAATTGATAACTGTAGAGGTAGCCGCTAAGGTCTTCTTCAAAAACTGTTTAGAGGAAGAACTTAGTGGCTACTTAAGAGACAAAAAAGTAGTGGGTGCTGGGTTTATCTTTTTGTAAAAAAATGCTAGCAATAATGATAGATTTGTTGCAAAGGAACGGGTTCAGAATAAAGTGACAAAATTGAGTCGACTATTTTTTGATTTGGCAAGGCGCGAGGAAGGCGCATAGTGCACTATACAACTGAGGAGCAACGTAGCAAAATCGAAAAAGAGTCCAGTCAAATTGTTACTTTATTTTGAACCCGTTCCTAACCCACATTCAACCAAAAATGGCACAAAAAACTGCTACCCTCATTGGCGCAACGGGTCTTATCGGCGCTCAAATCCTTCAACAGCTGCTGGAAGATCCTTATTTTTCAAACATCAAAGTATTGGTGCGCCGCCCCATTGACCTCGCTCACCCAAAGGTCAAAGTCATTTTACTCAATTTCGCTGACGAAGCCGCCTACCAGGCTGCCATTGCAGGCAGTGATGTGGTATTTTGCTCGGTGGGCACCACCCTCAAACAAGTAAATGGCGACATGGTCGCCTACCGCAAAATCGATTACGACATTCCAGTAAATGCTGCCCGCTTCTGTGCGGCCACGGCTTGTCCAAAATTCTTGCTGGTTTCCTCCATTGGTGCCGATAGCCACAGCCGCAATTTTTACCTGAAACTCAAGGGCGAGGTGGAAGAAAAAGTGGACAGTTTGGGACTTCCATCTGTATCCATTTTCCGGCCATCGATGTTGGTGGGGCAACGAGCAGAATTCCGGCTTGGGGAAAGGATTGGCCAGGTAGTAATGGGCGCTTTGGCATTTTTGATTCCGGCGCAGTACAAAGCGATCAATGTAAAAACGGTAGCTGCGGCGATGGTGGCTGTGGCAAAAAAGGATACTAAGGGAGTGCAGTTTTATACGTATGGGGAGATGGTGAGGGGGGCTGATTGATAATTGATAATCGATAACCACACCTAATATCCCAAATACGAAAAAAAGCTACCTTTGAACACCAACAAAAAAATCAAAACCCTGCACATATGTCGCCACCCAAACGAGTATTCATCGGATCCGCCCAAGCAGACGCCCCTCATGTAGACACCCTTAAAAAGCACCTCAAATTATACGAGCGTCAAAACCTGATTCAAATCTGGGAGGAAAGCATGCTGATTCCTGGCGAATTGCGCAAAAACAAGATTGAGCAGGAATTACATGCGGCCGAGATAATCCTCTTGCTATTCAGCGCGGACTTACTCGCAGAAGACTTCATTTGGGGTGCTGAGATGAACAAAATTTTAGAAAAGGTAAAACGGAAGGAAGTTCAACTCATTCCCATTCTGTTGCGCCCTAGTGGCTTTGCGGATACACCTTTTGCCGCTTATGCCGCCGTACCAGATCGCGAGAAGCCCATTAGCAATTACAACAATAAAGATGAAGCCTGGACGATTGTTGTTGAGCAAATCAAACGCTGTATTCAGGCTAAATCTACATCAAATTTAAATACCGAAACCAATTCTAATTCAATGACCATTGAACAGCTAAAAACAAAGGTAAGAGACCTTATTTCTAAAGCTAAGCCCCAAGAAGCCATTAATGAAATCAAAAAATGGGCCTTAGAAAACAATGATCGTCCTCTCATGGATGAAACAGTTTTAGTGGAAGGCGCTTTGACTAAACTTGAAAAGGATGTTCGGTTAGGCACTGTTTATCCACAGGATGCCGGAATTCGCCAAAGTCAGATCAACTCAAGTATTCTGGATTTGCCGAACCACGCGTCCACTCATGCACCCGAAGTTGTTACATCTCCTGTCTTAAAACAGGAAACGGAGACCAACGGCAAACTAAAAATCCTGATGCTTACCGCCAATCCAGCGGGTAGCTATCAACTTGAGCTAGAAAAAGAACACTCCCGAATCACCAAAAAGCTTCAAGAGAAAACAGAACAATTCTCCTTAATTGTCCATCATGCCGTCAACAATACCGAATTCAAAGAATTAAATGAAACAACAAAGCCCAACGTCTTGCATTTCTCTGGGCATGGCAATTCAAATGGGATCATGTTGCAAAATGATGATAAAAACGGGTCTGCACTACTCACTGCAAGAGCTCTGGATGCGTTATTTGAATATTTTGCTGATGAAGGTGTTCTTTTTAAAGCAGTTGTCCTAAATGCTTGTTATACAGAGGACCAGGCTCAGGCAATTGCTAATCACGTCCCCTATGTCATTGCCAGTACAACGGCCATAAGTGATGAAGCAGCTATAGCCTTTAGCGTAGGGTTTTATTTCAAACTAGATGCCCAAGGGGGAAATATTGAGCAGTCCTTCAGGTCGGGCCGGACCCAGGCAGTCACAACTGGCGCTGAAAAGGCATATTTTGTCTTGTTTAAAGACGGTGCAAAAATAGAAGCCTAAACTGCAAATAATTTTTTCAAAAAAACGAGCTTTTTATCCACAAATACTTTGTTTGGAGCATCTCACTATTGCAAACCCGATTCACCTAAATCAAAAACCTCATCATGACTAAGCACCCTATTCTCAGTATTCTCCTATTGTTTTTTCTCCATACCCTCTCCGCCCAAGTTCAAACCTTCAGCCTCGAAGGCGAAATCAGCAATACCGACTCACTAAGCAAGGCGACGCTCATGATTTTCGGTGAAGCAGAGGTCAGCCAGGAAGAAGTGGACATCGTTGATCGGAAATTCAAATTCGAGGGCTCATTGACCACACCTTGCCTCGTAGTCATCAACACGGATAAGGTGCGGGGCGGCCTCGGCCTCTGGCTCACTCCAGGAAATCTCAAAGCTACTTTTTTTGTAAAGGAGCACAGCCCAACCTTGCGTTTGTTGCAAACAGCAGTAGTGGAAGGCTCAGCAGAAGCCATCGACTATCAAAGCTTCGTAGAGAGCCAAAACAAGCTGGCTGCCCAGGAGAAAGACCCCGTCAAACGCAGCAACGCCAGTTGGCAGTACATTCTGGATTATGTAACTCAACATCCGGGAACCCATCTTAGCCTTTTTATGATTCGGTCCGGAATACAAGGGTCGGGTTTGGGACAAGCTCGGGCCGCTTTTGCCAAGTTGTCGCCCGCATTGTCCTCCTCTGGAGAAAGTGAAGATTTGTTGAGAGAAATTGAAAAGGTAGAGAACAATGCCATTGGCAAAAAAGTCACTGTTTTTGCCTTGCCAGATACCAGTGGTCAGTTGGTACAAATTGATTCCAGCACCCAGCGTTGGACACTGCTACATTTTTGGGCTTCCTGGTGCGGTCCTTGCCGCAGCGAGCACAAAACGATGTTGGGTTACGGGCAAATGTGGGCGCAAAAACAGGTCAATGTTGTAGGGATTTCTTTGGATGAAGATAAAAACGATTGGCTACAGGCCATCAAAAAAGACCAGGTCAATTGGCTACAGCTAAGCGATCTCAAAAGTTGGGGAAAAAGCGAGGTCATCAAATCTTTTAAAGTCACTTCTGTCCCCTACTCCATTTTGCTCGATGAAAACATGACGATCAAAGCCGTAGGCATGCAAAATATCCTCGAAAAGTTGAAAAAGATGTAAGCCCCCATTTTCTTTTTCTATTCTCCCTCATGCAACCATTTCCCTCTGTTTTTGTCCTTCCCACAAAACAGTCTAAAATATGAAACGGATTGCAACGAGATTTTTTTGTTTTTTCCTGCTAAGCCTGTCTTTGAGCGCTACTGCTTTTGGTTTTGAAAACACTCTTGCCCCCAATCGCGCCTACTTGGGCGTCCATTTAGAAGAGATTTCCAAACAAAAGGCGGCGCTGCTGGGCGCAGATAATCCTTACGGCAGTTACATCACGCGGGTATTGCCCGGTTCGGCTGCCGAAAAAGCTGGCTTGAAGCCTCTCGACTACGTAATCGGTGTGGATCAACACAAGGTAGACGACGACACCGAATTGAGCGACATCCTGGACATTTACGAAGCGGGCACCGAAGCCACTCTGCGCATTTATCGCCAGGGTAAAGCCATGGATCTCAAGATCACCTTTGGCCAAAAAAGCAGCGAAAAAGAAGACAGTGAAACCCGCCCCTTCCTGGGCCTCAGTCCCGCCGACGATGAGGAAGAAGACGAGGACGAAGCCACCGTTGGCGTAGCTGTGGAGGTAACCGAGAAATCTGCTGCCGCCGAAATGGGCCTGCAAGATGGCGACATCGTCACTGCCATGAATGGCTACACCATGATCGACTGGACCGACATCAGTGCCATGATCCGCAGCATTGAGCCCGGCGCCGAAGTCAAACTCACCCTGCGCCGCAACGGCGAAACCCTGAACAAAACGGGGAAAATGGGAAAAAAAGAAAACAACAGCTACACCGTAATCAACGGCAGGAGCAATGGCAACAATTTTGGCATTTCCTGGTCGAGCAGCGGCAACAATGGCAACAACGGCAATTGGTCCAAAGCCGAAGAAATAGACGGCGCGTTCCTTGGCGTCAACCTTGGCTCAATGAGCAAGGAAAAGGCCAAAAAACTGGGTTTCAGCAACCTCTATGGCGCTTATGTATCCAGTGTGATTCCCAATTCTGCGGCGGCCAAAGCCGGGATGCAAGCCTTCGATTACATCTACGGCGTGGATGAATACCGCGTAGGTGAAGGACAATCGCTGAGTTTTATCCTGCGCAAATTTTCGGCGGGTCAAAAAGCCAATGTGTATTTCATCCGCAAAAATCAGGAGCGCAATGTCAGCGTCACCCTGGGTAGTCACGACGATGACGATGATGATACCGATTGGCGCGATGAGTGTGAAAAGCCTTTCCTGGGCGTACGCCAATCGCATGAAAGTTACAATGAAAAAGGCGTTTTGGTAGACATCGTAGAAGGCTCTACGGCCAAGGACATGGGCATGAAAGAAGGTGATGTGCTGGTAGCCATCAACAGCAACCCGATTATCGACTGGAGTGACATCACCATCGCCTTGGGCACCATCAAAGCTGGCTCGACAGTCAGTGTGGATTACCTGCGCGATGGCAAAAAAGTGAATGCCAGCAAAACCATCAAATCGCTGTGTGATGCGCGCAAGAGCACCTCGTACTATTACAATTCCGACGACAAGGAAAAGGACAATGGCAACTGGGTCTTAAAAGGGTTAAGCCGGACTGAAAACAGCGCCAGCCCCCAAAACACTCGGGTCAACCCCGCCAACGTCAAAGCACACATGGAAGACATGGACAAAGCCGACTCCGATAAATTGAAGGCTTTGGGTGTGAATATGCCGGTGATCAACAACCTGCGTTTGGAAAAAATCAACCTCTATCCCAACCCCAGCAAGGGCATGTTCAAATTGCAGTTCGATCTGCCTGAAAAAGGACAAACCGAGATCAAGGTGTTCAATGCTGCTGGACGGATTATCTACGAGTACGAACTAGGCAATTTCACCGGAGAATTTTCCGACGAAGTGGACATTTCTCAAAATGGTACGGGAACCTATTTTCTACAAATCCGTCAGGGGGAAAAGTATGCTTCGAAGAAGATTATTTTGCAATAATCGCCCAGTGGCATCTATCCTAAAAAAATCCATTTTCATCGTTCGAAAAGAACGCTTGTAAGAAACATTCGACTCATTTTAAGTAAACAAGGCGAGGTTTTTCTCTTTATCCTTTAAGCCACATCATCTACGGTGTGGCTTTTTTTGTATTTTTCGGTGTGTGTTCTTTGAGTTTAACCATTCAACACCGCACAGCCATAACCAAAATTTATTCAAAGGATTCAGGTATGAAAAGACTATCCATTAATTTGCTCTGCATTGTCATGCTACTTGGGGGAATGCTATACAGTTTGCAGGTTCAAGCCCAAGCAAAGAAAAAAACCACCCCTGCCCCAACGGCCGCAGTCACCAGCACTCCCGCCAAAACAGGCATGGAAGAAAAACTCTACAACTCCATCCAATGGCGTTCGATTGGTCCATTTCGCGGTGGTCGTTCAGCTACCGTGACGGGCGTAGCTGGCAAACCCAACCTCTTCTATTTCGGTAGCGTGGGTGGTGGCGTTTGGCGCACCAAAGACGGCGGCCAAACCTGGCAAAACATCTCCGACGGCTACTTCGGCGGGTCGATTGGCGCAGTGGCCGTTTCAGAATACGACAACAACACCATCTATGTCGGTGGTGGCGAAAAAACCGTGCGGGGCAACGTCTCCTACGGTTACGGCATGTGGAGAACCCAGGATGCGGGCAAAACCTGGCAAAAAATTGGCTTGGAAAAAGCCATGCACATCCCCCGCATCCGCATCCACCCCAAAAACCCCGATCTGGTTTACGCGGCGGTTTTAGGCGATTTGTACAAATCCAGTGAAGAACGGGGTGTTTACCGCAGCAAAGATGGTGGCAAAAACTGGGAGCGTATCCTGTTTGCCAACGCTGATGCTGGCGCTGTTGACCTCATTCTCGACCCAAATAATCCCCGGGTCATCTACGCTTCCACCTGGCGCATTCGCCGTACCCCTTATAGCCTCGACAGTGGCGGTGAAGGCTCCTCGCTTTGGAAAAGCACCGATGGCGGCGACACTTGGACCAACCTAATGTCCAAAAAAGGCTTGCCCAAAGGGCCTCACGGCATCATTGGTGTTGCGGTTTCCCCAGTGAATTCGGAGCGCGTTTGGGCGATCATCGAAGCAGCCGAAGGCGGCGTGTTTCGTTCTGACGACGGCGGCAATACCTGGGCAAAAACCAACGAGGACCGCAATCTGCGCCAACGCGCCTGGTATTATACCCGCATCACCGCAGATACCAAAGACGAAAACGTGGTCTACGTGATGAACGTGAGTTACCACAAATCAACCGATGGAGGCCGTACCTTTAGCACCTCCAATGCACCCCACGGCGACCACCACGACCTTTGGGTTGCCCCCGAAGACCCTCAACGCATGATCATCGGCGACGACGGCGGTGCACAGGTCTCTTTTGACGGCGGTGAAAACTGGAGTACTTACCTCAACCAACCAACCTCGCAATTTTACCGCGTAGTGACGGATAATTCCTTTCCTTACCGCATTTATGGGGCTCAGCAGGACAACTCGACCGTGCGCATCGCCCATCGCACCGATGGATCGTCGATTGGTGAGCGGGATTGGGAGCCCTCTGCGGGTGGCGAAAGTGCCCACCTCGCTGTTGATCCGCTGGACAATGACATCGTGTATGGCGGCAGCTACGGTGGTTTATTGACCCGTCAAAACCACCGCACCAAGCAGGAGCAAGCCATCAACGTATGGCCCGACAACCCCATGGGCGCAGGTGCTGAAGCCATGAAATACCGCTTCCAGTGGAACTACCCGATATTCTTCTCTCCACACGATCCCAAAAAGCTCTACGTGGCTTCGGATCGTTTGCACGTTACGACCAACGGCGGACAAAGTTGGGAAACCATCAGCCCCGACCTGACCCGCAACGACAAGAGCAAACAACAGACCTCGGGTGGCCCGATCACCCAGGACAATACCAGTGTGGAATACTACTGCACCGTTTTTGCAGCTTGTGAGTCACCTTACGAAAAGGATTTGCTCTGGACAGGTTCTGACGACGGTCTTTTGCACGTATCCCGCGATGCGGGCAAAAACTGGAACAATGTAACCCCGCCAAGTGCGCCTGCCAATATCATGTTCAACAGCATTGATGCCGATCCTTTCAACAAGGGGGGAGTGTATGTGGCGGGTACTTCGTACAAGTCGGGCGATTACAAACCCTACCTGTTTTATTCCAAAGACTACGGCAAAACCTGGACCAAAATCACCAATGGCATTCCCGAGAACCACTTCACCCGGGTGCTGCGCGCTGACCCAAAACGGGCTGGTTTATTGTATGCTGGAACCGAAACGGGCATGTACATTTCCTTCGACAATGGCGCCAATTGGCAAGCGTTCCAATTGAACCTGCCCATCGTACCCATTACCGACTTGACCATCAAAAACGACAACCTGATTGCTGCTACCCAAGGGCGCAGCTTCTGGATGATTGACGATTTGACCCCCTTGCACCAGTTGAGTGAGCAAGTAGCCAATAGCGATTTTTACCTATACCAGCCCATCCCCAGCTACCGCATGGATGGTGGTCAGGCGCGCAACCTCACTACCGAAGGCACCAACCACCCCGGTGGTGTTACGCTACATTACTACTTGAAGCAGAAGCCAGCTGATTCAGTAGAAGTAAAACTGACAATTATGGAACTCAATGGCACGGTGATCAAGGAATATTCTACCAAAGCCAAGGAGAACCCTGACAAACTTCCCGAACTCAAACAAGGTGGCAATACCTTCAACTGGAACATGCGTTACGCTGATGCCAAACGTTTTGAGGGCATGATTTTCTGGGCTGGAGGCACTACGGGGCCGAAGGCGGTTCCGGGGCGTTACAAAGCCAAATTGAGTGTAGGTGGCAAAACCATGGAAACCGAATTTGAGATCCTGAAAGATCCACGCTCTGATGCTTCCCTGGACGACATGCGTGAACAATTCAGCTTCCTGATCGGTATCCGTGACAAAGTGACCGAAGCGCACCAAACCATCCTGGACATCCGCAACATCCGCAAACAATTGACGCACTTCAAAGAATTGTGGAAGGAAAACCCTGCGATGAAACCTTTGATGGAAAAGGCGAATGACCTCGATAAAGCGATTGGTATAATTGAAAACGAGTTGTACCAGACCAAAAACCGCAGCGGTCAGGATCCCCTCAACTACCCGATCAAATTGACGAATAAATTGGCCCACGTAGGCTCACTCTCCAGCCAGGGTGACTACGCACCAACCAAACAGGCCAAAGAAGTAAGGGAAGAAATGACCAAAAAAATCGACGATCAATTGGGCAAATTCCGCACCCTGCGCGATACCCAATTGCCCGAATTCAACCGCCAGGTGCGGGAGAAAGGGGTGGATGCGATTTTGTTGAAGGAGGAGAAACTGAAGAGTTAAAAAACAGGTCATCCTGAATTTTACCTTCAATTATGCTACAACAGAACATTTTTGAAGTATCTCCTAGGATGAATCTTCAGTGTCTTAGGTTTCTTAGGTGGTGAAAAAAAACTGCGCGGCGGAATACTTTTTCACCACCTAAGAAACCTAAGACACTGAAGAAATCACCTCAGTAGAGGCATTTAAAAACAACATATTGGAATGCCTCGTGTTTATTTCCGCTTGTATCGATTGGTATTGCCTGTGCCACCAATCTGCGAGAGTTCCAGATTGGTAGCCGTCAGGGAGACCAGGGAGTAACACACGTCATCCTGAGCGGTGACTTTCAGGCAAGGACCAGCGCTATTCGGGCCACAATCTTCCGGGCATTTCGCGTAGTACAAACAAATCAATGAGCTGAGCTCTTTCCCATCATACACCTCGATGTATTTCCCATCCATAATTTTGACCACCGACTTGGGATCGTCCAGTGACTGCCAGGTACCTTGCAGCATTTTCACTTTTTTAGCATCCGCTGCAGACAGGAATGGATCAGCAAAACTGGTTCGCCGATAGACACCATCAGCTTTTACGCCATTGCCAAAACCACAGGTAGAGGGATCACCTTCCAGGGTGGTAATTTTCACAGCATCGCCAAAATCAAAACTCAGCTTGCAGCTTCCACCAAATTCAGTGGTAGAAAAATCGGCAGTAGTACCCATGATGTTGGCCGTACCTTCCATTTGACCTTGATTGTGGGCAGGTTTTCCACCCACTACCGTCAATTTAAATTTGAATTGATCGGCAGAAATTTGGCTTACCAGCAATTCCCCGCTGCCTCCTTTATTGGGCAACTCAAATTCGTAGGTTCCACTAAAAGGCTCTGAGGCGGGTTCCACCACATCATCTTCCAGTTCCGAGGCGATGGCCAATTGACCGATCTCGTCTACTATAGACTTAGCCATATCCGCAAATTTGGCATTTTCTTGGTAGGGTTTGGCCGCTTCCACAATTAGTTGTTGCAGGTCAAAACGCTTTTCGGTGCTTGCATAGTTGGAGTTGAGCAAAACACTGTCGCGCAGGATGTACAGCCAACCCACTGGATGGTCATTTCCCTGCTCGGCACTTTCATTGAAGCGAGTAAATATGGCCTCTGGATTTTCCAAAAAAGCATCCGTTACAGCCAGGGCTTCCTCCACACAAGCGGTGCCAGGACAAGCGGTGAAGGCGTCCCAGGCATCGGTTTTTTTGGGGGTACAGGCAAAAATTGAAAACATCAGGACTAGACCCAAAAGGGCTTTTGAAATTGCGTTGTGCATAAAATATTGGTTTTGTGTAAAAATCATGTAGTTTTCTCAGCATTGGGAACGCTTACAAATGTAAACTTTTGCCAATGTTTTCTATAATCTTTTTATGATTTTCATTGTTACATTAGGGCTTTCAGTTCATAAAATTGATTATTCACCTTCGATCGAAACCCAACACCATGGCATTTAGCAAATTCATTTTGAGTTATTTACTCACTACCGTCGTTTTTTTCATCATCGATATGGCCTGGTTGGGCTTCATCGCCAAGGGTATCTACGCGCGTTACCTGGGTGGTTTTTTGAGTGATCAAATCAATTGGACGGCGGCGATTGTGTTTTATCTGCTTTTTATTGTAGGCATTTTTTTGTTTGTCATTTTCCCGGCCTTGGAGAAACAATCCTGGCAACACGCCCTGTTGTATGGGGCCTTGTTTGGATTTTTCACTTACGCCACCTATGACTTGACCAACCTGGCCACCCTCAAAGGTTGGCCGCTGAATATCGTGTTCATCGACATCGTTTGGGGCATGGTGCTCACTGGTTCGGTGAGTGTTTCCGGGTATTTCATCTCCAATTATTTCAAATAGACTTTTGTTATGGCTGGAGTATGGTTTCAAATTGGATTGCTTGTCTGGATTTATGCCACTTTGTGGTTCGTTGTTTCCTTGCTGGCCCGACGCAATGATGTGGCCGATATTGCCTGGGGTTTAGGTTATGTGGTCGTTTGTCTCTACTTGTTTCAAACGCAAGAAAAAGCCAGTGTTCCACTTTTGGTGTACATCTTGGTGTGCATTTGGGCCTTACGTTTGTCTACGCATATTTTTTTGCGCAATCGGGGCAAAGGAGAAGACTTTCGCTATCGGCAATGGCGCGAAGAATGGGGAAAAACTTTTTATTGGCGCTCTTACCTCCAGGTGTATGTATTGCAAGGTTTTTTGTTGTGGGTCATTGCGTTACCGATTGTGGTAGCAGGAATTTCGGCTGCGGAGGAATGGACGATTGGCACTTATCTCGGTATTATACTCTGGGGCACTGGTTTTTTCTTTCAGGCAGTGGGTGATTACCAATTGACCCAGTTTGTCAAAAATCGCAAACACCAGGAGGAAGTGTTACAAACGGGCCTATGGAAGTATAGCCGCCATCCCAACTACTTCGGGGAAATTGCAATGTGGTGGGGCATTTTTGTCATTACCCTTCCCCTACCCTATGCCTGGATTGGTATGATTGGGCCATTGACCATTACGCTGTTGTTGGTCTTTGTATCGGGGGTGCCAATGTTGGAAAAGCGGTATGAGGGGAATGCGGAGTATGCCGATTATCAAAAACGGACGAGTGTTTTGATTCCGTGGTGGCCAAAGGCACAATGATTCTGGGACTCTTTTTAACCCAAACTATAAACCCCATACACACTCACCGCCAAAATAGCCAAAATACTCACCCAAAACACCAGATCAAATCGCCAAGAGGCATCAAACTTACCCTCGGCCGTACCATAACGAAAATACAAGGTCGCATAAAGAACCAGCAGCAATAAAACGGAACCCGCAATCCCCCCGCTCAATACCATAAACAATGGCAATTTGATGCTCAAAAACAGGAAGGCCCAAATCAGCGGTACCACCCAAGACAGAATCCCGATGCTGCGCTGGCGTTGCTTGAGGTCAAAAAAGTTCATCCAGCCAAAGTGACTAAAAATGTCGCTGAACAAACGCCCCCAGACCGCTAGCCCCGCAAACAAAGTAGAGTACAACACAAAAAAGGCACCTACCATGAAGAAAATCCGCGCCCAAGGGCCTAAACTTTCAGTAAAAATACCCGAAAGCACTTCCAACAACTGGTAACCCTCTGGAACTTCCTGCCGGGCATGCAACACCGCCGCCCCCAACAAATAAAAAACTGCGGTTACCGCCGTGTACACCACCATACTGCATACCGCATCGGCTTGCATCACTTTGATCCAGCCGCGCGCCCGTTCAGCCCAGGCCTCGCTACCATCATTGGGGCCAGTATGCCGGGCGTACCCTTTTTCCAAACACCAGTAATTGTAATAGATGATCTCCTCACCTCCAATCCCGGTGATGCCAAAAGCCCCAAAGGCGTAAATCACCGCCGAACTGGGCAATGAAAAACTCAATCCCGTGCCCAACTGAGCCCAGTCGATGGCATAAGGCGTGTATTGTAAAAAAATCAGGGCGGCAATGGCAAAAAGGGTGAACCCGGTGATGAGCAACAAACAGGTTTTTTCCACCACATTATAATAACCCCGAAACACCAGAACGGAGGTCATGGGAGCCATCACCAAAGCCCAGATGGCTACCGACAACTGAGGCAACAGCATGTTCAAAACCAGGGCGACGCCCCCAATTATTCCACCCATCTGGATGAACTTGATGAGCATGATCAAAAAATACAAAGCGACCGTCCAGCGGGCTTTACCGATGCGCGGACCCGGTAAATCGTTGAGGGTTTGCATGGCAGTTTTTCCGGTGAGGATGGTGTGTTTGGCAAACTGCACTTGCACGGCTACCTTAACCAAACAACTGACCAGGATGACCCAAAAGGCCACAAAACCAGCTTTGGCCCCGAGGGCGGTGGTGGCAATCAATTCACCTGAGCCGACAATGGCGGCGGAAAGCACGAAGCCGGGGCCCAGGTGCTGCAAGCGGTGCCAAAAGGTCACCGGAGGCGCTTGCACGGCGTCGGCGCGGAGTACATATGGATCTGACATGGTTTAAAAATAGCAAAAGAGCGGTTCTTTTCAAAAATGCTTTCTATGTTTGCAAAAAAATACTGATTTATGCAACAGTGGTCTACTCCTCCCTCCATGCAGATTGATCCTGCAAAATCCTATACGGCAACCATCAGCACCGATAAAGGCGACATTGTGATCCAATTGTTTCCTGAATATGCGCCCAATACGGTCAATAACTTCGTCTTTTTGGCCAAAGAAGGTTACTACAATGGCATCATCTTTCACCGGGTGA
The DNA here is from genome assembly GCA_027486765.1 of Saprospiraceae bacterium. Classification (GTDB taxonomy): domain Bacteria; phylum Bacteroidota; class Bacteroidia; order Chitinophagales; family Saprospiraceae; genus Haliscomenobacter. Next base: position 17,479 of record JAIXOO010000087.1, read on the forward strand.
TCAGCAATTTTATGGTCCAGGGGGGCGATCCTTCCGGCACCGGCCGCGGTGGTCCCGGGTACAAATTTGGCGATGAGTTTGCGGGCAATCCCTTGACACACGGTACTGGTGCTCTGTCGATGGCGAATGCGGGCCCAGCTACCAACGGCAGCCAGTTTTTCATCACCCACTCTCCTCAACCCCACCTGAATGGGAAACACACCGTGTTTGGTCAGGTGAAAACGGGCCAGGATGTGGTGGATGCCATTCGGCAAGGTGATGTGATGGTGAGTGTAACGATCACAGAAGAATAAGTGGGAATGACGAATAATTCGAATGACGAATGACGAATTTTGGGGCATTGCTCTTGAATGTTGAAGAGCGCTCCCCCCATTCGTCATTCGATTAATTCGTCATTTTTTTCTCCTTAGCAGTCTTTCTTCAATTTCCTCCCGATACGCCGCCGCCAGCGGAATAAGATGTTTGCCCAAGGTCAATTGATGCTTTTCTATTTTTTGCACTGCGGCTAAGGCTACAATGTAAGACTTGTGCACCCGTACAAATCGCTCCGGGGGCAATTGTTGCAGCATCTCCTGTACGGTCATGCGGGTGGTGATGCGGCGTTGTCCTTCGTGGATGAACAACAAGTTGGTATCCGATTGGATGAACAATACCTCATCCAAATTGACCCGCACCCAATCGTAACCTTCTTTGACAAAAATATGCCCTTCTTCCACACTTGTTTTGCTGCCAGTTTGCTCCAATGCCCGTTGGCAGGCTTGTAAAAAGCGGGCAAAATCAAAAGGTTTGAGCAAGTAGTCCAATGCTTTTAATTCAAAACCTTCCAAGGCGTATTCCGCGTGTGCTGTTGTAAAAATGATGACGGTTTTTGGGAGCTGAATCAGACGGGCGAAATCGGTGCCAAGCATATCCGGCATCTGAATGTCCAGGAAAATCAATTGAATGGGCTCGGAATGTAGATAAACCAAGGCTTCGGCAGTGCTGTAAAATACCTTTTTGAGTTGGATGAAAGGTACTTTAGCCGAATATCTTTCCAGAACCTCCAAGGCTGAAGGTTCGTCGTCGATCGCGATGGCATTGATGTGGAAGCTTGACATGAGGATTGGGTTTATTGCGGGAAACCGCAAGGGCAAGGGCAACCGAAAGGGTTGCCACTACTACAGATTGATGTTTAATGCTACTTCAAAAATGTTGTCACTCGTTTGAATTTGCAAATGATGCCGCTGCGGATAGAGCAACTGAAGCCTTTCCCGGCTGTTGCGGATGCCCGTACCCAGTCCACTTTTGGCCTCAGGATTAGGGGCAATGCTGTTGCGCAGGAGCATGGACAACTTTTGCCCTTCGACATGCAATTTCAGGTGAATAAAACAAGCTTCGTTCAAGCTGATGCCGTATTGAAAGGCATTTTCAATAAAGGGGATCACCAGCAGTGGCGCAATTTTCGCTCCTTCACGTTGACCACTGATCTCCATCTGGATGTCCAAATTGTTTGTTTGCGGCAAACGCAGACGTTGAAATTGAATGTAGCGCTCTAAAAATGCCAGTTCATTTTCCAGACTCGTGTATTCCACTGCCGCTTCCTGGATGCTGAATCGCAAGAGCTGGGAAAGCTCAAAAATCAACTTGGCCGTTGCTTCGTCCTCGTGCTTTTGTGCCGAATTGTAAAGGATGTTCATGGTGTTGAACAAAAAATGGGGTTTGATTTGAGCTTTTAGCACATTCAGTTCGGCAACCGTTTTGTCCTTCAACAAGGCCAACTGGGCTCGTTTGGTGCGAAAATAATCGGCGGTATAAGCATACGCCACAACAAAGGCAGTCAGTAAAAAAGTGGACAATACGTTTTCATCCGCAAATTCGGGCTCGTAAAAAGTGCGCCATTCCAGCCAGGCAAAACACAGCAGAGCAAGCACTCCAATCCAGGCCCAATACCAATTTTTAAAGCGAGAATCGGCTGCAGCAAAACGCAAAAAGATGAAGCGAAAATTGAGCAGTGCCAAGCCCCACACCAACAAAAACTCCAGCAACACGCCTGCGAAGTAGCGCAACAAACGGCTGATCTCCTCCATCTCACCGCCCAGATTCACAATGTATACTTGCAAAAAACGCCAAACCAAATAAGCAACAACCGCCCCTGCCAAAAGCAAGGGCAGCACAATGCTGGTGAAGTTTAATCTGGCTGTTTGACTTTTTGGACTTTGCGGCATTTTTTCATTTCTTTTGTAGCTGTTTCCGACCCTACACTTTGCATCACCAGGTAACGATCCCAAAAATCGACCTCTTCGTAAGCTTTAATGTAATACACTTGCCCAGCTTCGGTTTGTAGTGAAAGTACCCGCTTGCTGCCCCGATAAACATACGACTCAACATTCGTTTTTCCAGCAGTCACTTGAATTTCCAGATACGCATTGGCTGGCAATGAAGCTACCAATTTATCATTAATCCTGATCTCATGCGCGGTTCCCAAAAACTCCCGTTCCCGGTACAGAATCAGCGTGGCTTTTTCGAGGTTTTCACTGCTGGCTAAAGCGAGTAAAATGCCAATGATACAAACTAGACGCCTCATGATCAGTAGTTTTTGGATAAGGAAATGAGGTATTGAAAATACACCATATCCAGTTGATCTTTGGGTGCCCCCAATAAGTCAAAGGACTGGGATTTCCATTGATAACTCGTAAATCCTCGACGATAGCCGAGGCGGAAACAGTTGCCTACCGAAACGGGTTTCTTCTCCCGATTGCTCAATGAAACCGTTACATCAAATGCGCCCCCTTTGTTCGAAATAACCGGAGTGCTCAGAAACGAGGTTGTGAACAAGTCCTGGAATCCCACTTGCCGATTGGGCTCATCCTGAATCAAAACAAAGCTGTACTCGTACAGAGAGGCACCTGCACCAACGTTTAGTCGGAAATTTCGGCTTTTGAACACCGAACGCTCGGCAAACAAAGATATGGTGACCATTTTGGGGTTAAAAGCATCTCCTAAAGATACGGGCAGGGTCACATTTGTGCTGAATGCCCAATCCTGGAATCGTACTCCCGCTTCAAATGGAATACTCCCAGTGTAGCGGGATTCGCTGGCAAAATCTTTGGTTTTTAATACTTGTTGCATGTTGCGCAGCCAAATTGAACTTAAATTGAGACTATAAAGGAAGGCTGTGCTGCGCAAGTAAACACTTTTTTTAAAAACCGGAATGGATTGGCTCGTGGTATCGGTCTGCGCAAACATCGGGTTCAGCAATAGGATCAAAACCCCAATCAGAAAGCTAATTTTGTTCATGTTGTCCTTTTTTTTGGATGATGATTCAAAAGTAAAGGCTCCTAGTCTGCTAAAAAAACTAGTGTGCCTTACGCCGGATTCTATGTGGGGAAATGGCTGATTGCTGTGTTTAGCGATCGGGTGAAAGGAAAGATAAGATTTGCCCAAAGCCTAAATCTTCGTAAATTTGCCGACTACGAATTCATAAAACTATTCTCCCTCAAAAGAAATCCAATGTCAGAAATACCCTACCGCCTCGAACCCTTTCGCGACGATGAAATAGAAGCCGCTATTGCTGAGCTGTTTAGTTATCCGGCCTTTACCGAAGGTATGAAGCTGTTTTTGCCAGAGGCCTTGTTGCAGCAGGTCATGCAGATGAAAGACCAGGTGCACACCGCCGCTGATTTTCAAACCAAAATTGTAGCGCCTTTTCTCAAGGTGATTCAAAAAATCAGCATCAAGGAGCTCAGTGCCAGTGGGTTTGAGCACTTGAATCCCAGTGAGCGCTACCTGTTTGTTTCCAACCACCGCGACATTGTGCTTGATTCCGCTTTTTTGAACATTGTCTTGTTTGAGAATGGCTTTGACACCAGCCAGATTGCCATTGGTGACAATTTGATGATGCACCGGATTTCGGAGTTGTTGTTTCGGATCAACAAAAGTTTTGTGGTCCGCAGAACCGGAACTGCCCGGGAATTGTACAGTTCTTCTCTTCAAATGTCTGCGTACATCCACCAACTCATTACTGAAAAAATCGACTCCGTCTGGATTGCCCAGCGGGAAGGCCGCGCCAAGGATGGCAACGACCGCACCCAGGTTGGTTTGCTGACCATGTTGAGTTTGAGTGGAAAAAAAGACCTCAAGCAACATTTCCAAAACCTCAACATCATTCCTGTCGCCATCTCCTACGAATATGACCCATGTGGTTTGCTCAAAACCCAGGAATACCTGAACAAACGAGCTGATCCTGAATTCAAAAAATCCTTCAAGCAGGACGTGGAATACATGCTCTTGGGCATAAAAGGGCAAAAAGGCCGGGTGCACTTCCATTTTGGAGAAATGCTCAATGATCAATTGGAAGCTTTGGCTGAAGCCGACAACAGCAAAAAGCAGTTGGAACTGTTGGCGGAAATGATTGATCAGTCGATTCACCAGCATTACCGCTTGTGGCCGGTGAATTACATTGCTTACGACCTGTTACACAATTCTAACACTTACAATTCGCGCTACACCGAACAGGAATTGGAATGGCACAGTCGTTTTTTTGAAGATCAGGTCAAACAACTCCAGCAAGATAGTGAAGACGCAGGTTACACCTATTTGTTGACGATGTACGCCAACCCGCTGATCAACGCGAATAGTTATCAGTAATTGCAATTTTTTACGCGGATGTTAAGTTTATTAGTTGGTTTCACACACTCAACTAGTAAACTTATTCCCGGTGACCGAAAACCAGCCACAACTCCATCAATTGCTCGCCAAATTGGAGCAACTTTTGCAAAAACAGGACAGTTTTGCGAGAGAAATCGAGGCATTGCGCCAGGATATTGAGGCGCTGAAAAAGCCGACCACCACCAAAATTTCCGAAGTCCAACCTGCTGCTCCGCCGATTCCGACCCCTAAAATACCTATTCCTGTTCTCCGGCCAATTCCAGAACCAACCCCGGCTTCATCTGCTCCTACTAAAGCCACTTACGACAACAAACTCGAATCATTTATTGGCGAAAACTTGATCAGCAAAATTGGGATCATCGTCCTAGTTTTGGGTGTGGCCATTGGGGTCAAATACGTGATTGACCACAATCTCATAAGTCCGGCCTTGCGCATTGCGCTGGGATACCTGTTGGGCTTTGGTTTGTTGGGCTTTGCATTTCGTTTTCGAGCACAATATGTCGAATACAGTGCAGTGCTGATGAGTGGTGCTACTACCATTTTTTACTTCATTACTTATGCCGCTTATAGTTTTTACCACCTGTATCCGGTGGCTTTGACCTTCGTGTTGATGTTTGCTTTTACGGTTTTTACCGTTTTGGCATCCTTGTACTACAACAATGTATTCATTGCCCTCCTGGGTTTGGTGGGTGCTTATGCCCTACCCTACTTATTGGGTGATGATCCTGAGCGGATTGGAATCTTGTTTGCTTATAATGCCTTAGTCAACATCGGCATCCTGGTTCTTGCCATCAGCCGCAATTGGAAGCTGCTCAATGTGGCTGCATTTTTTTGGACCTGGCTCATTTTCATCACCTGGTTTTTGGAGTATTTTGACCCAAATCAGCACTTTGGCCTGGCTCTTGGCTTTTTGACTCTATTCTTTTCCATTTTTTACGCCACTTTTTTGGCTTACAAATTGAGCAAAGCGGCGGAAATGAGTGGCGGAGACGAGATTCTATTGGTCGCCAATTCCTTGTTGTTTTTTGGTTTTAGCATTTATGCGGCGATTTGGAGATTTGATGGGGATGCTTTTTCGGGGTTGATCGCTTTTGTCAATGCCCTCATTCATGCCATGGTCGCGCTGGCCCTGTACCAACAAAGACCCAACCTGCACAAGATCAGCCAGTTTTTGGGATGCCTGAGTTTGGCATTTTTCACCATTGCCATTCCATTGCAGTTTGATGGCAATTGGGTGACGATTTTGTGGAGTCTGGAAGCAATCAGTTTATTTGCACTTGGGCGAGTGTACAAAATCACCTTTTTGGAAATTAGTGCATTCATCGTGATGGGCCTCAGTAGCCTTTGTTTGGCCAATGGTTGGTTGTTTTTGTACGATGGCTATGTGCCCGAATTGCCCGAAACCCGTATCCCCTTACTACTCAATTTTAATTTTTTTACGGGGCTACTCTTTTGTGCTGTGTTTGCCGGCATCAATTACCTCCACCATCGTTTTGTGGCGCAAAGCCCCGGGATAAAGGACCAGCAACAAAATACATTTCTGGCTTCCATGCTCGGCGCCACATTGGTTGTTGCTTTGTATTTTACGTTTTTCTGCGAAATATCTACGTATTGGTCTCAGCAATATACCCACACCTTGATGCTACAACGAGAATCTCCTCAACCTTCTTCAAGCATCCCAAGTAGAGCAGATCTGGAACTATTCCGGGGAGTATGGCTGATCAACTATTCGCTATTTTTTATTGCGGTTTTGTCTTTTGTCAATTGGTTTAAAATCAAAAGTAAAGGATTGACCAGTTTGTGCCTGGGCTTAAATATCGCCATGCTTCTGGTTTTTCTTACCCTGGGCCTGGTTTTATTGAACCATCTACAGGACAGTTATTTACATCCACAAAATGCCTATTACCACAGTGCTTTCAACGTGGGGATTCGTTATGTGTCGCTCTTGTTTGTAGCGCTTTTACTGAGTTCAGGCATCGTTTACCTGAGTGAAACCAGTCTTTCGGAGGAGTTGCGCTCTGCCTACGAGATTTTCGTACACGGCAGCATTTTGTGGATTTGCAGCAATGAAATCTTGCTGCTGAATACTACTTTGGCCAACAAGTTGGGTTTGAGTCTGCTTTGGGGCTGTTATGCCTTAGCGCTGATCATCTTAGGCATTTGGAAGCGCAAGCCACATTTGCGGATTTCCGGGATGTTTCTGTTTGGTGCTACTTTGCTCAAGTTGTTCTTTTACGACATCGAACATTTGGCGACAATCCCTAAAACGGTCATTTTTGTAGCGTTAGGAATGCTATTGCTGCTGGTTTCTTATTTGTACAATCGGTATAAGGTGTGGTTAAACCCGGAACAAGAGCCTACAAGCTTATCTCCTGATCATCAAAAATCCTCCCATTCAAACAACGAATAATCCGTGCCGGGAAATTCTCCAAAATCCGGTAGTCGTGCGTTGCAAAAAGCACCGCCGCGTTGTTTTGTTTCGACAAGTTGCGCATCAGGAGCAGGATTTCGTCTGAAGTTTCAGGATCGAGGTTTCCAGTAGGTTCATCAGCGAGGATGATGGCAGGCGTGTTGAGCAAGGCACGTGCAATTACCACGCGCTGTTGTTCCCCTCCGGAGAGTTGGTGGGGCATTTTGCGTTCCTGACCAGCAAGACCGACCTGTTGCAAGACCATTTCGATCCGCGCCTGGATTTCGGGTCGTTTGGTCCAACCCGTCGCTTTGAGGGTAAATAGCAAATTGTCGAATACACTGCGGTCATTGAGCAGGTTGAAGTCCTGAAAGACGATGCCCAACTTGCGGCGCAACAATGGAATGCTATTCCGATCCAATTTGGCCAGGTCATAACCAGCTACTTCACCTCGGCCGTGGGTAAGGGGCAGAGCACCATACAAGGTTTTGAGCAAACTGGATTTTCCACTCCCCGTTTTGCCAATCAAATAGGTAAACTCACCCGCATTGATGCGCAGATTCACCCCGTTGAGCACTTCCTGGGTGCCTTGTTTGATGTTGACGTCCTGTAGCCTGACAATGTTGTTGCTCATAATGGACAAATCTACAATTTAGAATCGTTCAATTTTACAAAAAGCCGACAAAGATCAAGACCTAATCCCAGATTTTGCTGTTTTAAAAGTGAAAAAGCAGGGGAAAGCGAATTACCTTTGCCAAATTCTGAGGCAGCTATGCAACACTGGAGGCAATTGCTGCGTCAAAACGAATGATGCTAACACAGTATCTCTAAGAACAACAGTATTTTTTAACAAGATACATTATGAAGCGGATCTATCTAATCGCTGGTATTATGGTGGCCATTGCCATCCTGCTGTTTGTCAATTCAGGCAAAGACATGACCACCTATGGTTCTTTTGCCGATGCCAACAGCAGCACGAAAAAAATCAAAATTGTAGGGAAATTGGCCAAAAACAAACCGATGGTTTACGACCCAGCCAAAGACCCCAACCATTTCAGCTTTTTCATCAAAGACAACAACGGTGAAGAGCAGAAAGTGGTGCTGCTGAAAGCCAAACCACAAGACTTCGAAATGTCGGAGCAAATTGTCGTGACTGGCCGTATGAAAGAAGGGGTGTTTGTCGCCACCGATTTATTGATGAAATGTCCTTCTAAATATAAGGACGAAGAAATTGCCATCAAGAGCAAACAGAACGGGTAAACAACATGGAAAAAATCCAATACATTGGCGAAACCCTTCTGCCCGGCCAGATTGGGCAAATGGGAGTTTTGCTGGCATTTGTAGGCGCTTTGTTGTCGATGGTAGCTTATTGGTTTGCCACCCAACGGAGAGAAAGTACTGATTATGAAAGCTGGCGCAACATTGGGCGTTACGCCTTTTTGACCCACGGATTGGGTGTTTTTGCCGTAATCGGAGCCTTGATTTACGCGATGATCAACCAGTTGTACGAATACCAGTACGTCCAGGCTCACGTTTCGGAAGAATTGCCGATGAAGTTCGTTTTTTCGGCTTTGTGGGAAGGGCAGGAAGGCAGCTTTTTGCTCTGGATGTTTTGGCACGTGTTGCTGGGCTTTGTACTTTTATTCAAAGGCAAATCCTGGGAGACGTCTACACTTACCGTCATTGCAGCCATTCAGGCGGTATTGGCCACGATGATTCTGGGCATTTACATCGGATTTGGGGATGAACCTTCCAAGTTTGGTAGCAACCCCATGTTGCTCTTGCGCCAAACGATCGATGCCCCCATTTTTGCACAGGCTGACTATCTAAAGTTAATCAAAGGCAATGGCTTGAATCCAGCATTGCAAAATTACTGGATGACCATTCACCCACCTACCCTATTTCTGGGTTTTGCAGCAACTGCCGTTCCTTTCGCTTTTGCAATTGCGGGTTTGTGGACAAAACGGCACACGGAGTGGTTAAAACCAGCGCTGCCTTGGGCCTTGTTTTGTGGTTCTATCCTCGGCATCGGTATCCTGATGGGTTCGGCCTGGGCTTACGAAGCGCTCAACTTTGGTGGCTATTGGGCCTGGGACCCGGTGGAAAACACCTCATTGGTACCCTGGTTGTTGATCGTTGCTGGAGTACACACCAACCTGATTTCTAAGGCGACCGGGCATTCTGTCCGCAGTTCTTATATTTTTTACCTGTTGGGCTTTTTACTGGTGGTCTATTCCACCTTCCTGACCCGCAGTGGGGTATTGGGTGAAACTTCTGTTCACGCCTTTACCGAAATGGGCCTGGAAAGTCAACTGATCCTGTTCATTTCGGCCTTCACTTTGGCGGGTTTGGGGTTGATGATTTGGCGCTGGCGGGAAATTCCCCATCCAAAAACTGAAGAACTCACTACTTCCAAAGAGTTCTGGATGTTCATTGGCACCTTGATTTTGTTGTTTTCGGCGGTGCTCATTACGGGCTCGACTTCTTTGCCTGTCTACAACAAAATCATGCAGGTTTTCAACCCAGCATTTGAAGGTAAAGTCATCACTGAGCCGGTTACTCACTTCAACAAGTACCAGCTCTGGATCGCGGTGTTCATCGGGTATTTCTCAGGTTTTGCTCAGTTCTTGCGCTTCCGGGAAAACAACTGGAGCAAAAATGCCTTGCGTTTTGCCATCCATTTGGGGGCCGGGCTGGGAATTGCGGGCCTATTGACCTACTTGAGCTCTCTCTTGATCGAATTGCACACCTGGCAGTACACCCTACTAACTTTTAGTGCGTATTTCACCATCGTCAGCAACCTCGATTATTTGATCACCCACCTAAAGGGTAAGCTCAAAATAGCCGGATCCGCCTTTTCACACATTGGCTTCGGTTTGATGATCGTGGGCATCATGGCCTCGGGGGTAAACCGCAAGATCATTTCCTCAAACGCCTTTGTGATGGATGGTTTGATTGCGGGTGGTGATGAGGAATTGAGTAAAAAGAACATCACCCTGTTTCGCAACGTGCCGACCATGATGCAGGACTACCTGGTGACGTACAAGAAGGATACGCTGGAGCATTTTACCCGAACTTACACGGTGAACTACCAGCGCAAAAACAAAAAAGGGAAATTGGTGGAAGATTTCAACCTCTACCCCACTATTCTCTACGATAAATCCTTTACCAAAATTGCGACCTCCAACCCGGATACGCGGCATTATGTGCTCAAGGATGTATTCACCCACATCAGCGCCTTGCCAGAAGTGGAGCAGAATTTTGAGCTCAAAAAACAGCGTGAAGAGGAACTGAAGTACAAAGCGCTGAACTTAGAACAAGGCCGCACTCAACTCCTGCATGACACCCTCGATGTGGAAAATCAGGATACGGTTTTTCGTCGGACTTTCCAGATCAGCCTGGAGTCGATCAGTCGCAATCCGGTACACCATGAATACAAACCCGAACCGGGCGACCTGGCCTTCAGCACCAAACTCAAAGTGCGCCGCAGCGACGACGACAGTGTGTATTATGCCAATCCGGTCATCCTGCTGCGCGGGCAACTGATCTACACTTATCCTGATCAAATCGATGACCTAAGTGCCAAATTCAAGATTAGCCAGGACGCCATCGAAAAGGTCTTTGCACTGGACAACCAGCTCAAATACGAAAACCTCAATTTGCGCCAGGGAGACATGGGGCAATGGCAAGACTTGAAAATCAAGTTCACCGGCTTCAATAAAGCACCCGAGCATCCAGATTACAGCCGCAAGGAAGGAGATTTAGCGGTCGGTGCCATGCTCGACATCACGGCACCCGATGGTAAAACTTACCATGCCGAACCGATCTTCCTGATTCGTGATCAACAGCCTTTGAATGTCAAGGTAGAAGTGCCTGAATTGGGCTTACACGTGCGTTTCCCCTTACTTGATCCTGGCAAAGAAACGATTCAATTGATGTTGGCCAAAAGCAGCACACCAAGCAGCATTCCGGTTGAGGTCGCTACCGATTCGCTGCCTTCAAACTACATCGTGCTGGAAGCAATGGAGTTTCCGGGGATCAATGTATTTTGGTTTGGCACCCTGCTGATGATGTTTGGCTTGGGCTTCAGCATCTGGAACCGAATGAGCACCCGACGCAGCGGAGAATCCCTAGCCTAACTCGACTTAGGTGTCTCTTTGGTGCCTTCAGTTTCTTAGGTGGTGAAAAAAGAGCCTTGCGAAGCAAGCAATTAATTTCACCACCTAAGAAACCGAAGGCACCGGAGAAACACCATAGATTTTTACTAAACACCACTTTGTGATTCAAACCATCAGCATCGTAGGCGCAGGCAAAGTCGCCACGCACCTCAGTAAAAGACTCCATGCATGTGGCCTGCACATCCGTCAAATCTACAGCCGACAATTGGAAGATGCCCTTGAGCTCGCAGCAGCCATCAATGCCCAAGGCATCAATCGTTGGGCAGATTTGCAATTTTCGGGACTGGATTTGCTCATCATCGCGGTCAAAGACCAGGCTATTCCTGAAGTTGCACAGCATATAAGTGTCCTTTCATCTCATTCAACGCTGATTGTCCATACCTCTGGCAGCAGCCCATTGAGTTGGTTGAATGCCCTGCCACGTCGCGGTATATTTTATCCCTTACAAAGTTTTTCGCCTGGTCGGGAACCAGATTTTAATCAAATTCCTATTTGTGTGGAGGCCAGCGATCCAGCTGATCAAAAGCTTTTGCTCGAATTGGGACAGCGCATCAGCCAAAAAGTACAAATCACCAGCGAAGCTGATCGGCGTAGCCTTCACCTCGCCGCAATTTTTGTCAACAACTTCGTCAATCATTTGTACCAAATTGCAGCGGAGATTCTGACTGAACGCCAATTGCCTTTTGAGTTGTTGTTGCCCCTGATTCAGGAAACGGCGGCTAAAATCCAGGGCCATGATCCCGTCGAAATGCAAACGGGTCCTGCTTTACGCGGAGACCGGGCTACGATTGAGCGACATCTGGATATGCTGGAAGAACATCCGGAGTGGCGCGAATTATACGGGGTATTTACGGCATTGATTAGGGCGTAAACTTTTCAAGAATTTGTAGCTTTGTTATTGCTATTTTTATCGATTAAGTTCCCTATCGTCATGTTAGCAGAAAAACAGCAAAGTGCAAATGGATTTAGTGCAATCCTACTCAATTGGATGGGTACTGCATTGGTCACCATTGTTTGGATCAGTAGTGGCTTATTTGGGTTATACATCCTTGCCTTTTATGCCGCCGCCGCTTACCAAGGCAAGATGAACCGTTGGAACGAAGTTTTGCCTGAGTTATATGGACCTAGCAGCGGCACAGCCAATGCCGGGATCGGTTTACACTTTGCAGCCGGAGGGATCATCCTGATTCTGGGAAGTATTCAATTGATCGATGCGATACGCAACCGTTATCCGGCTTTTCACCGCTGGGTTGGACGGGTTTACATCCTCGCTTCGGTCTTTGCAGGCCTGGGCGGTTTGAGTTTCATTTTGATTAAAGGTACCATTGGTGGCACGGTGATGGATATCGGTTTTGGGTTGTATGGTGTGCTAATGCTACTTTGTGCTACCGAAACTTTTCGACATGCCAAAGCTCGACGAATTGAGTTGCATCGGGCCTGGGCCTTGCGCCTTTATGCCTTGGCCATTGGGTCCTGGTTGTACCGCATGGATTATGGCTTTTGGATTTTATTGACGGATGGTTGGGGGCATCAAGATCATTTTAGCGGGCCTTTTGACAAGGTCATGGCTTTTTTCTTTTACCTGCCCAACTTGTTGGTAGCCGAAATTTTTATTCAAAAGATCAAATCCAAAACCTCGCTGACTTTTAATCTTGTAGCGACACTTTTATTGCTAGCGGTCAATGGTTTTTTGCTACTGGGGACTTATTTTTTTACGAAACATTATTGGGGACCGGCGATTTTGAATTGGATTACAGGCTGAGAGTAGAGACGCACAGCCGTGCGTCTCTACGGTCAAATGATCATTTCAATTCCAATACCATCGCGGTCTTACCCTTCAACTCCAAACTTTTCCCCAAGCTTAAAGTCTCCCCACTCAGCACATCCACCGCACTCGTTTTTCCTTTGATCACTTCCGAAAAGTGCCCCAAATCTATCGACTTGTTGCCGGTATTTTTATTCATCAACACCAACACCGTTTCAGTCGCAGTGTACCGTGCAAAAACATACACCCCATCCTGTGGGCCAAAATGTAGCGTTTTGCCACTGTGAATCGCCGCTTTTTGCTTGCGCCAATTCAGCATTTTTTTCATAAAAGATTGAATGCGCTGTTGATCGGCACTTAAACCTTGTCCAGTAAAGGCATTCACCGCATCGCCTGCCCAACCGCCCGGGAAATCCGTGCGAATCAGGCCATGGTCACCGGGTTTGGTGCTGTTGTCGATCAATATTTCGGTACCATAATAAATTTGAGGAATCCCCCGAATGGTCAACAAATAAGTCAAAGCCATCTGGGTGAGGTCGACATCCTTCTTCAATTGGGTAAAAATGCGATCCATATCGTGGTTGTCCCCAAAAACCATCAGTGCTTGGGGATTGGCGTATACAAAATCGTTGGCTAGCGCTTCGTACAGTTTGTCAAAACCGCCCCTTCCTGGCTCGGCCAAAGCTTGCACCAAGGCAGCTTGTAAAGGAAAATCCATGGGGCTTTCCAAACAACTGGTGTAGCCATCGTGGTTCTTTTTGCCTTGTTGCCAATAAGCAGCAATGAGCGGATTGGTACTCCACTCCTCCCCTACAATGCTAAAATTGGGGTACTCGCGCATGATGGCACAACTCCAGTTTTTCAAAAAGCTTTTTTCAGAATACGGATAGGTGTCCTGGCGAATGCCACCCAAGCCCAGGGTTTCGATCCACCAGATACTATTTTGGATCAGGTACTGGGCTAAAAAAGGATTTTGGTGATTCATATCGGGCATATCGGGTACGAACCAGCCTTGAGTCATCAGTTGTTTATCCACTTGCGCGGCGTAAAGATCTTCGTTTACGGTGCGGCGATGGTTGGTAACCTGCATGGAATCCGGGTAATTGACCCAGTCTTTGAATGGCAAATCATCCATCCACCAGTATTTTACCCCAGAGTGATTGACAACATCGTCTTTGATAAGTTTGATGCCTTTTTCCCGGGCTTTATTCGACAATTCTTTATAGTCTTCCAAGGTACCAAAACGGGGATCCACCTTGTAATAGTCCGTAATGGCGTATCCGTGATATGACCATCTGGGCATGTTGTTTTCAAGCAATGGGGTTGGCCAAATGGCGGTAAAACCCATATCCGCCAAGTAATCCAGGCTATTGATGATGCCCCGGATATCACCTCCATGCCGAGCGTAATCTTCCTTGCGGTTGATCGTTTTTTCCCGTAGGGTATCACTTTGATCATTGCTTGGATCCGCATTGACAAAGCGGTCGGGTGTCACCAAATAAATGACATCTTTGGAGCTGAAGCCCATTTGGTTTTGCGCAGCCTTATTGCGAGGCAAGAGGGGGTATTGGTAGCTGATCACCGGCGTGCCAGTTTTTCTGAAATTGATATTGAATTTGCCGGGTTTGGTGCCCGGTGCAATCAATAGGCTGATGAAGAGGTAGTTCTTGCTGTCACCAGGCTTTATGGCTTTGATGCTTACTCCCGGGTAGCTGATGCTGGGAGTCGTACTGCCGATATTGGGGCCGTGTACCAGCAACTGGAGTTCCGGGTTTTTCATACCCACCCACCAGTTGGAAGGTTCAATGCGTTCAATTTGAGCGAATAAGCCCATTGCCCAGAGGCTCAATAGCCCACTGATCATCCATTTTGATTTCAACATTGCTAATCTGTTTAGGTATCAATGCCACAGCACTGAATAAGTTTCAAAGGACAAAATAGAATAAAAAAAAATAGCCACAAAGACACAAAGGCACGAAGGAGCATTGCCCTTCGTGCCTTTGTATCGGTTTAGCCCTGAAAGGGCGATATATCTCCTCAAAGGGTGCAGCCCTTTATTTCTCGCTCAAACTCATCCGAATCTTCTTCTCCAGATCACTTACAGTTTCCTTGAAAAACGGATCCGTTTCCATCAAATCCTGCACGGTACGGCAAGAATAAATCACGGTACTGTGATCCCGACCGCCAAACACTTCACCTAGCGCTTTCAACGAACGGTCTGTCATGTTTTTGGCCAGATACATGCTCAGTTGGCGGGCAATCACGATGGAGCGTTTGCGGGTTTTGCCATTGAGGGTTTCTACGGGTACTTTGAAATATTCCGCTACGAGTTTTTGGATGAACTCGACGGTGATTTCTTTATTGATTTCGGTTACAAAATTCCGCACCACTTCTTTGGCCAAATCGATGTCGATTTCACGGCGGTTCAGGGAAGATTGAGCGATCAAACTGATCAGCACCCCTTCCAATTCACGGATGTTGTTTTTGATGTTGTAACAGATGAATTCAGTAACATCCTGGGCGATTTCAACGCCCTCCATCATCATTTTGTGCTCCAGAATGGCAATGCGGGTTTCCAAATCGGGTGCCTGCAAATCGGCGGAAAGACCCCATTTGAAACGCGAGATCAAACGCTCCTCCATGTCCTGCAAGTCCTTGGGAGGACGGTCAGAAGTCAGGATGATTTGTTTGCCGTTTTGATGGAGCTGGTTAAAAATGTGGAAGAAAATGTCCTGGGTTTTTTTCTTGCCCTCCAAAAATTGGATGTCATCCACAATCAGCACATCGATGTGTTGGTAAAAAGTAACCACATCGTTGATGGCGTTGTTTTTGATCCCCGCGATGATTTGATTGGTGAATTTTTCGGATGAAACGTAGAGTACCGTTTTAGCCGGAAATTTTTCCAAAATCTCATTGCCGATCGCTTGAGCCAGGTGGGTTTTTCCCAAACCCACGTTGCCAAAAATGACCAGCGGGTTAAAGGAAGTTTGTCCGGGTTTGCGCGAAATGGCGTACCCTGCCGAACGAGCTAGGCGATTACAGTCACCCTCGATGTAATTGTCGAAGCGATAGTTGGGGTTCAATTGTGGGTCAACCTTCATCTTTTTAATCCCCGGAATTACAAAAGGATTTTTGATGGAGTCAGTATCCACATTATTGTAATAGGGCAATTGGTCAGAAAGAGACACATTACCGTGGTGGCTGGAACTCGGTTTTTCAAAACCATTCCCATTTCCAGCATAAGGTTTACGCTTTTCTTCTTCGCGGGGGTCGTTTACCAAAATTTGGTATTCCAGGCGTGCTTTATCGCCTAACTGACTGCGGATGCTTGTTTTGAGCAGCGAAACATAATGTTCCTCCAACCATTCATAAAAGTACTTGTTTGGTACCTGAATGGTTAGTGCGTTTCCATCGAGCCGTACAGGCTTGATAGGCTCGAACCAAGTTCTGAATGCCTGCATGTTAACATTGTTGCGAATGTTTTGCAGACAGCTCTCCCACACTGTAGCATGATCTTTAACCATTCTCCAGAATCTTTCGCCAAAGGGCGTTGTACAATAAATAGTCTCAATTTGTAAAAGAGAGCGTATCAGTAAGTTAGTAACAAAGATGAGTTTGTTCAAGCGCTTTAGTTTCGCAATTTGTACAAACCGTTCCTTCCATCAGAGGGATACAAAGATGAAAAAAAGAATCCGTTTTGGGAAATCCGTTCGTCGACTTTTTTCTCATCAGATGAGCAAAAAAACTGGAACTGCCTGTAAACCCATGGAGTCTGGGCCGAAATATTTTTTTTGGTTTTATATCCTGTCTTGTAATTTCAACACGCTGAATATTTGTTCTAAATTTTTTGTTGGCTACACTAGGTTTTCATGCAATTTCTTGCATTAATTTCCCTGCTCCCGCTGTAAATAATAGGCAGCATTTTCGGCAACTACGATGTCCAAAGGGAGATGTTGAACCCTTGGCAATTGTTTTTTAAAAATAAAATAATCCGTCAGGTTTTTGATTGCCAAGTACCCCTGATAGCTGGCATTCTGATTGATTAAAAAATCGATTTTTCCCATTTGTAAAAAGTGCAGATTGTTGGGTAAAAGATCGAAGCCTAGAATATTCAGATGAGGCTGAGCATGTTCTTGAATGGCCTCCACCAATTTGTAAGCCCGGGAGTTGGTGACAAACACCGTTTTTATGTCAACGTATTGTTGGAGGAGCAACTTCAGTAAGCCATCCAAACGTTCTGGATTGTCAAAATCTTCCACGTCCTGTCGCAGTACGGTAAAGGAATTTTTGTCTTTTTGC
The DNA here is from genome assembly GCA_027486765.1 of Saprospiraceae bacterium. GTDB lineage: Bacteria > Bacteroidota > Bacteroidia > Chitinophagales > Saprospiraceae > Haliscomenobacter. The sequence goes on from JAIXOO010000087.1 coordinate 34,778, forward strand.
TCCAAAAAATGGCGTAAACCCAGTTCTTTGTCCATGAGGTGTTTGGCGTTTAGGGTTTCCTTATCGAGGTTGAGCAATAAAACCTTCCCCGCTCCATTCATGGCCATACTAAGCAATTTACCAGCCAGTACCCCACTTTGATACGAATCTTGACCAATGTACGACATCACCTGAGGGTGCTCGACGTCGGTGTTGACCAATATGGTAGGAACTTCGACTTCAGCACAATGGTCTAAAAGCTCCAGCGACTCCTTGAGAAAAATGGGCGGAAAAACCAGCGCATCTGGTTTTTGATTAATCAATGCGAGGGCACTCCTTTTAAAATCCTGTGGACTAAACAGATCAAACATCTGCTCCACCAACCCCACACCGTAATGCTTAACGGATTGTTGGGCGCGTCGCATCCCCAATAAGGGCAAATCCCAGTAAGGGTCGCTGTGTAGCTGGGGCATCAATACACCAATTTGGATGGCCCGATTGAATGCTAAAGTACTGGCAATAAGGTTGGGTTCAAAATCCAGAGCTTGCATCACCTGCAAAACTTTCGCTTTGACTTCAGCCGATACACGCCCCCGCTCATGAATCACCCGATCCACCGTTCCTACTGAAACGCCCGCTTGCTGAGCAATATCCTTGATGGTGACTCTTTTACTCATTTTTTAGATGAAAAATTAAATGCAGAATAAAATTTTAGGGTGTACGCACACGCAAAGGTAGAAATAAAGTATGTGTACACAAACGCTAAATTTTTTCTTGTGTGTGCGCACACACGATTTAAAAAAATATCTACCTTTGCCACAAGTGAGGTAAATAGGATGAAAGCACTTATTTTCGCTGCGCGTGTTGCATCAAAGTTTGATCACACGTTGAAGAAACTTCATCAAATAAGCTATCGTCAAGTGAAAAATAAGGCAGTCATTGGAATTGACATCGGCGGAACTGGCACCAAGCTGGCCATCGTTGATGAAAATGGACAAATCCTCGAACGTAGTAGTTATGATACCCAATCGCGAAAGGGTGCAGAACCCTTCATAGCAGGATTAACGGAGGCGGTGAATGAACTGCGCAATCGGGTCGCTGCTTCAAGTGAAATCATCGGTATTGGAATTGGTAGTCCGGCCTGTAATGAAATGGAAGGAACCATCACCGGAGCAGCCAATATGCCATTTCCCGATACAGAAACAGTTCCTGTTCGCAAATTGGTGGAGGAGCGCTGTGGATTGCCTACTCGATTAGCCAACGATGCCAACGTAGCAGCCTTGGGTGAAGGCCAGTTTGGAGGCGCCAGAGGAATGAAAAACTATGCGCTGATTACCTTAGGAACAGGTGTAGGCTCGGGGGTAATTGTCGATGGAAAAATCGTCATTGGGCACCATGGACTGGCCAGCGAGTTTGGACACACCTTCGTTGTACGCGATGGGCGCAGTTGTGGTTGTGGCCAAAAAGGGTGCATTGAAACTTATGCATCCGCCACGGGTATCAAACGAACGGTTTTTGAGTTGATGAGCACCTATACACAGGACAGCCCACTGCGAGGTTTCAGTTATCACCAGCTGAGTGCCCGGGACATTACTCAGGCAGCCCAGGCTGGAGATTTTTTAGCTCAAGAAGCTTTTCGTTTAACCGGAGAAATCCTGGGCTATAAAATTGCCGACCTGATGGTACTATTTGACCCAAAGGCCGTTTTTTTGGCAGGTGGTTTGGCTCTGGCAGGATCACTGATATTAGATCCGGCACGTGAAAGTTTGGAAAGACATACGATGCCCATGTTTAAGGGTAAATGTGAAATAAGATTGTCTCAACTGGGAAGTGAAGACGCCGCGTTATTGGGGGCTGCTTCCTTGATTTATCGTTCCTAGGTTCCAGTGTTCCAAAGTTCCAAGGTTCAGCAATACTTGGAATTTTGGAACACTGGAACCCAAGAACCCTTGAATACTAAAAACGTTCCACATGGACTTTCTAAAATACCAACTAAAGTCGGTAGAAAAAATTCCGACTAAAGTTTGGGCAGATGCCCGCGAAGGCTCAAAGCACGTAGCCCAAACCATCGCTTTAGCCATTCGTCAACGGCAACAAGAAGGCGAACACATCGTATTGGGCCTGGCCACGGGTTCCTCTCCGATCCAAGTGTATCAGGAATTGGTGCGCATGCACAAAGAAGAAGGGTTGAGCTTCAGAAATGTGATCACCTTCAACCTGGATGAGTATTTCCCTATGAAACCCGATGCACAACAAAGTTATGTGCGTTTTATGCGGGAATACCTCTTCGACCATGTGGACATCAAAAAGGAAAACATCAACATTCCCGATGGTACCATCCCCATGGAACAAGCAGACGAATACTGCCGCCAGTACGATAAAAAAATCGAACTACTGGGAGGGATTGACATTCAGTTGTTGGGCATTGGCCGTACCGGACATATTGGTTTTAATGAACCAGGTTCCTGGGACACCTCCGATACCCGCCTTGTACGCCTGGATGCACTCACCCGACGGGACGCACTCAAAGATTTTCCCAGTGAAGAGGATGTACCTTATCGCGCACTGACCATGGGGATTCGCTCCATCATGAAGGCGAAAGCAATCCACCTGCTGGCTTGGGGGCAACACAAGGCTGATGTACTAAAAAGAGCCGTAGAAGAGGAAATTACCCCCTCTATTCCTGCATCTTTTTTGCAAAAACACCCCGGTACCCGCTTTCATTTGGATTATGGAGCGGCCGAGGCCCTGACCAAATACGAATCGCCCTGGTTGGTTGGTATGTGCAATTGGGATGATGATTTAATCTGTAAAGCAGTCGTGTGGTTGTCTCAAAAAGTGAACAAACCCATCCTCAAACTCACTGGTGAAGATTACAATGAACATGGATTGAGTGATCTAACCCTCGAATATGCATCGGCTTACGAGATCAACATCAAAATATTCAACCGCCTGCAACACACCATTACAGGCTGGCCTGGCGGTAAACCCAATGCCGACGATTCTACTCGTCCCGAGCGGGCCAAACCTGCCAAAAAGCGGGTCATCATCTTCAGCCCTCACCCGGACGATGACGTAATTTCAATGGGTGGAACTTTTTTACGTTTGGTGGAACAGGGACACGAGGTGCATGTAGCCTACCAAACTTCAGGTAACATTGCCGTGCACGACTACGATGCCCTGCGCTTTGTAGAATTCCTGCAAGAATACAATGAGTCCGGGGCCAACAATGGTGCACAAGAAGAATTGGACAAAAAGTACAAAAAAGTCCTCAAGTTTTTGCACGACAAGAAGTCCGACGGAGTGGACATTGCTGAAGTGCGCAGTGTAAAAGGTTTGATTCGCCGTGGTGAAGCCCGCGCTGGAGCCCGCTTTTGTGGTCTGGACGACAAGCACATCCATTTCCTGGATATGCCTTTTTATGAAACAGGCCGTACCCGTAAAAACCCAGTGGGTGAAGACGATGTCAAAATCATTGCGGAATTGATGGAAAGAATCAAACCGCATCAGGTTTACGCTGCGGGTGATCTGGCCGATCCACATGGCACCCACCGCGTTTGTCTGGACGCCATCTTCATGGCTTTTGAAAAGTTGAAGGAAGAATCCTGGATGAAGGATTGTTGGTTGTGGCTTTATCGGGGTGCCTGGCATGAATGGTCAACCCACGAAATCGAAATGGCGGTGCCGATCAGCCCTGAACAATTGCTAAAAAAGCGTCGGGCCATCTTTATGCACCAGTCGCAAAAAGATCGTCCACCATTCCCTGGTAATGACGAACGGGAATTCTGGCAACGTGCCGAAGACCGCAACCGCGAAACAGCCCACACTTACCGCCAACTGGGCTTGGCAGAATATGAAGCGATTGAGGCTTTCCGGCGTTGGAAGTTTTAATGATTTCGGGTTTGGGATTTCGGTTGGAGTGAGGCAGGCACTAAAATAATAGAGACCTATCACCAGCCGAAATCCCAAACCCGAAATAACCAAAATCAGTTTGCATGAAACACCTTCTTGTTTACTTATCCCTATTTTTGAGCGTTTTAGCCAACGCCCAATCCCCTACCCTTCCCATTATTCCCATTCCACAAAAAATTACCCCCAAGGCTGGCCAATTCGAGTTGAATGCTCAAACCACCCTACGGTTTGACCTCAACAACGAACAAATTGCCTTAGCCAGCAACTACTTCAATCAATGGTTGAGTAAGTATGCGGGTTATAGCTTGTCAACAGGCAAGCAGGACAAAAACAACATTGTGTTGGAATTGACTCCAGGCGTAAGTCAAGCCGAAGGTTATCGCTTGCAAATCAGTGGCGATCAGATCAAAATTCAAGCCTGGCAACCCGCCGGATTGTTTTATGGCATCCAAACCCTGATCCAGCTTTTCCCAATCCAAGCCGCCGCAAGTACCAAACTCGCCGCTGTTGACATCGAAGACCACCCGGCTTTTGCCTACCGGGGTGCCATGCTGGACGTTGGGCGCTATTTTTTCCCGGTAGAACAAGTCAAAGCCTTCATTGATATGTTAGCGCGGTACAAGATCAACCGCTTCCACTGGCACTTGACGGAAGACCAAGGCTGGCGCATTGAAATCAAAAAATACCCCAAACTACAAGAAGTAGCCGCTTGGCGTAAGGAGACTGTCGCCGGACACCTCAGCAGTGCCACCCGTAAATTTGACGGCCAAAAACACGGCGGGTATTACACCCAAGAGGAGGTCAAAGACATCGTGGAGTACGCCCGCAAACGTTTCATCACGGTCATTCCTGAGATTGAAATGCCTGGCCATGCTCAAGCGGCCATTGCGGCTTACCCTGAATTGGGTTGCCTTGATACAAAACTGGAAGTAGGAACCCTTTGGGGGGTGTCTAAAAATGTGTTCTGTCCCAATGAAGCAACCTTCACCTTCCTGGAAAACGTACTCACTGAGGTCATGGCCCTCTTTCCTAGCCCCTACATCCACATTGGTGGTGATGAATGTCCCAAGGATCAGTGGAAAACCAATGCCACCGCGCAGGCCATCATCAAACGGGAAAAGCTAAAGGATGAACACGAGTTACAAAGCTACTTCATCCGGCGCATGGAAAAGTTTGTGAACCAGCATGGCCGACAAATCATCGGCTGGGATGAAATATTGGAGGGAGGCCTGGCGCCCAACGCCACGGTAATGTCCTGGCGGGGCACCGAAGGGGGCATTGAAGCGGCCAAACAAGGGCACGATGTCATCATGACGCCCACCTCCTACTGCTATCTCGATTATTACCAATCTTTACACGCCGATGAACCACTTGCCATCGGCGGCTTTTTGCCTCTGGAAAAAGTATACAGCTACAATCCCATTCCAGCTGAATTGAACGCAGCGCAAGCGAAGTACATCCTGGGTGCACAAGCGAACCTTTGGACCGAATACATCAGCACCGAATCCAAATTGCAGTACATGTTCTCGCCTCGCGCACAAGCCCTGGCAGAAACGACCTGGTCGGGTGAAAGCCGGAAGAACTTCCCCGATTTTGTGCAGCGCCTGGCTGTGCACATGCAACGCTGGAAAAAAGAAGGCTACAATTTTGGCAATCACCTGTATGACGTAAAGGCGATGGCAAAAGTGGAGGGGAATGGAGTCAAATTTGACGTTTCCAATCCGGCCAAACAAGGCAGTATTCGCTATAGCAACAATGGCAGCAACCCTACGGCAAGCAGCCCTGTAGTGGATGCCAATCAGGCCATTGCTCAAAGTGGAAAATACCTGTTCCAAACCTTTCAGGACGGACAAGCCATTGGCCGTTCGGCTAGCCTGGAATTGAATTTCCATAAGGCTGCGGGTAAAAAAATCACATTGAATTCGGAACCTGCCAAACAATACAGTGCAGGTGGGCCGGGCGCCATCATCAACGGGGTGATCGGCAGCGACCAGCGCTTCAACGACGCGGAGTGGCTGGGATTTTCAGGCAAAGACTTTAGTGCCGTGATCGATCTAGGGAAAGCGAATAGCCTCAAACAGTTGAAGCTTCGTTTTTTCAACAATCCAGGCCAATGGGTGTATGCGCCAAAGGACGTAAAGGTAAGCTGGAGCAACGACGGGGCCAATTTCGGTAAAAGCCAAAGCAGTGTGGTCAATGCAGGCAAGGACAACATTGTTCCGCTAAATTTGGCGCTGAAAAACGCCAAGGGCCGTTACCTGAAGTTGGAAGTCAGCAACTACGGAGAGATTCCGGCGGGAGCGCCTGGAGCAGGTAGTAAAGCCTGGTTGTTTGTGGATGAGATTGTTATTGAATAATTGCAGATTGGGGATTTCGGGTTTTGGCTGGTATTTTGCTTCTGATATATTGGTTTTCCAGGCATGAAAAACAGCACTGACATAACCGAAACTACCGAAGGCAGTGCTCCAGCCGAAATCCGAAATCCCAATTCCGAAATGATACATCAATGTACGGCATAACCAAAAAAACCTTAACCGACGTTTACCAGGAACTGGAAAACATCGAAGTCAGCGACAACGCTTTTGAACCCATCGCTGAATTACTGGACGAAGCGATTGCCCTCAGCAGCAAAATCTGCCCCCGCAATAGCTACACCCTGACTGCTCTGGAAAAAACCTGGAAGCAAAAGTTACAGGCTGCGGGCGCCATCGAAAAGCACTTGCCTTCCCATCTTACGGAGTTGGATGAAGTGCGCAAGGGAGTAATGATGGAGGTGTATTCAAATTTGTATTTTGGGATTTAGGCCAGAATACGCTGCGATTCCAGTCAGCTTCTACCGCTATTTCCGTTGCAGCGCAAGTATCTCCTTACTGATTACATGTTCCATGGTCTCCCAGTTCGGTTTCAGCAACTGCAATTGTAGACCATTGGGAACAACTTTAAAATGGTAAATTTCGCCATCGACCCAGTTGCCTCCTTCTAATGTTTTAAAGAAAATAATGGCATCAAACTCGATCCCTTCTCCAAAGTCAGAGATCAATTCGTAGTACTTGAAATCTTTAAAGTTGTGGACTTTGCCATCATTGTCGAACTGGATTTCGGCTGGTACATTGGTGATTTTGTACTTTCCTGCAATCAATATTTTCCTCAATTCGGTTTGTAAGTCCGTATCCACTTTCCGGTATTCATCAAAGGTTTTTGTCTGCGGGAAATACATTTTTAAATGCTTGTTTCCATCGTAGTCCAGCTCAAAAGAGTCTGGAAAAGTGGAGTACTCCGAAAGTCGAGCCAGATCATTTACGAATTTGCCCTTAACACTGTCGTATTTAATGGGGCTGCTGTAGCCAATTTCGTGCGGGTTAAACCCTTCCAAAAACGCCGAGTCAGTCCGCAAATTCTTTGCGTCAAGGGTAAGTCCTTGGACTTTGGTGCGGTAATTGCTGCTGCTGTAAATGGATTTACTTGTTTCGATGTCCTTCAAATAAGGCTCGGAAATCCAAAGTCCTTGCAATTGGGCTATGCTTTCATTGGCAATTGCCTTTTTACTTTCCTCTTGAGGGTTTTTGGAGGTAGTGCTTTTGCTGTCACAGGAGAGTAAGGCTAGGGTAAGTAGAAGACTGCTGATGATTTTGGTCATGGTTTGTTAGGTATTAGGTGTGTAAGTTAAGGTATACAACAATTTCAGTAGATACCGAAAACGCAGGGAAGATAGGGAGATTAGGGGCTTGGCGCAAGATGATTTTTTTTGGGGAATTAAATGAATAGACGGTCTGCCCAGCGGGCAGTCATCTTTGGTGTGCCAGGCGTGCCAGACGTTTTGGCGGCTCTGCCGCTCGACGTTATTCTTAAGATCAATTAATTACTCTCCACTCAACTCGTTTCAAGTCTAATAAAAATCCCTACGCCTTCCAAAGCTTCATCCCCATACTCCTCCCCCCAGCCTGCGCCCGCAGCACCAGCATGCCCTGCGCAGCTACTGGAAGGTTCAAGGGCAGTTCGTGCTCCCCCGCACTCAGATTCCCTTGAAAAACCGTACTGATTTTTTGCCCCAGCATATTGTACACCTCGATCTGCAAAACTAGGTCCTCTTCCAGACTCAAGCGCACCCGCGCCCCCTCCTGATAAATCGTCGGCACCTCCATCTTCACCCCCAAAAGCGCCGAAGCCTGTCTTGTAGAAGTCGCCACTCCCCTAGCCCGATCCCAATAATCACTTTTTTGCGTACGCAAACCTTCAGCCCCAACTACCGGAGATTTGATGTCGAGATAAGGATCTTTTTGATAATCATAAACCGGCCAGACCGTGAGGCCAGTGCCATTGGGATTTCCCGTCCGAGCAAAATTCGTCCAGTAGTCCATCATGGCCTTGGCCACTACCCTATCGTTGTTGTTAAAAAATGCCCCTTTGCCGTAAGTGGTTTCTTCCACACTTTGAAAAATAAAGGGCAATTCCAGGCCATGTGCCGAACCATAAAAAGCGCCTAAGCCAGCCTGGGCGTGCGAAAAAAGGTAGCGCCACACGGGTTCGGTTTGAAAAATATCCAGCCCTTTCGCCATGCGCCGGGCTGGTGCCGTAAATTGGGCATCGGTCAAGGTTTGAATGTAGGATTGGCGGGCCTGAGCATTGGTCGTTCCTGGCGGATACAAGGTCAAACCCTCAGCCTCATAAGCTTCGGGTACAAAGGAATCAAAAAGGGTTCGTACCTGCGCGGGGGTGACCACTGGAGGGCTGGAGGCCGACATTTCATCGGCATTGGAGCCCAACATGACTGGCATTTTGTGGTGCTGGCCGGTTAAAATTACCGAAATCGGGTCTTTGGGAATGAGCAGGCCGTCCACTACTGGCCCCCAACCCAAGTTTACCTTTCCACCAGCCAGTGGGCTTTCCAATTCCGCAATGATTTTTGAAATGGGCAGCGCCTTCATGCATTGTAGCTGTTGATCCAGGTTCCCGGTGACACAGCCCATGCGCGAGGCAAACGATTTACCAAGGTTTTCCCCAACCAAATAAGGTGAAGCTACTGGTGAACCACTCTGAATCCCGGCCCGGTGAAAGAGCCCTTTCGCCGCTGGTACAGTCAATAAAAGGGAGGTATTCACTGCGCCAGCTGATTCCCCAAAAACCATGACATTATCGGGATCTCCACCAAATTTTGCAATGTTGTTTTTGACCCATTCCAGCGCCAAAACCTGATCCATAGTGCCGTAATTCCCCGAAGTTTTGGAACTGCTGGCCGCAGCCACCGCAGGATGAGCCATAAAGCCCAGCGCACCGAGGCGGTAATTGATGGTGACGACGACGACATCCTTGCGGGAGGCCAGAAACTTGCCAGTGTAGAGCACCGCGCCGTTGATGGTCTCCGAGGCCGAGCCTTGTTGATTGCCACCACCGTGGATAAAAAACAGCACGGGACGTTTGCCAGTCAGAGCAGGTGCCCAGACATTGAGGTAGAGGCAATCCTCCTCCCCTTCCGTGATGGCACTATCCTGGGTGGGGCTAAAGTTTTTTTGCGGGCATTTTGGTGAAAAGTCGGTGGTCATTCTGGTTTGGCTCCAGGGAGCTGGCGGTTGTGGTGCTTGCCAACGCAACTCCCCTACTGGTGGTTTGGCGTAAGGAATTCCTTTGAAAGCCAGAGCCCCTTCTTCAGTGATCCCGGAAATTGGGCCATAAGTTGTGGTGACGGTCGTTTGAGCATGTAAAATCGTAATAAACATGCTCAGGAAAAGGAAGAAGTATAAAAATCGAAGCATAGGTTTGGGTTTTATGTCTCCTTGGACGAT
>JAIXOO010000120.1 GCA_027486765.1 Saprospiraceae bacterium
CATAAACTGGCTCGACAGATTTTTGGAGTCGTAAAATCTGGGGTGGACTTTGATCCCAAATTTACAATTCAAAAAAAATGTGTCTAAAAGCTTGCTTTTGATCACAGTTCATCCGCGTTCCTATCATATCGCTCTGGCTACGGCTGCCGTACTGCTTGCCGGGCCAACAACAGCCAGCTCGCTCCTTGCTTTTGCCAGATTTGCAGCACAAACAGTTTCACCGACCCTGGCTTACCCCCGTCGTTGATGTTTCCGGCCAATTTGTGGCGCACAATCGCCGTTTTGCCTGCCATTTTGATGCTTTGCTCCGTCAATTCCATCGTGAGAAAGTCGGACTCACCCGTAGAAATGGCTTTCACCAGCATGGCCTTGTCTTCAATTTTACCGCTAGAGTGACCATAGCTCAATTCAGGTGCCAGGATGGCTTCCAGCCCCGCTTTGTCCGCGTCAATCATGGCTTTGCGCCAGGCTGTGACTGCGTCAGCTACTTGTTGTTCCGCTTTAGACTGCGCAAAACTGCTGCCAGCCAAAGCCAGCGCAAAAAGCAGGAGGATTGATTTTTTCATTTTCATGTATTGTTTATAGTTGTTAAGACAAGCACTAAGGCAATGCATAAGCCACGTACTGATTGCCCTTGGGCGTACCCAATTTGGTGCCCCCACAAGCCAGCACAATGTACTGTTTGCCATTGATTGCATAGGTGGCCGGGGTGGCAAAAGCAGCGGCGGGCAATTTGGTTTCCCACAATACTTTGCCCGTTTTTTTATCAAAAGCTCGGAACATGCCGTCTTTGGTCGCCGCAATGAAGAGCAAACCAGAGGCGGTAATTACCGGGCCGCCGTAGTTTTCTACGCCAGTATTCCGAATTCCTTTTGCTACCAGGGTCGGTTCTTCGCCAAAGGGCACCTGCCAGAGGTATTCACCGGTGTTCAGGTTGATGGCACTGAGTTGGCCCCAGGGTGGATTGATCGCAGGTAGCCCTTTGCTGTCAAGGAATTTATTGTACCCCGTGCTGTAAAAGGGCAATTGTACTGGTTTCGGAGCTCCGGCTACGGCACCCACTTCTTTTTTTTCATCCCCAAACAGGTAGGCTACCAAAGCTTGTTTTTCAGCGGCGGAAAGCGCCGGAAAGCCTGGCATCATCCCTTTGCCCGTGCTGGTGATTTGAGTAACAAATTCCCGATCGCGTTTTTTCCCAATGTCAACTAGAGAGGGGAAGCCACTTTTGGCGTTGCCTTTCCGGTCTACACCATGGCAAGAGGCGCAGGTATTGAGGTAAACCCTTTCACCGGGACTGGCGTTGGCTAGCAAATCATTGGCGGGTGGTTTCATGGTCAAAATCCAGGCCATTTCATTGCTGTTGACGTAGAGGATGCCCTCGGGGTCGGCAGCTGCACCACCCCATTCCGCACCACCGTCGTAACCGGGAAAAATGACGGTACCTTCGACACTGGGGGGATCATAAAAGCCCGTTTTGTACTTGCGGAAATTTTGCATCAACTCCTCGCGGTTTTCGGCGTAGGGGCTGATGTCATTCTCGGTCAATGCACTGGATTGCCGAGCGTAGGGAAGGGGTAGGGTAGGGGTTGGCTGGGTTTTCCAGAGCTTTTCCCCTTTCAAATCCGAAGCAGGTACGGGCACTTCTTTGATCGGATAAATCGGTTCACCCGTAACCCGGTCAAATACAAATACAAAACCCTGCTTGGTTACCTGTGCTACCACGTCGATCGACTTGCCATTTTTTTGCAAAGTCATCAAATTGGGCGGTGCAGGCATGTCGCGGTCCCATACGTCGTGGTGAGTCAACTGAAAATGCCAAAGACGTTTCCCTGTACGGGCATCCAGGGCCAACAGGCAATTGGCAAAAAGATTCTGCCCCTTGCGGTTGCCGCCGTAAAAATCGTACCCAGCCGAGCCAGTTGGAACATACAGGATACCTCGTTTGCGATCCACGGCCATGCCTGACCAATTGTTGGCAGCACCCGTGTAGGTGTTGAGGTAGGCGTCTTTGGGGAAAGTTTTGTAGCCATATTCCCCCGGATAAGGGATGGTGTGAAAGGTCCAGGCCAACTTGCCCGTGCGGACATTGAAGGCGCGGATGTCGCCGGGTGCGGCATCGGAGCCTTCCGAAAGCCGAACGGGCATCACGATGAGGTCTTCAAAAATGGTACCCGGGGTATTGGAAATGACGAATTTTTTCTGCGCGATTTCGGGCAGCCCGGTGTGTAGGTCTACTTTGCCTTGGTCACCAAAGCTGGAGATGGGTTTACCCGTTTTGGCATTCAGTGCCCAGAGGTTGGGTCCGGCGGTGTACAAAATGCGCTGCTCTTCTCCATCGGTCCAATAGGATACACCCCGGCTGGTACTAGACCAATCTTTTAAAGGGTCACCAAAGCGCCAGAGCTCCTTTCCGGAAGCGGCGTCCAGAGCAAAGGCTTGTACGCTGGCACTTACGCCGTACAATATGCCGTTGATCACCAGTGGATTGACTTGCATTTGCCCGGAGTCGGGCAGGGAATAACGCCAGGCAATTTTGAGTTGGTCGACGTTGTTGGGGGTAATGTGGTCAAGTTCGGAGTAATGATTGCGATCGGGGCCGCCAAGGTATTCGGGCCAATCGGAACCAGCGGGATCGGTGTCCGTATTGATCCAGGCCAAGGCGCTCAGAAAGAGGAGCCCAAGTAGGGAAAAGATAGCCAATCGTTTCATAGCACTTGCTTGCGAATTGATGAAAAGAGCTGGCTAAAATAGCATTTTTTTGGTTTAGGGAGGTTGAGAAAGTTGAATAGCGTTACCAAATTGCTTGCGGTAGCCTCAACGCCTCAACCTCTCACGCTTACACCAACTCCTCTTCCCAATCGCCATCTCCCAATTGCAAATTGGCCAACTCATGCATCACGATGGATACAGTTACTGCGGTGACCAAAGTACCTACAACCGGGCCGATGAAGGGCACCATAAAACAAATCCTCAGTACCATGCCTGCGGCCAGGGCAATACCCGGAAAACGCAGCGAATATTTAAAACTTTCCTTGATTTTTAGGCCAAACATCTCATTGTAGTTGTCCAAAATGAGGACACCCATAAAGAAACAATGGATAAAAAACAAGATGGGTTCTTTCAGCCAAGAAACTACCGGAGTAGCTTTAACGATGGGTTCAACAATGGCAACCACAATCCCTTCTACGACCATACAAATCACGCCCAACACCGCAATGCGAATTTGAGCCTTGATGAAGTCATTGAGCCGGGGCTCCCGCATTTTGTCTTTTAATAAAATGTCGACTGCGCGGTGACAAACGTGGAAAATAAAAATTTCGAGCAGGATCAAGATGCCGTAGCGGAACCCTTCATCGGTGAAAAACTCCCACTGGCTTTTGACCAGATTGTCCACAAAATTATCCATCGAACTCATCAAGGCCATTACATTAGAAGTATCTACCGTGTTCATGGACTCAAAAACATTCCCCAGGGTTTGGAGTCCGGCAATAATGCCCACCAGGATCAAAATTTTGTTCACCCAACCATAGCGCAGAAAGCCTTCCCACAATCGGTTTTTGCGAAAAAAGCGAATGGCCTCTGGAATGGAGTGCAGCGTGTACAAAAATTGATTGAAATGCTCTTTCAGGTAGGTACGCAAGTTAGACATAGTATGGTGCTTGGTTAATCATTCGGGATAAGTGTTCCTCAAGATAGTGAACAAAACACCTTTGATCTCTGCAAATTCCGATCAGTTCGGGTATTTTTTGGATTAAAGTATGTTTCCTCTGAGCAAAGACGAGATAAAACGATCTATGGTTACGATTGATAGGCACATTCTATAGCTCAAATTGAAGAAAAGAATCCATTGGTTGAAGCCTTTTATCCCTGGGTTGAATAAAATTGGCAAGCCCTGAACACCCCCCTACTTTTGAATCATCAAACACAAACAAGTGTACATTTTTCACCTAAAAATTTTAAAACCATGTCAACTAAATTGATGATTCGCTTTTTCGCCTGCACCTTGGCCCTGATGACTTTGAGCTTTGTGGACAGCAATGCCCAATCAACTACAATCCCGGAGCAAAATGCCCAAAATCGCCGTGAAACCGCCAAAAGCAATTCAAGTACCCGCAAAGAAACGGCTACCGCTGGCCAGGCCAATCGCGAAGCAACCAAAGGTGCCAACAGCGAAGTGCGCAAGTCTACTTACGACGAAAACAAGAGTGAACGGGAAGCCGCCGTTGCCGATGGGGAAGTGAGCAAAGATGAGGCAAAAAAATTGGCAGAGCAAAACTCAAAAGAGCGCCTGGGAAATGCCAAATCCAGCTCCGACAAGCGCCAGGAAACCGGGGCCACCAACAGCGCCGCCCGGAAAGGTTCGGCCCAGCAAAATTCGGATGCACGCCGCAATACGGCAGTGGAGAATGCCGCTAATCGTCGGACTAAAGTGAATTAATTTTTTTTACAAACCTCATGTGGCGCATCGGGATTACAGACCGCTGATTTTCCCAATGCATATCCAAACACAATCCCTTTGCGCCACAGTTTAACTTCACCTTGCCATGAAACCCTTATTCACCAGCCTCTTCTTTGCGTTTTTAATGGGCCAGCTTTTTGCCCAAAACCCGGACATCAATCGTTTGCCCGATACCAGTTTTCAAACCGAACAAATCAAAACCGCTTCCTGGACCATTTCCACTGCTCTCAACAGCCGGGTACTCTCTGCGGGGCGGGATTATGGCAGTAGCCAGTTTGGTGTTTTCCCAGGCGTTTTTTACAGCCATCCTATTGGTTTGAACGCCGGATTGAGTGGCAGCATGTATGGTGATTCGGCTTCCTTATCCTACACCCAATCCAATTTGAGTGTGGGTTTTGCTGGGTCACTTACTTCCAGTTGGCGTTACAGTTTGACTTTTTCACACACCTTTTTTCACCCTGCGGAAGAGGGGCTTTTAAGCAATGGCATTGGCTTATCAAGCGATCTGAGCTTCGGCGCTTTTAACGTGGGTACATCGTTCACGGCCATGTTGGGCGAAGAAAACGGGTACCGCTTGAATCTTTTTTCCTCTGGCTACTGGGCTTTGGGGCAAAATGGATTCTTAGCCAATTGCGCCATTGGGCCATCCCTTTCAGGATTATTCGGCACCGAAAACATCCCCTTTTACACCTTGCCTTTGACCCAATTTGAACGGGCAACGGGCGTGCGCTGGATGGAACGAGAAAAAAAACTACCAAGCCCTACCCCATGGCCCCGACAAGAAAGCAGCAGTACTATTTTTGGCCTGATGAGCATCAATTTGGCCGTACCTATTTATTATTATGCGGGCAATTGGACCTTTAATCTGTCGCCAAATTTGGTCATTCCAGTGCCCTTGCCTGGGGAGACCTATACTGAAGCACAAAGCAACAGTGTCTTTTTCAGCTTCTCCTTTTCCCGGCAGTTTTAAGAATTTTTGTTGCCGCCTTAGGTTTTTCACCATTGTTGCTATCTTGTAAGCTGAAACCAAATTACAGAACTGCACGAGATGGAACAAACGAACACCAAAACCGCTTCCCCACAAATGACCCTGAGGGAGCAATTGCCGGTATGGATTGTTGTCGGCGTAGCCTTGTTTATCAATTTTCTGGCCTACGGCTTGCATATTTTACCCGATCTGGTAGCTACCATTGCCCGTTGGGTTGGCCTGGCTGGACTGGCTTATTTATCCTACCGCCGAGGCAGCATCACCACCTGGATATTGTTTGCGTTGATCTTGGGTGCCGAAGTTGGGCACACGCTCCCTGGTGGCGCCGAATGGTACAATGTAATGAGCAAAGTGTTCATTAAATTGATCAAAACCATTGTAGCGCCTTTGATCTTTGGTACCCTGCTGGTGGGCATAGCCGGGCATTCTGACATGAAAGCGGTAGGCCGCATGGGACTGAAAGCCATCATTTATTTTGAAATTGTGACCACCATTGCCTTGGTAATCGGGTTGGCGGCGATCAATATCACCAAAGCAGGCGAAAACCTGCCCCCCATGCCTACTTCCGAAACACTGCCAGAAGTACGGAAGCCAATGACCGGTCCAGAAATTGTTTTGCATACTTTTCCTGAAAACCTCATCAAATCGGTGGCCGAGGGCGAAATCCTGCAAATCGTTGTCTTTTGTTTGATTTTTGCCTTTGCGATGACGCAGGCTAAGCCAGAGCATCGCCGCCCTTTCCTGACTTTTGCGGAGAGTTTGTCGGAGATCATGTTCAAATTCACCAACATCGTCATGTACTTTGCGCCTTTTGGAGTGGGTGGGGCCATTGCCTACACTGTGGCCAAACTGGGCTTAGGGGTTTTTGCCAATTTAGGGCTGTTGTTGCTTACTTTATATGGTGCATTGATCGTATTTGTGCTAGGGGTGCTGCTCCCCGCTGCATTGATTTTTCGCATCCCGATTCGGCGATTTTGGAAATATGCCAGCGAACCTGTCACCATCGCTTTTGCTACGACCAGCTCTGAAGCTGCTTTGCCCAAAGCTTTGGAAAATATGGAAAAAATGGGGGTTTCCCGTCGGGTAGTTTCCTTCGTTTTGCCTACGGGGCTGAGTTTCAATCTCGATGGTTCTACGTTGTACCTGTCCCTCGCCGCTATTTTTGTAGCACAGGCAGGTAAAATTGAAATGCCCATCGGTGCTCAAATTACGATGTTGCTTACACTCATGCTGACCACCAAGGGGATTGCTGGGGTGTCGCGTGCGTCTTTGGTGATTCTGACCGGAACAGCCGCTTCATTTGGTTTACCAGACTGGCCGATTGCGGCCATCCTGGGCATTGATGCACTCATGGACATGGGGCGTACTGCCACCAATACACTGGGCAACTGCTTGGCTACGGCCATTGTGGGCCAGTGGGAAGGAGAGACCAACTTTGTGGATGAAGAGCCAGTTGCGCAAGTTTAGATAATTGAGGATAGTTGAGAAGGTTGAGAGAGGTTGAGGAAGGTTGAGGCTCCGCGAGCGACTTAGACATAGCACTTGTCTAAGTCGCTCGCGGAGCCTCAACCTTCCTCAACCTCCCTAAACCTCCCTAAACCATAATGTACCAATGAAAATCCTGATCGTAGAAGACGAACCCAAGACCGCCCAGGACTTGAGCGAAACCCTCCAGGAAATCGATCCTTCCATTACCATTCTGGGCATTACCGACTCGATTGAAGGTACGCTCAATTTTTTGGCTTATCCGCCTGCACCAGATCTCATCTTCTTAGACATCCAGTTGGCCGATGGCCTGAGTTTTGATCTATTTAAAGAAACAACAATTGCTTGCCCGGTGGTATTCTGCACGGCTTATGACGAATACGCGCTCCAGGCCTTTCAAACCAATGGCGTTGCTTATGTATTGAAGCCATTTAGCGTGGGTGATGTTCGACTGGCCTTGGATAAAGTGAAATCGCTGGCCAACTTTTTTCGCGCCGATGTCCCGGATTTTAGGGCTTTCGCGGAGGCGATGGATACCTTACGCACAAACGGAGGGTTGAAGAGTAATTTTTTAGTCACCTTCCGGGGAAATTTCATCCCCATTCCCACCAAAGAGATCGCTTTGTTTTACATTTTGGGTGAAGATGTTTGTTTGCAAACCTTCAAAGGCAATACTTACCTGGTACCGCATTCACTCGAAGAAATTGAACGAATGGTGGGCCACCAACAATTCTACCGCGCCAATAGGCAGCACCTCATCAATTTTGAGTTGATCGAATCGATTGAACAGGATTTGGCCCGCAAACTCAAAATCAAACCCAAAGTCAAATGCCACGATCAAATCACAGTGAGCAAGGCAAAGGCCAGTGAGTTTTTGCAGTGGATGAACACGAGATAGAGTGAAAAGTGAAAAGTGAAAAGTGAAAAGTGAAAAGTGAAAAGTGAAAAGTGAAAAGTGAAAAGTGAAAAGTGAAAAGTGAAAAAAATGCACTTCCTCCGTACATCCAAACTTTAACTTATAAAAATGACTCCAAACAGTTGAAAAACAATTGGTGTACCTGCTTTTCACTATTCGCTTTTCACTTTTCACTCAAAACAGGTAGCCACACTTCAAAGTATTTTTCTTCTTTCACAACTTTCACTTCACGATTGCTAAGGAGCTGGTAACGTTGGCGGATGTTCTCCAGGCCAAGGCCAGTGGTGTGTTCTACTGTGCGTTTGGGTTGGAGGTTGTTGCGGATGATGATGTGGCCCTCATTGCTGTAGATTTCAACCAAAAGGGCTTTCCCCGCACCGATGATATTGTGTTTTACCGCATTTTCGATGAGCAATTGAAAAGTATTGGGAGGGGTATATGTTTCGTACACTTCTGGCGACAGGTTGACTTCCAGTTTAAAATTGTCTTCAAAGCGGGCGTGAATCAAACTGGCGTAGGAGCGGGCAATCGAAAGGTCTTCGCGCAAGGATACTTTTTCCTTTTGGTTGTTTTGCAGCAAATAGCGGTATACATCGGCCAGTTGCACGATGAAGTCCTGCGCATTGGGATTGTTGCTCTTGACCAGGGTTTTTAAAGTATTTAAGGCATTGAATAAAAAATGGGGATTGACCTGCTGGCGCAACAGATCCATTTGCGCCTTGGCGCTCATTTCCATCAACTGGGCATTGGTCACTTGCACTTGCTGGATTTGGTAAACAGAACGCACTGCGTAGAAGAGGATTTGTAAAATGATGTTGATGAGGATGCCTCTGAAAATAAAAAAGACCAGGGGCGCTTTTTCCTCCTTGATGGTTTCGTGAACAATGATTTCAACCACGACCACCAACAATACCCCAACAAGAAGGCTAATGGCGCTTTGTAAAAACAATCGAGCGCCACTAGAACTAAAAACACGCTTCAGCTTAGGCTCTTGAGTATCCAGCCAAAAGTTGAATTGCCAAATCAGCACGGCATAAGTACAAAGTACTAAAAAATCAATGGAAGCTTGTAAAATGTCCCGGTACTCTCCATCTACCGCCCGATTGAGCATGAAGAAAAAAGTAATCGCCAGGGTAGACCAAACCGCAATTTTTCGGAAGTAACGTTGGAATTTCAAAATTTGATTTTTCTGCAAAATACACGCTCTTCAGAACATTTGCACCCCGAGCTTTCAACTCGCGGCCCTGAAATGGCCAATCTCCCCCCTCAAGCGGGCAAAGTCGACCCTGAAGTTTATCTCTGAATCCAGAAATTTGTGTCGCAAGAAATGACCTACATCCTCATTCTAACCAATCGGCTGGAATGAAGATCGCAAAGAGCTTAATTGGGGTTTTTCGGACGTTGGAGAGAAGCGTCCGAACATGTGTTGGGGGAACTCGTTTCCCCCATTTTTTACCTTAATTAATTGCGAAAAATAGTACCAATCTACCCAATTAAGATATTGATCACTCACTCCTGCTCAGGAAGCTCTACCTGCTGTGGCTAGGAGATTTTTGACCCAAACAAGATATTTCTTATGGAACAACAAACCACTTTCCGCCCCAAAACTGGCTGGGCGGGCTTCAAAGAGAACTGGACTAAAGACCTGTTGTCGGGATTTTTAGTGTCGCTGATTGCTTTACCACTGAGCTTAGGTATCGCTGGAGCAAGTAATTTTCCACCCATCATGGGGGTACTTACAGCAATGGTTGGAGGGATTGTCGTTGCTTTTTTTGCCGGATCGGAATTGACAATTAAAGGGCCTGCGGCGGGTTTGATTGTCATTGTGGCTGGTGCGGTGGAAGAACTGGGCCGGGGCGACAATGAATTAGGCTGGAAATTGGCGCTTGGTGTCATTGTGTTGGCTGGCGCCGTACAGGTGCTATTTGGTCTATTTAAAGTGGCAAAATTGGCCGACTTTTTCCCACTTTCGGCCGTTCACGGCATGTTGGCTGCTATTGGCATCATCATCATGTCCAAACAAATTCACCTGGCGGTAGGGATTTCGCCCGCGGAATTAAAAGGCAAAGAACCCTTGGAATTGCTGACCATGGTGCCACATAGTTTGATCCATATGGAATACCATGTCGCCATCATTGGGCTGGTTAGTTTAGTGATTTTGTTCGGTTGGCAATTCGTCAAAGTGAAAGCATTGAAAAAAATTCCACCCGCATTGCTGGTTTTGATAGTAGGGGTGCTCATGGGAGCTTACTTCCACCTTTCCGACCCCAATTATGCCAACATCAAACCACTCGTCAATCCGGGCGACTTAAAATTGGGTTTCAATGCCAGCTTTGCTGGTTTAAGTGGCGATTTGTTGCCCATTTTTTTGAAGTACCTGATCATGTTTACGCTGGTAGGCAGCTTGGAATCCTTGTTGACTGGAAAAGCAGTTGACCTCTTGGATCCTTACCAGCGCAAAGCCAACCTGAGCAAAGACCTTTCTGCCGTGGGGATTGGGAATATGGTCGTTGGCCTTCTGGGCGGTTTGCCCATGATCTCGGAAGTAGCCCGTAGTGCCGCCAACATCAACAATGGCGGGCGGACTCGCTGGGCCAATTTGTTCCACGGCCTATCCTTGCTCTTGTTTGTGGTGTTGCTTACGCCTTTGATCAAAATGGTTCCGGTTGCTTCTCTGGCTGCTATGCTCATTTTTGTAGGTTTCCGTTTGGCGGCACCACGTGAGTTTGTTCATGCTTACCACATCGGTTTGGAGCAACTCTTCCTTTTCTCCATTACTGTAATCGTGACGATTTGTACCGATCTCTTGATTGGCATTGGCGCAGGAATAACGGCCAAACTCATCATTCAACTGGTTTTAGGGGTACCCCTGAAATATGTTTTCCGCCAGCCGATCCGCCTTACCCAACAAGGGGATGAGCACTTGCTGGAAGTTGAAGGAGCCGCCACCTTCAGCAACTTATTGAATTTGAAAAAACATTTGGCTCGCGTCCCAGCCGGAAGTCGGCTACGGGTGAATTTTACTAAAGCCCGGTATGTAGACCATACAGTACTGGAAAACCTTCACCATTTTCAACGGGATTACGAAGCCAATGGCGGGAAGTTTATCCTAGAAGGGATCGATCGGCTCAAGCCTTTGTCTAAACACCCTCTGGCTGCACGCCGCAGCAAAAACGATGATTTGATTCAACGCACTTAATCTATATTAGAGATAGTCTTTCAATCCGTTCCATACCATTTTTTCTTTTTGATTTTATTTGTAAAATTGTCTTTTCATATTAGTCTGGGTCGGTACTTGGTGTGCCGACCCAATTTCCAAATCAATCACTCGATGAAAAATCTCTTTCTGACGATTTTAGCCCTCTTCATAGGCTATTGGGCGGTTGCTCAAGGTGGAAGAATCGTCGCCCCTTCCGGTCACGCGTGGTACATGGAAAATGGTACCATTAAACTCAGTGAAAAATGGCTGCTGTTTCATGACGTACAATTCCGGCGAGCCGATATTTTACCCGAAGCCCAACAGCTATTGCTCCGTGCCGGCATTGGATACAACCTCTCCAAGTCCATCCAGATCATGGGAGGTTATTGTTTTGTACAAACCTATCCTTATGGCGATTACCCGGTGAAACATGAGTTTCCTGAAAACCGGATCTGGGAGCAATTGATCATCAGAGCACCCATCGGAAGGGCTACTTTTATCAATCGTTATCGACTGGAACAACGCTATCTTGGCAATAGTGCAACTGG
>JAIXOO010000169.1 GCA_027486765.1 Saprospiraceae bacterium
GGCAATGGTAACCCAAGAGTAAATACGGATCCAAACCGTGAAACTTACGGAACACCAAACAGCACGGATCGTTATCGCGATGCCCGCGAAAACCTCAACAGCCCGAGCAACCAAACTCGTCGCCCAGAAACGGCTGATCCATTCAGCGGTGGTCGTCGGATCGACAATACCAATGGTGCTCGTACTTACACGGATGATCGTCAGAACCTGCGCCCCAATACTACGCAGGAGAACATTCGCCCACGTTCTTACGAACCTGCGCCACGTTCAACTGACAACAGCTCGTTGGAGCGTTCACGGACTTACACTCCAGATCGTTCGTATGAGCGCAGCCGCACGAATACGGATACTTACAGTGCGCCACGGAACAATACCCCATCGAATAGTAATAGTGGGTACTCAAGACCCAACTACGATTCCGGTCGTTCCAGTGGATTCAGCAACCCTGCTAGCTCTAGCGCACCACGGAGTATCGACAACAGCGGTGGCAGCCGTTCAAGTGGTGGCAGTAGCAGCCCAAGCAGTTCTGGTTCGTCTTCTTCAGGAGGCCGTTCCTCTTCTTCGGGTGGTCGCCAAAATTGATAAAAACTTAAAGTAGTATTGAGCCAGCTGAGCTGGTTCAGGTACACCTTATGATATGGAGGTGGAGATCGGGTTCGCTGGTGTCCACCTTTTTTTATCCTCGTTTTTAAAAAAATGATGTATGAAGTGTAATTCGCAAACCCGCAACCTAGCGTGGAGTGTGATCTTTTCGCTAGTGACTGTTGGACTCTTTGCCCAAAATGTAGGCGATGCAGTTCGTTATTCCCAATTTGAAGCAGGAGGTACTGCACGCAACGTAGGGGTGGGCAATACCATGAGCTCCATTGGTGCGGATATGTCCGCTCTGGTGAGCAACCCCGCGGGATTGGCCATGTTTCGGCGTTCAGAATACACCATTACTCCCGCTGTTTTGTCCAATAATACGAGCTCAAGGTTGTTGAGCGGCAATGGCAACGCTGCCTTGTCCGATACCCGTACTGCCTTTAACTTACACAACTTCGGGGTTGTTTTTGCCACCAAGCCTTTGTCAGCCAACTGGACCAACCTCAATTTTGGTATCGCGGTCAATCACCTGGCCAACTTCAATCGGGCTTTTACTTTTCAGGGCCGTTCTCAAGGTTCTTTGTCCCAACGTTTTCAGGAATTGGCCAATGGTGGAGAGGGCGTGGATGGATTTGAAACCGGATTGGCCGATGAGGTCAGCTCTATTTACGATTTTGATCCAGCTGATGGCATTTATGAAGTGGATTACGATTTAAACCCCAGTGCAAATTTGGCCCGAGGCCAAACCATGTTTAGTCGAGGGTCCTTGTCAGAAGTGAGTTTTTCATTCGCGGGGAACTACAATGATAAATTTGCCTTCGGGATCTCTTTGGGCGTACCCATGGCCAATTATTCGGTGGAAAAAATTTACACCGAGCGAGACGATAGCACTGCTGCGGGTGGTGCCATCCCGTATTTTAGTGACCTTAGATTCCGGGAGCAGTTGACAACCTCTGGTACCGGGATCAATGGCAAGATCGGGATATTGATCAAGCCCAACCAGGTTTTACGCTTATCAGCGGCCTTACATACCCCGACCATTTATGCATTCAATGACGATTACACTTATACCCTAGAAAACAACTATTACGAAGACCGTCGGGAACAAGGAGCCTTTTTGGGTTCAGAAGGTACACGGGAAGGTACTTTTGAATACACTCAGTCTACGCCTTGGCGAATCTTTATGGGTGCCGGGTTGATTGTAGGTAAAAGAGGGTTCATCAGCACTGAAGTGGAGCACGTCGATTATGCCCGCAACAAATTTGGCTACGACGAATACCCTGAAGCACAGGATGAGATCAACGATAAAATTCGTGGTCAACTCCGCCCAGTAACCAATGTGCGCATTGGCGGAGAACTGGTGTTTGATGCACTGCGCTTTCGGGCAGGATACGGTATATTGCCTTCGGTATTCCAGAATGATGATACCCGGAGCACGGTAATCAGTGCCGGGATTGGCTACCGCAAAGACGCGTTTTTCTTGGATATGGCTTACCGCCACAGCACAATTACAGAGACTTATTATCCTTACATCACCACTGATGCGCCTTTGCAGGAAGTGGAAAACAAGTATACTTTGGGTAATGTGGTGTTTACGTTGGGTGTGAAGTTTTAATTTTTTTGTTGAGGAAGTTGAGAAGTTTAGAAAGTTTAGGCTACCGCGAGCGACTTAGACTTGTCCTTGTCTAATTGCTCGCGGTAGCCTAAACTTTCTAAACTTCTAAACTTTTTCTCAATACCTCTCCCAATCCACCAATTCCATCCCTTTTTGGGCAACGGCTTTGCCTTTGCGTTCCTGAGTACAATAATTGGTGTCTCTGAGGATTTCATAAAGGTCTTTTTCTTGCCGCCATACGCCCGACCAGTATTCCCGTCCGTTCAGGGTGTAAATTTCGATGTCTGCCAACTGCAAACCTTGATTGTTTAACTCCGTATTTTTGATAAAAAAGGCATCCTGTGAAAGGGAGCGAAAGAAGGCGTGGCTATCGTAACCCGGGGCGAATACTCCAGCCCAAAGGCGTCTCTGCCCGGTCCAGTACGTTTTAAAATCAATCAAGCGCAGGTTTTTGCGATTCAGCTCTTCGTATTTTTTTTGAAAAGCTTCAGCTTCCAGCTCCGTTACCAGCGTTGCTTTTTTTTCATTTTGGGTCACTACCCCTGCCCACAAACGTTGATTGTTGGCAATGTAGGTTTCGAGGTCAATCAGGTGCCAGCCCGTTTTAGCGAAGGCATTGACTTTCAGCTGGAAACTATCCCGGTTCTGGTGGGCGATGAATTGTGCCGTAGGGGCACGGTGTTGGAAAATAGCATCCCAGCGGCGCACATTTTTTTTGTCCAGGTAGGCGTCGGCATCTACCAGGTTGTAGCCAAATTTACTGAGGTGATTGACCTCTGCTTGGAATTGGCGCGAGCCATACCCTTTGCGCACCATTTGTTGCTGCTCGCCCTCTTGCCAGATGCCGAGGTAGCGGTAATTTGACTTGTTTTTGGTATTGCAATTGCGCACATACTCTTTTTCCTCTTCGGGCTCAATGCCCATTTCTTTGAGCACTTTTAGCGCGATGAGTTCGGGTTCGGCCCATTCGGAATTGCACATTACTCCTACCCCAATCTTTTTTTCAGGGTAAAAAATAAAGATGGTCCGGGTTTTGTTTTGGCTACCCGCATGGCCTACCCGCAAGTCTTTGCCTTCTCCTCGCACGTCAAATCCATAGGCGTAATCGGCATCAGGTTGTTTGCTCCATATTTGTTCATAACTCTCTTTTTTCAATAATTTTCGCTGCATCAATGCTACGATGTAATTGCCTAAATCTCCGATGGTAGACTGGAATCCCCCGCCAGATAATTTCCAGCTTATGTCGTCGTCTTTGCGGGTTTGAATGTCACAATCACTATCCAGGTAATAGCCGGATACCTCGTTGGGGTTGTTGTTGAAGGTATAATCAGGTTCGAGGGTAGTCATTCCAAAAGGCTTGCGAATCAATTCGTTGACCAGGCCAAGGTACCCAACGCCCAAACTGTTGCGGCCAATCTGATCTAAAGTGGCACCCGCCAGAATAAATCCAAAAGTGGAGTATAAAAAACGTTCGCCAGGCTGAAAATCCAGAGGTGCTTCCCGGAAAATGTCAACGGTAGCTTTGGCATTGAAGGTATCGCGAGAGGGATAACTCAAGAGTCGTTTGCTCCAGGCTGGAAACAAACGGGTCATTTCGGTATAATGACCCAGGCCACTGCGGTTTTGCAACAAGTACTTGAGTTTGACCATTGGATAAGGATACTCTGGCAAATAAGTAGAGACGGAACTTTCCAGGTCTGCCAGCTTTTCTTCTTGCAGTTTAAATGCCAACAAAGCCGTGAGGGATTTGGACATGGAGGCCCAACGGAAAACCGATTCCGTCGTAACGGGTTTGAGGTTTTCCCAATCAGCGTAGCCAAAACCCTTGTTGTAAATGATTTTTTCATCCTTTACCACTGTGACGGCCATACCAATGATCTCTTGCTCGCTGCGTTGTTGTTCAATCACGGTATCCAGACGGAAAAACAGGGTGCTGTCTCTGCCAAAAAGCCGCAACTGCGCCTGAGCGTTGAAGGAACTGAGGGCAATCCAGCAAAATAGAAATATGATTTTAGGGAAATAATGAAGGTAGTGCATCGTTCGTTTGGGTTTTGAAAGCAAAAGTACAAAAGACTTGAAAAGTAGAGGGTCTGAGAAGTAGAGGAGTTGAGAAGTTGTGGGTTTTTAATTAGCTTTGATGTCTTACTTTGACTTGTTGTATGCGACAGCTCGATAAATTTCGGATTTATTACAATCATACCATTCATCCCGAACTCATGCGTATGGAGCGCAAGCGGGTTCGCCTCTTGCGTTTGTTGATTTTTTCAGGAGTATTGCTGTTTGCAGTGATCTTGTTTGAATTTTATGTCAATATTTTGTTGTTCACCTTGGTGTTGGCCATTCCCATCGTGTTTTATTTGATTTTTTTGAGCTACCGCATTCGTAAATTTTTGCAGACCTTCAAGCCTCACGTGATGAAACTGGTGCTCAACTTTTTGCAGGAAGAGCCCAACATTGGCCAATTGAAGTATGAACCAGAAAAATCATTGACCAAAGCTACTTTTTTTGCCAGCAGACTTTTTGTCTGCGCCCCGAAGGTTTTTGAGGGTGAAGACTTCATCAGCGGACGAGTAGGGGAAATGGATTTTGAAATGTGTGAATTGACGGTGGAGGAAAACGCAACCATTGGAACAGGTTTACAAAACGTATTCAAAGGCATTTTTTTACACGCCATTTTTCCGGAAGAAACTTATGGACATGTGGCTTGTTGGCCAAGGCATTTAAAGCATTACTTTTTGCGTTCAATCAAAGAGTTTACCTGGCTGGATGCACACAACATGGACGATGAAATCCTGTATGAGCCCTTCCAGGAAATGTTTGTAACCTACGCCTCGCTGAATACCCATGTGGCGGGCATTCTTTCCGAACCCATGCAGGAAGCGATCGTAGAATACTGCCAGGTCACGGGCAAAGAGTTGTATTTTTCATTTTTGGGCAAACACATTTTTTTGGCGGTTACGGAGCCCCGCAATGTGATGGAGCCTTATATTTTTCGCTCCAACCTCAGTTTTGAGCTGATCCGCAGTTTTTTGGAGGATGTGTCCCTCTTATTGGCAATTGTTGAAGATTTTGATAAAACGCACTAAATGAAAAGGATATTCACCGCTGTTGTTTTGGTCACGGGTTTGATCTTGTCGGGATATGCCCAAAAAAATGCAGAACTGATCCCTCAGGAAAAATCCCTGATTTGGGAGATCAAGGGTAAAGGTCTGAATCAGACTTCCTTTTTGTACGGTACCATTCACATGATTGGTAAAAAGGACTTCTTTCTCACCGATGGCACCAAAAAGTCTTTCGATCGCTCCAAACAAGTGGCGTTTGAAATTGACATGGAAGAAATGGGTGACATCATGTCGCTTTTGCCATTGCTGATGCAGTCGTTTATGAAAAACGATACTACGCTCCAAGACTTATTCAGCAAGGAAGACTATGTATTGGTGAAAGCCCATTTTGATAAAGTTGGCTTGCCAATGATGTTTTTGAACCGCATCAAACCCATGTTTCTTTCAGCCTTGGACCCCAAAGCCATGATGGGCGATGGAAGTGAAAAAGAGGACATCGTTTCTTATGAAATGGAGTTTTTGGAGATGGCCCAAAATCAAAAAAAAGCAGTTGAAGGTCTCGAAACGGCGGCTTTTCAAATGAGCATGTTCGACAGCATTCCCTACCGGGCCCAAGCTCAAATGTTGTTGGAGAGCATCAAATCTGGTGCTGATGCCAGCGATGCCCAATTTGATCAATTGGTTGAACTGTACAAAAATCAGGACATTCAAGCGATGCAGGACCTGATGGGCGAAGACAACACCACCAACAACTACAATGACCTCCTCTTGGTGAATCGCAACCGCAAATGGATCCCCATCATGGAAAAAATGATGCAGGACAAAGCTACTTTTTTTGCCGTAGGTGCCGGGCATCTGGGCGGAGGCCAAGGGGTGATTGCACTACTGCGGGCCGCTGGATATAGCGTGGAGCCAGTGAAGTAAGTTATACTGAGAAAAATCAGGCTAAGGTTTGACATCACTCAGTGCTCCATTTTTTTTCTGCGGGTAATTTGGAGCTTGAAACCAGTTCAGGTTCCTTAAAAACACGCAGCCATGTCTACTACCACTGCCTTAGAGAGTGTACAATCAGCCAATGGCTCATTTGAGCTCAACTACGTGCTGGCCGCTTTGGAAATGGGTAAAGCGGATGAAAGTGTATTGCGTTACGCGCAATTCATGGCGCAAGCACTGCCCGTCAAGGCACTCACCTTCGTACATGTATTACCTAAAGTTGATTTGTATGTGACCGATCTCAATCAAAACATGCAACACTTGTTCGATAATTTTCAGCATCAAGACGAGGTGCAAGAAAACATGCAGCAACAAGTAGCCAAATACCTGGATGAAAGCAATGGTGCCAGACTTCATTTTTCTACCCGGCAAGGAAACCCACTGGAAGAAGTGCTTCAGGAGGTTCGGCTTTCCGGTGCCGATTTGTTGATGGTAGGCCAGCGATCTGGAACGGGGAATCACGGCATTCTGGCACGCAATCTGGTGCGAAAATCTACGGGCAATTCCCTCATCGTGCCCGAACAAAGTAAGGCGCAACTCAAAACCATCGTAGTACCTGTCGATTTTTCACCCCACTCGGTAAGGGCATTGGAAACGGTCATTGCACTCAATAAACAGCTCAAAGAAAAAGCCAAAATCATCTGTGTAAATGTATTTGAGTTGCCCGCTGTATTTTCCTACAAGGTGCGCAATTCCTACGAAGCACTCAAGGTGGTAATGGAAGACGATCGCAAAGCCGCTTTCCAGGATTTTATCAATACCTACGCCAAAGACGAGGTAGTTGAAATCGACCTGATTGAACAAGGTTATGGCAACGTGGGCGCTTACCTGCTCCAATATTGTGAAGACAAAAAGGCGGATTTGATCGTGTTGGGGGCCAGAGGCCACTCCAAAGTAGAATTGTTGCTTTTGGGCAGCGTTACTGAAAAACTATTGATGTTGAACCAAAACATTCCAACTCTGGTGGTGAAATAGCATTTTTTTCGGTTCTAATCTCTACTTTTGTGTCAAAAATTGACGCTATGCGCCCTATATTTTTGTACACGCTTGGTTTGTTGATGCTGATTTTTGCAAGTGTAGCTTGTAAAAACGAAAAGTCCAAAGCAGCGATAACCCAGGTTGACCTGGATGGAACGGATTGGGAATTTTACATGTTCGAACAAAACGGGAAAAAAGAAACAACTCCGCCGGGCTTAAAAATCAACATGGCCTTTCTGGAAGGTAAATTGACTGGAAAGGCTTCTTGTAATACCTATTCGGCACCTTATATGCTCGAAGATGGCAAACTCAGTGTTGGCGAAGTGATGGCCACCGAAAAATACTGCGACAACCAAAATTGGGATGCCCGCTTTGTAAGTGCCATTAAACAGGCCAGCGATTGTGAGGTTGTAGGCGAGTTGCTGAGTGTCAATTGCAAGAATGGCATCAAATTGCACTTTGAAAAGAAAACCATCGCCAGCATTGCCGAGATTCAGAATCAGGAAACGGCTGAAATAGCTGCGTTATTGACCTTGTTTCCCAACTTGGCTCCCAACCAGATGCACTTGTACAGCATCTTAAAAGGTACCAATATCGATGCTTATCCTTTTATTGGTGAGACGGTCGAGTTCAACATGTTCAATCTCTTTGACCCAACCAGTGCTTCGGCATTTCAACAAGCGTATCGGCTAGGTGCCTATGCCATTGGTAAATTGGGCGATTTGTACATTCTGCGTGTACCGGGCTATGTAGGCTCCAATTCCATTAGCTTATATCGGTTAATAGGGGGCAAATTGATGATGGAAATGCCACTTGCGCTAGCTAGCAACGACCCATCCGTCAACATCCAGCAGGATGCCTGGCTCAAAGACCTGAACAACGATGGAAAAATTGAGGTGATCGTGCGCCAAACCAGCGCTCCACAAGGGGGAATCGCCCAGGATGTATTGCGGGTATTTGTACAAGCAGCGGATGGCTCGTTTCAACCTTCTTTGGGGACGAAGTTGAAGCCGGAGGATTATCCGATGGCGAATTTGTAGTAAACCCATTTAACATGAAAACTAAACTTCTCACTGGCTTGCTTGTCTGGTGGCTAATTCCAGTTTTTGGTCAACAAAATCTTAGTAGCTCAGATCAGAAAGAAGAACTTCAGCGACAACTACGGTTGTTCGATGGAATGTATGATGCACTGGATCGGGCTTTTCGCAGGGAAAAGTTTCTATTGAATCGCGAAGAACCTATTGATGATTTAAAAAAACTCCACTACAAGCGTCAAACACAAAATGACATGTTGGGGCTAATGGCAAAAAAATACGCTGCAATTAGCCCCAATAAAGTGTCAAATACTTATGCGAAAGCTCTTTTATTGGTAGAAGAAAAAAAAATTGAAGAAGCCATTCAGGTTCTAGTCAAGGCGAAGATAAAGGATAGCCCCCATTTGATATTATTATCTGAATTGTACGCCCTCAATTTGGAGTTTCCCCGATCAGCAGCCTGCGCGCTGGATTTGTTACAACTTGACTCGATGCAGGCTGAGCACCTGCTGGTCAATGCTAAAATCCAACGCTTCCAAAAGAAGTTTGATTCAGCCCTACAGTTTTGCCAAAAAGGTTTAAAAACGGCTACCTCATTAAATTTAAATACCGCATATTTTTCATTGGAACAAAGTTTGATTTACCTGGAGCAAAAGGATTTTACCCTGGCTTTACAACATGCCAATGCTTACCTAAAACTCATCGAAGAACTCATTCAACAAAATCCAAATGATGATGCATTGGCCAATAAACGTCATCATGCCTATAATGTACTAGCAAAAATACACCAGGCGGCCCATCATGATGACCTGGCTATCGCCGCTTACCAACAACAAATTAAGCAAGCTGAGCAAAAACTACTTTCTGCGGGTCAGAAAATGATTGGACTCTTAAATCTGGCAGAAGCCAATACCTCCTTGCGCATACTCCATATGCTAAAAGGGGATTATGAACAAGCTTTGCCTTTTGGTCAGGAAGCGCTGAAAAATTGGGAAATGGTGCAGCGCGAATTTCCCGATAATTTGTACATCAAGTATTTTTTGGCCTACACGCATGACCGTATTGGGCGACTTTATTGGGAATTGACCGATGAAAAAAAAGCGAAAGAACACCTTGAAGCGGGCAATCGCATTTTTATTGAACTGGACCAGGTTGTTCCCTACATTACCACCTTTAGGTATACTTATGCCGAGTCTTTCGAAATTCTGGGAGATTATTACACTGAATTTTCAGATGATCCACAATACGAAACACATGCTTATAAAAGCGCTTTGTTTTTGTATGAATCTCTACATCTGGATTGGCCACACGATCATAAAATCATGGGTTCCCTAAGTTGGGTACATTCCGCATTGGGTGACCTGCATATGGAAGATGAGGCGTATCAAAAAGCGTTCGATCAATATGCTTATTCCTGGGAGCTGCTGGAGCGTTTGGTCGCCAATTACCCTGATTCATTGGAATTGGTAGATGATTATGGTGGAATCTATTTGCGACTTGGGTTAGCCAGTACCCGAATGATTGGCAAATCAGAAAAAGCCATCGGCTATTTAAATGAAGGAATTAAATGGCGCAGGCAACTCTTGGAAAAGGATCCGCAGGCGCAGGATTTTATGCTTGATTTGGCCCATGCCTATTTATACCTGGGAGAAAACTATTCCGGGTGGGACAATGATGCGGCCCTGGAAGCATTTTTGGATAGCAAGGCCTTTGTGGAGGAGCTTCGTGCCAAAAATCCAGATGACATTGATTGGGATTTAGAGCTAGGAGAGGTGCTTATTGCCCTCGGGAACGTTTACCTTAAAGTGAATTTTAAAAACAAGGCTCAAACTTGTGTCGAAGACATCAAAAAACTGTTGAATAACCTTAAAGCAAAGTTGGAACCCTGTGATTATCAGGAGTTGGAAATAAAATGGCAAAAATTAAAAGAAAAATTGGCCAAAAAAGAATAGCCCTGAGTGGCTGAATGAATTTCAACAACTCAGCACATTGTACTAGCGCAAATGCTTCGCAATTTTTGCAGCCAGTTTGGCATTGTTCAGTACCAGTTCAATATTGGCATCCAGGCTTTTACCACCAGTAATTTCTTCAATAGTTGCCAGTAGAAAAGGCGTAATTTCTTTGCCTTTGATGTTTTTCTGCTGTGCCAGGTCTAAAGCTTGTTGAATGGCTTGTTCCATCGGTGCGTATTCCAACTGAAATTTTTCAGGAATGGGGTTGGCGATGACAGCGCCCCCTTTCATGCCCAATTGCCATTTGATGGTGAGGATATTGGCCAGCTCTTTGGCGGATTCCAGCGATTGATCTACTTTGAAGCCACTATTGCGGGTATAAAACGCGGGAAAATCCTGGGTGCGATAGCCGAGTACGGGCACTCCCTGGGTTTCGAGGTATTCGAGCGTGAGACCCAGATCGAGAATGGATTTGGCACCTGCGCACACCACCGCAACATTGGTTCGAGCCAGTTCTTGCAAGTCGGCAGATACATCCATACTTTCGGACGCGCCGCGGTGCACCCCACCAATGCCTCCAGTGGCAAATATCGCAATGCCCGCCAAATCGGCAATGATCATGGTGGCGGCTACCGTGGTAGCGCCATTGTAACCCTGGGCAATTACCACGGGCAGATCCCGGCGACTGACTTTCAGCACATCGGTACCCATTTTGCCCAGATCGTTGATTTCTTTTTTATTCAGACCAGCTTTCATCCGGCCATTGATCACGGCGATGGTGGCTGGAATTGCACCGTGTTTGCGTACAACTTCTTCCACCTTTAATGCCGTCTCCACATTGCGCGGGTAAGGCATCCCGTGTGAGATGATGGTGCTCTCCAGTGCAACCACGGGTTGTTTGGAGCGCAGGGCGGATGAGACTTCTGGTGATAGATCGAGGTATGGGATCATAATCAGTACACTAGTTTGGCAACAAAAGTAACAATATTTAATGTGCTGATTGGCGAATGTGCTGATGGGATGATCGCCCATCAGCACATCAATCCCATCAGCACATTAAATAATCATCCCGGCAGCTACCGTTTCGTTCGTACCCTCATCCACCAAAATGATGCTTCCCGTATTGCGGTTGCGGCGGTAAGGATCAAAAAACAGCGGCTTGGTCGTACGCAAAACGATGCGGGCAATATCGTTCATACGGATGTTTTTGTCCTCCACATCGCGGTGGAGACTATTTACATCCAGGCGGTAACGAATGTCTTTGACGACACAACGTGCCTGCTGGGTGGTATGCAAAATGGCGTACTTGCCATTGAGTTGCAGTGGCCGTTCATTGAACCAACAAATCATCACTTCTAAGTCCTGACCAACTGTTGGCTGATTGTGCGTTCGTACAATCATATCGCCCCGACTCAGGTCATAGTCATCTTCCAATAGCACCGTAACCGACATGGGCGGGAAAGCTTCCGCTACTTCGCCAGCATGTGAGTCGATCTTGGCAATTTTAGTGGTAAAGCCCGATGGCAACAAAGTCACATCGTCGCCTTTTTTCAAAATACCAGCAGCTACCCGTCCGGCGTAGCCACGGTAATCATGGAATTCGTCGTTGTTGGGGCGAATCACAAACTGCACCGGAAAACGGGCGTCAATAAAATTGTGATCGCTGCCGATGTGTACATTTTCCAGGTAGTACAGCAGCGTGGAGCCACCGTACCAGGGCATGTTTTCAGAACGGGTAACGATGTTGTCGCCTTTCAGTGCCGAAATCGGAATGAAGTGCACATCCTTAACATCCAGTTTGTACGAAAACTTCTCAAATTCTTCCTTGATGTTGTTGTACACTTCCTCGCTGTAATCCACGAGGTCCATTTTGTTGATGCAGACCACCAGGTGGGGAATCTGCAACAAGGAAGCAATGAAAGAGTGGCGACGCGTTTGTTCCACTACACCTGTCCGAGCATCTACCAGGATCAGGGCCACGTTGGCCGTAGAAGCCCCCGTGACCATGTTGCGGGTATACTGGGTGTGCCCGGGCGTATCCGCAATGATGAACTTGCGCTTGGGCGTAGAAAAATAGCGGTAAGCCACATCAATGGTGATGCCTTGCTCACGCTCAGCTTTCAGACCGTCGGTAAGCAGGGCAAGATTCACCTCACTTTCTCCCCGGCGTTCGCTGGCTTTTTGAACCGCTTCGAGTTGATCCTCAAAAATCGACTTCGAGTCGTATAACAAACGCCCGATGAGCGTACTTTTTCCATCATCTACATTGCCAGCTGTGGTGAAGCGCAGCAATTCGGAGTGTTTGAAATCCATGATAATTGGTTGAGGAAGGTTGAGAAGGTTGAGAAGGTTGAGGCTACCGCAAGCGTCGTTGTCAAAGTCGCTCGCGGTAGCCTCAACCTTCTCAACCACCTCAACCTTCTAAACTTAAAAGTATCCTTGTTTTTTGCGGTCTTCCATCGCGGTTTCCGAACGTTTGTCGTCGGAACGAGTGCCTCGTTCAGTTACCCGGGAAGCGGCAATTTCTTCAATTACTTCATCAAGATTGCTGGCATGGGAGCGTACAGCCCCGGTGCAAGTGATGTCGCCGATGGTACGGAAACGCACGGTGGTCGTGAAGGGAATTTCCGTCGGGCGGCGCTGAATGAATTCAGAGGCGGCCAAAAGTGAACCATCCCGTTCAAACACCTCACGCTCGTGAGCGAAATAAATGTTCGGCAATTCTACCCCCTCTATGGAAAGGTATTGCCATACGTCTAATTCGGTCCAGTTGGAGATGGGGAAAACCCGAAAATGCTCGCCTATTTGTTTTCTCCCGTTGAACAAGTTCCACAACTCAGGGCGCTGGTTTTTGGGATCCCATTGCCCAAACTCGTCGCGGTGGGAGAAAAAACGCTCTTTTGCGCGAGCTTTTTCTTCATCCCGCCTGGCACCACCGATGGCGGCATCGTACTTGCCATTTTCCAGTGATTCCAACAAAACGGCGGTTTGCAGGAAGTTGCGACTGGCGTTGTAGCCCTTCTCTTCTACCACTTTCCCTTGGTCGATGGCCTCTTGCACTGATCCCACAATGAGGCGAGCGCCAGTTCTTTCGACCAATTGATCCCGGTAGTCAATGGTTTCCTGGAAGTTGTGTCCTGTGTCGATGTGCAACAGAGGAAAAGGAATACGCGCCGGGTAAAAAGCCTTCATCGCCAGATACGTCACCAGGATAGAATCTTTTCCTCCCGAAAACAACAACACTGGATTTTCAAACTGAGCCGCCACCTCGCGAAGCACGAAAATCGACTCTGCTTCCAGTTCTTTGAGGTGGTTCAGGTTGTAGTTAAAGTCCATATTCTATTTGAGTTGAGGAAGGTTGATGAAGGTTGAGAAGTTGAGGAGTTGAGGCTGCCGCAGGGATTTTGACAATGTCCTTGTCCAAGATCGCTGCGGTAGCCTCAACTCCTCAACCCCTCAACTCCTCAACCATTCTAATAAGTCACTAATGGTCGCAAATACTCCACAATTCGCAGCGCTGAGTCTTCGATACTCATTTGATCGGTGCGAATTTCGAGCTCAGGGTTTTCGGGGGCTTCGTAAGGATCATCGATACCGGTGAATCCTTTAATGAGGCCCGCCCGAGCTTTTTGGTACAAGCCCTTTACATCACGTGCTTCACACACCTCGATGGGGGCATTGATGTATATTTCAATGAAATCTTCCGAGCCAACAATACTGCGGGCCAGGTCGCGCATTTCACGGGTAGGGCTAATGAAAGAATTGATACAAATGATGCCGCTGTGGAGGTAGAGTTTGGAAATTTCGGCAATGCGCCGAATGTTCTCCAGGCGGTCTTCGGAACTGAAACTCAGGTTGCTGTTGATGCCAAAACGGATGTTGTCGCCGTCCAATACCTGAGGGAGATACCCTTCAACAAAAAGTACCCTTTCGAGGTATTTGGCCACTGTACTTTTGCCAGAACCCGATAAACCGGTCAGCCAAAGTACCTTGCTGCGTTGTTGCAGGCGTTCTTCCCGCTCCGAGCGTTGGAGCAGTTGATCAAAAATTGGATGAATATGCTCTGCCAAGGACTATTGTTTTCAATTCGTTTGGGTAAATAACGGCGCGAAGATAATATACTCTGTGCTAAATTTTTACAATTTTATGCGATAACATATTGACATTCATTCATTTATTCTCATGTAGGAAACCGTTAAGTTGTGGATTTTGTGGTAGTTATACACAATGGCTGCGCTGTGGGATTGTAAAAAAGGTTGGAAAATTTTCGTTAAAGTAGATTGGAGAGGTAGAGAATTGGATAAAAAGGGAGAAAGAAGTGAGCCGGGGAACAGCCCCGGCGTACTTTCAACCGCTTGAAATTAGAAACACACCAAAATATAATAAATCAATATCTCATCAAATTTGCCTGCTCAAAAACTCTTTTTGCGAAAGACCGGTTAAGTTTGGTCACAATGACCCCCTAGACAATCAAATGACTGTCGTATCAACGGTAATCACCCTTACGAGGAACCGTTGATGGTTTCGATTAGTAGACTGTGTTTGCATAGTGCGGGCTTCACAAGAATTTTCAATGCTGTTTTCCTCTTGATACAAAGGTGCAACACATGACAATTTTTCTGCTTAAAAAAAAAGCTTCATTTGTAACTTTGAAAAATATAAAAAATGCAATAAAAAAATCTGTATTTAATTGATTGACAATGTTTTTGATTTTGATGGAAACCCAAAAATGTTACGAAAGCCACTATCGCACAAACTGATAAAATACCACAGATTGGCCACCAGAACGCACCACAATCAGGTAACGGCCAGCATTGAGTTGGTTTAAATTGAGTTTTTTGGTGTTTTTTCCTGCGGGTAGGTTGGCAAAAACTTGTTTGTCTACTTCTTTTTTCAGGGTGTTGTACACACAGACTTGCGCTTCTCCTGCTTTGGGCAAGTTGAATGGGATATTGACTTCGTTGCTGTATGGATCAACGCTGCAAGCGGCCAGTTTGGCCCACTCCTTATCATTGTTGGCAGACTCGGCGGCTTCGGCCGGACTTAACGCTAGGACAGGTGGGCGATTGCCCGCAGCGGTCTGCAATGGATTGGCTTTTTTATTCAAAATGGTCAGCACATTTCCATTGCTGGGCTCCCAAAGCTTGATCCCTATGGGCAAAATAAAAGGGTTTTTGCTTTCCTGTACCCCTTGGGCCTGATCGGTAACCACAGCCCGAACTTCAACTTTTTCCTGATCCACATAAACCAGGTTAAAGTGGTTGAAACTTCCGCTGTTGCGGGTCCATTTTTTATTGTCGTCGCTGGCGCGTAAGGGCGCTCCCCAGCAACCCTCCCCGATGTAAACCGTACCCCGCTCATCATCCCTGATAAAATTTTCAGTACTGCCATGCTCTTTTGACACTCGAATGGGGTAAGTCCATTTGGCTACATGCGAGTCCGATTCCATGGCCAATTGCACTTGGTGGTACAAAAACAGCGGTGCCCAGTTTTGAACCAGATCATCCCGTTCAGATTTTCCAATGGTATGGGGGCGCATGGCGTGGTGGTATTGGGTGAAACGCCAGATGAAACCCTTGGCACCTGCCAGTTCACGTTCCAACCAGGTTTTTTGATCGCCTCCGCTGGCACCCATGGTGTTGAGGGTTATCAGGCGCAACAGGTTCCCCCCAAAGCTAAGTGCATAATAAGCTTCTGGATAAGGGATGTCAAAAACCTCCTGAAGGCTCCGATTGTCCAATTCATGGTTGCCTCGGGCTACCACTACGGGAAAAATCCGCCCATCGCTGCCGATGGTGTACTGCCAATCGTCGAGCCAAAGCGCCCATTCTGGGCCGGTATCCGTAGCAGTCATGTCGCCATTGAACAACACAAAAGTAGGGCGAATTTTGGAGACAAGTGTATTGGCACTGATGCGTGCCTCGCGGTTGTTGCGCGAGTCGCCGCCCGAGATGATGGAAAGGCGTTCGGTCGGTACATTCGGCGCAGTCCGAAAAGAGTAGCGGCGACTTAGTCCTTCACTGTCTTTGATCAGGAAATAATAAAGGGTGTTGGGTTTAAGTCCAGTGAGGCGGGCAAAGTGATTGTTGAGTCCACGAGCCACCACCACGTGATCCGGCTTGCGTTTGATGCGATAGGCTTCGGCTCTGAGGCCATTGTCCACTTCATCGTAGTGAATCATCGGGGTACTTCCACTTACCTGATCCCAACCGATCACCATAGAAGTAGCGGGATCATCACGCCACATGGCGCGAAAACGGATGGCTTTAGCCTCCAGGGAAATAACATTTACCAGGATACAAATACAAACAACCAATCGGGTCATAAACAATAATTTAAATCTGCACTACATTTCATCGCAATCAAAAGCGAAGATATTGTACTTTTGCGGCTGAATATTCAAAGCGACAATATATTGTACCATGAAGGATACGGTAATTTTTGATTTGATTCATGACGAGTTGGATCGCCAGCGGAAAGGCATAGAGCTAATTGCCTCCGAAAACTTCACCAGCCAGGCGGTGTTGGATGCTATGGGCACTTGTTTGACCAACAAGTACGCCGAAGGTTACCCAGGCAAGCGCTACTACGGCGGTTGTGAAGTGGTGGACAAAATTGAACAAATTGCCATCGACCGTTTGTGCACTTTGTTTGGTGCCGAATATGCCAACGTGCAGCCTCACTCCGGTGCACAAGCCAACGCCGCAGTGTTTTTGGCTTGTTTGAGCCCTGGCGATCGGGTTTTGGGTTTCAATTTGGCCCACGGCGGTCACCTTTCGCACGGTTCTCCGGTCAATTATTCTGGCAAGGTATACGCGGCGCATTTTTATGGCGTAGAGCAAGAAACGGGTTTGATCGACATGGACAAGGTAGAAGCTACCGCCCTGGAAGTACAACCTAAGCTGATTGTATGTGGTGCCTCTGCGTATGCTCGGGACTGGGATTATGCCCGCTTCCGCGCGATCGCTGACAAGGTGGGTGCCTTGTTGCTGGCAGATATCGCCCACCCGGCGGGTTTGATCGCGGCAGGTTTGTTGAACAACCCGATGGATCATTGCCATATCGTTACCTCTACTACCCACAAAACCCTGCGTGGTCCACGCGGTGGGATCATCATGATGGGTAAAAACTTTGATAACCCTTGGGGGCGTACAACTCAAAAGGGTGAAAAAATTAAAATGTCGGCCATCCTGAACAGCGGTGTATTCCCAGGGATGCAGGGCGGCCCATTGGAACACGTCATTGCCGCCAAAGCCATTGCTTTCCAGGAAGCACTCCAGCCAGAATTTAAGGAATATGGCCAACAAGTGATGAAAAATGCCCAGGCAATGGCCGATGCTTTTGTTCAAAAAGGCTATAAAGTCATTTCGGGGGGTACCGACAACCACTTGATGTTGCTGGATTTGCGTTCTAAAAACGTAACCGGAAAAGATGCTGAAAATGCACTGGTTCGCGCCGACATCACGGTGAACAAAAACATGGTGCCTTTCGATACCCAATCGCCAATGGTCACCTCCGGAATCCGGGTAGGTACAGCAGCCATCACGACTCGTGGCTTCAAAGAAGCAGATTGTTTAAAAGTCATCGATTGGATCGACGCGATTTTGACCGACTATAAAAACGAATCACTCATTCGCGCTACCCGCAATGAGATCAATGCTTACATGGAGAACTTCCCATTGTATGCTGAGCAAGGTGTGATTGCTTAATCAACACAAAGGTTCCAGGGTTCGAAAGTTCCAGGGTTCCAGGGTTCGGGGTTCCAGGGTTTATAACCTAGGAATTTTGTAACCTGGAACCCTGGAACCTTGTAACCTCGGAACCCCGGAACCCAAAAAAACATGTTAAAAGTAGCCATCCTCACTGGCGGCAATGTCGCCGAGCGCAGTGTCTCACTCAAAAGCGCCCAAACGGTATTCAAACACCTCGATGATCAGAAGTACGAAAAGTACGTGATTGAACTAAATGGTACCGTATTTAGCGAGCAGCAGTCTGGCGCAGTAGTCAATCTGAACGACTTCACTTTGCCTACCCCGAATGGAGCCATCAAATTCGATTTGGTGTACCAAATGTTGCACGGGCACCCCGCTGAAGATGGTTGTTTGCAGGGTTACTTCGAGGTGTTGGGGGTTCCCTACACTGGCTGTGACGTGATGGCCAGCGCCATAACTTTTAACAAACAAGCCTGTAAGGATTTTTTGCGCAGTCACAATATCCCGATGGCTCCTTCTAAAGTGTTGCGCAAGGGTGAAGCCATCAATTGGGCTGAACTGGAAGCGATGGGTATCCCGGTTTTTGTGAAACCCAATAAAAATGGCAGCAGCTACGGTGCCTCCAAGGTAAGTGCGCCGGAGCAATTGGCCGGGGCCATTGACCATGCCTTTGAATACGACGACGAGGTAGTAGTGGAAGGCTTTTTGAAGGGGAATGAGTTTTCCAACGGCGTATTGCGCCGCGATGGCGAAATTGTAGTATTGCCCATCACGGAAATTGTCCCCCACAACGAGTTTTTTGACTTCAAAGCCAAATACGAAAACCAAAGCCAGGAGATCACACCAGCCCGACTCACCGCAGCACAAACCGCGCTGGTACAGAGCCAAACCAAACTGATTTACGAAGCACTAGGATGCAGAGGCATCTGCCGCTTTGATTACATTCAGGCGGGCGATACTTTCTTTTTCTTGGAAGCCAATACCATCCCAGGTATGTCCGAACAGAGTATCGTGCCGCAGCAGGCGCGGGCGTTTGGGTGGAGCATTACGGAGTTGTTGGATGCGGCGGTGGATGAGGCGATGGCGCGCGAAAAATTGAAAAAAAGTACTACAATTTAAAGCCAGGATCAAACTATCGTTCTTACGGAAGTTAGGATGCCAGACACCTTGTTAATCAACAGCGATAATTCTTTGAATAACGGTGCTTCCAAACAAGTGCCTGGCAGCTTAGCAATTGGGGTTTATGGTTGGGTTCGTCTACTTAGGGCCGAAAAGAAATGACGATGTATTGAATAGGTACTTTAAAAATCTTGTTTTCATGCTCCCTCTAATTTTGTGATCAAAATTCATGTGTCAATTGTTAATAACCATAAATCGCAAACGTTAGCACGAGCGTTAATTTTTTTTAAATAAGATTGTTTACGGTATGCTGCAGCGTGCATCCGATCGGATTAAAGAAAGAAAAATCTCAGCTTGAATGTTTTTCGAGTAAAGAGCCAAGGCAACTTTATAACTTCATTTTATTTTCGTCCCTAAAGGTCATCGCCATCACGCATGGGTACATCCAACACGGTTACCTCGATGATCAAAGGACTGTTTTGAATCATATCCACAATTCTTACCTGGTATGGATGAATGATCAGCTCCTGTCCCTCTTCCGGCAGTTCTTCACTGTGTTCCATAATCAAACCAGCCAAGGTAATGTATGACTCACTCTCCGGGAGTGGAGAAGGCAAAAACGCATTAATCTCATCCAATGGATGTTGGGCATGAATGCGGTATACTTTATCGGAGATTTTCTCCACGATGGGCATCTCCGTGTCTGTTTCATCCTGAATGTCGCCAACCAGCTCTTCGATGATGTCTTCCAGGGTCACCAAACCTACCATGCCACCAAATTCATTGACCACAATGGCCATTTGATTTTTTTGCTCCTGAAACTGGCGCAAAACCTGGCTGATTTTTTTACCGGATGAAATGAACAACAACTCGCGGATCATGCTGCGAAAATCGACCTGGCGGTGCTGGCTGCGCAGGGTAGCCAACAGATCCTTGGTCAAAATAAACCCAATGATGTTGTCCATGCTCCCTTCATACACCGGGTACCGCGAATATCCTTCCTGGATCGCGTAATCAATTGCATCATCGATGGGCATGGCCACGTTGATGGCTGCAATTTGGTTGCGGGGCTTGAGCACCTGGCGCACGGTACGGTCATCAAAGTCAAATACATTTTGGATCAGCTCACGTTCGGAAGCACGAATGGCGCCCCCTTCGGCACTCTCAGCGATGATGAGTTTGAGCTCGTCTTCTGAGTGGATTTCAGCGTGCGGCACAGGCTGAATGCCAATCATCCGCAGGATGAAATTGGCAAAACCATTCAGAATGTATATAAATGGCCGAAACACAAAGTAAAAAACCTTGAGTGGCACTGAAGTGTACAAAGTGGTGGATGTCGGGAACCGAATGGCCAGCGATTTGGGGGCTAATTCCCCGAAAACAATGTGCAATAC
>JAIXOO010000011.1 GCA_027486765.1 Saprospiraceae bacterium
GGCAGCAGGTCAATCACGTGGCCGGGGGTATTCTGATAGCCAGTCTTGGGTTTGATTTTAGCGGGCCAATGCATAATGCAAGGGCTGATGATGCCGCCTTCATGCATAAAGCTCTTGTACAACTTGAAGGGGGTGTTGGACACATTGGCCCAGGGAGCATCGTAGGTGCCGTATGAGCCACGCTCACCGATTCTTTTGCCGGGTTCGCCCAGCTTTCGATCGTCGACGTTTTCGGAGGTGCCTCCGTTGTCCGACAAAAAAACGATCAGGGTATTGTCCAACTCTTGACGGGCTTCCAGGGCTTGGATCAGTTTGCCAATGTTCTGATCCATGCGGTCGATCATGGCGGCGTACACGGCCATTTTTCTGGCCCAGTTCTTTTTGTCGCTGATGCTGTTCCAGTCGGGAATGTCAGTTGGCCGAGGGCTGAGCTGGTAGCGTTTGTCCAGCAGCCCGAGTGCTTGCATTTTGACAAAACGTTGCTGCCGGAGTACGTCCCAACCTTGCAGGTAGAGGCTTTCGTATTTGGCAATATCGCTCTCGTAAGCGTGCAATGGAAAGTGGGGCGCGGTATAGGCCAGGTACAAAAAGAAAGGTTTGGACTGCGGTGCCTGCCCCTGGATGAACTCGATGGCTTTGTCGGTAAATGCATCCGTGGCGTAATAGCCCTCTTTGGGGAGCACGTATTCCTGATCCTGCAAAACCATGTAGCGCTTGCGCTTCTCGGGTAAAACTTCGAAAAAACTCGATGCCCCGGAAATGAGGCCGAAGTATTTGTCAAAACCCCGTTTGAGTGGCCAGTGCTCCTGGCGCTCACCGACGTGCCATTTGCCCGTCATGTAGGTGTGGTAGCCCGCTCGGCGGAGGTGTTCGGCAATGGTCGGGGTGTTGGGGTCTAAAAAGCCTTGATACGGCCCAGGACTTACTTTTTGGTCATCGAACGACACCATATTGCCCATTCCTGCCGCGTGGGAATAGCGCCCCGTCAACAAGGAAGCGCGGGTGGGACAACAGCGCCCGGCATTGTAAAAGTTGCGCAACTTGAGGCCATTGGCAGCCAGTTTGTCGAGGTTGGGGGTTTTGGCTTCGCCGCCGTAACAGCCGATGTCGGAATAACCCAGGTCATCGGCCATGATGAAGATGATGTTGGGGCGAGGATCCGGTGTTTCCAGCTTGTGCCCGAAGCATAGACTGCTTAGGGCAAGTAGGCCCAGAAAAATGCTTCGTGGTTTTTTATGGCTCATGATCATAAGGTTGCTGCGCTGATTGCTGTCCATTGAAGACGGCCTTACTAAACAGCACCCTTATCCCCGACGAATTATTTACCCTCCACTTTTTTCAAGGCAAGCGCATTGATGCAGTACCGCAGTCCACTGGGCTGTGGGCCATCCTGAAAAACGTGCCCGAGGTGGGCATCACAAGTATTACAAAGCGTTTCGATGCGGTACATGCCAAATCCGCGGTCTTTGTGGTAGCTGATCGCATTTTCCCGAATCGCTTGGGTAAAGGAAGGCCAACCAGTGCCACTTTCGTACTTTTCAGCCGAATCAAAAAGCAGGCTATCGCAGCACACGCAAGCATAAACTCCGGGCTCAAACAGGCTGCACATTTCAGAACTGAAGGCGCGTTCGGTTCCCTTTAGCCGGGTAATCCGAAAGGCTTCCTCGGTCAGGAGGTTTTTCCATTCTGCTTCACTTTTCTCCACACGCTGATCCGGCGCAGGGTTGCCATTGTTGGCAAATCTTAAGACATTTAGCCAATTGAGCATGTTAATTTGGTTATTAAAGTGGTGGAAATACTATTCCGCAAACGAAATCTGCCCGAGTTCCCGCATTTTGAGCTCCAGACGGAGCAAGGCATTGTTGGGATCCGAACCAAAAATGGAATACACCACTGTGCTGTCCTTGTCCACTAAAATCCAGTGCGGGGTTCCTCCGGCGCCGTAATTCAAAAACGTGGTGTCGTAATTTTTGTCTTTGAAAAAAGGGAAACGGATCGCGAATTCCTCCCGCGCTTTGGCGAATTTTTCAGTAGAAACATCGAGGGACTCAAAATTGGTGTGGATGCCCAA
This sequence comes from Saprospiraceae bacterium, assembly GCA_027486765.1. Lineage (GTDB taxonomy): Bacteria > Bacteroidota > Bacteroidia > Chitinophagales > Saprospiraceae > Haliscomenobacter. Next base: position 2,072 of record JAIXOO010000011.1, read on the forward strand.
TACCTGAATTTGATCGCCCAATTCGTACACCATCCGATTGGCGTAGGGAATGGCGCGCCCCAAACAACCCGGACAACCGAGGCTGAAGAACAAGATCAGCAAGGGCTTACCAAAAAATGCTTCCTTCTGAGGGGGCTCCTCCTCAAAAATCTTTTCCAGCGACCAATCGGGCAGCGGCGACCCAACGCGGAGTAAACTTAGATCTAATCGATTGTGCATGTTTTAATAACGTTTTGGAGGGCAGGTGGTTGCTGAAGGGGATGGATTGGATTGAAAAGAAAGGTTGAAATTTTGTAAGGGGATTGCGGAAGGGGCACTATAAAAACTCAAATAAGTATTCTTCTTTGAACTCGATGCCGTATTTTTTCAAAAAAGCCAGGTATTCAGTTTTGAAGCTGCGCTTGCGGTGGTGCTCTTCCTGGTTCAGAATATAGGCAATGACCTTGTTTAACTCCGTTCGGGAATGGGAAAATGCTCCGTACCCATCTTGCCAATTGAATTTAAAAGGCGTGAAACCCTTGTCCTTGATGAAGTCTGTGCTCTCGGTTTTGATCAAATGAACGGTGTCCGAAATGGCATATTTTGGATTAAGCCCCAGCAGAATATGGGCATGGTCAGGCATCAGATAAATGGCCAGCATTTTGTGGTTCTTGTTTTGCACCATTCCGGTGATGTAACGCTCTACTTCTTCCCGGAAATGGGGTTGGATCAGGCTGGAACGGTTTTTTACAGCAAAAACCAAGTGAATGTAGAGTTGGGTATAGGTGTTTGGTTTCAAGGTGTTTGGTTTTGGAGTCAAAAACAGATCAAGATTCGTACGAAAATAAAAAAAGAGTTGCTGTTTTAAAATATTCTGATGGTTTATTTTTTAAAACAAACAAATAAAAGAAAAAACAATCATCATTTTCATGCCGAAATGCTCGGAGGGCAGCTATCTCTGTAGGAAAAATGCCGCTCGATCAATTGACGAAGGAGGCTGCCCGGGGGGCAGCTATCTTTGTAGCCAATGTTAACCCATGATTGGTATACATGGCGGCTGCCCGGCGGGCAGCTATCTGGAAAAAATAGGGGATTTAGATAGCTGCCCCCTGGGCAGCCGCCATTTGATTCACCCAAATCATCCAAATTGCTACAAAGATATCTGCCCGCTGGGCAGATTGGCTGCTTGAAAAGGTTATCGTGTTAAAAAGATTATCCAATCCATTCGTTGTATTTACACATCTGCTAAATCTTTTAGTGCCTATTCGAGGCATTCAATTTTGTTTACCTCGTGCGCGCAAACCAGACTTCGAAAATCATTTCGTAAACTCCAGCCCAACAATCCTATTCGCCGTTCTCACCTCATAATAACCCACTACCTTTTTGCCATTGGCCTTGGCCATCAGCGGGGTGATGTAACAATCAAATTTTTCGGTTTTCCCGTCCGCTCCACTGATGCTGATTTGGTCGGGCAGGTCGCTGGTGGTTGGTTCCCCAGCATTTTTGAGGATGCCTTCGAAGGTTTTGGTTTCGGGCGTGGGTTCAAAGGCCTCGCCATCGTTGTAAACCGATTTTCCGTTCACTTTCATGTCCAGCAGCGCATTTTCCAGCTCGCTGGTGTATTCAAAGGAGATGTATTTTCCAGTTGAATTGCCCAATTTTTCCAGATCGAGGCCTTGAATGTCTTCCGCATTGAGCAGGAAGCCTTCCGAAAATCCTCTTTCGGGGAATTCGATTTCCAGGCTGTACATTGGGTAGCCAGCATCTTCAACGGTTTTGATGCGGCCCAGTTCGCGGAGGGTGTCCAGGGCTACGGGTGCGTCGCTTTCGGTAGCCTCGGTCGTTGCTTCATCGGTGGTATTGGAATCGGTGGAGTTGCCACAAGAGCTGATCCACAGCAGGCTGCAAAAAGCGAGCAGGACAAGAGTGAAATTCCAGGATTTAAACATATTTGAACGATTTATTGCTTGAAACTACAAAATACTTCGTTTCCAAATATTTTTCCTATTGATTAGCCGAGAAGTGCTTTATTTTGAGCCATGAATAGCTAAAACCATCAAGCCATGTTTCAACACTTTAAAGCCCTACAACAATCCTACCTCAAGCCAAAATCGCTACAACTGATACCCTGGCTATTTTTTAGTCTCCTACTTTTGTTGAGTTCCTCCCTCCCTGCCCAAAAGCCGATTGAGTTGTACAATCGCTATCAAAAAGGCTCCTTGCAAATGGTCAATGGCAAGCCAAGTTTAACGAACCAAAGCAAGCCCATCTGGGCAATCGAAAAAATAGCCAATAGTGCCGAGGTGCGCATCAAACACCTGCCCACTGGCGGGTACCTGCACGCAGAGACCAATGCTCAAACGCCCACCATCGGTGCCATCCAACCTGGTTGGGAGAGCGCCCGGTGGCTGATCGAACAAACCGATGAGGCATTTTACCGCATCAAAAACAAGTGGCGGGGCACCTACTTGCGCAACGAAACCGGGGTAGTGGAATTGGGGGAATCCCAACCCGGCTGGTGGGGCGGTCAATGGCTTTATATGTCGCCAGTCTCCATGACCGCAACGACTACAGCGAACCCACCCACGGGGCGCTTAAAAGTGCGCGGGGTATACATTGTGCCCAGTGGCCAGCAGGAAAAACC
>JAIXOO010000168.1 GCA_027486765.1 Saprospiraceae bacterium
AAATACTTCCGCACCGCCATGACCGCCGCAGGTTTTGACATCCTGCCAGGAGAGCACCCTATCGTGCCCATTATGCTGTATGACGCCAAACTGGCTCAACAATTCGCGGCCCGGCTCCTGGAGGAAGGTATTTATGTGATCGGCTTCTTTTATCCGGTTGTGCCACACGGCAAAGCGCGGATTCGGGTGCAGTTGTCGGCTGCGCATGAGTTGGAGCATTTGGAAAAGGCAGTGGCGGCGTTTACGAGTGTGGGGGGAGAATTGGGCGTTTTGAAATAAAATTTGATTAAAAAATTCCTCTCAACTATATTTTTAGTCGAACCAATTATCAAAAAGGCAGAAGGAAAGTAAGCAGGATTTAAAATTCTTGTATTTCCTTTTGCCTTTATTTTTTTATAGCATAAATCCAAAATTTAACTTTCAAAAACTTTACCTATTGCCAATTTCACGACATTTCCTTTGGCATTTCTACTGACAAAAGCATCGTAGCTTTACAATTAAAAATATTAGTATTACTTTCATTGAACTTTCAATTAAGACCAAATACAAAATTTAATGGTATGAAAAAACTAGGATTACTCCGTTTGGGGTTCTGGATTTTCTTGTTTGGCATGATTGGCCCCCTCAAAGCCCAGTATACCGTAGCAGGAACGATCTCAGATGTTCGTACAAAGGAGGCTCTCCCCTTCTCCAACGTTCTCATTCAGGGCACTGCCCAAGGCGCCGTTTCAGACATCGACGGCAAATTTTCGCTCCAAATTAATTCCAATCAAGAAGTTACCCTTGTCATTTCTTCGATTGGTTACCTCAGCCAAAACGTCAAAGCAAGTCCATCCAACAACAATCTGAATGTCCAACTACGCGAGGACGCAACCAATTTGGAGGAAGTTATCGTCACGGGTTTGGCTACTTCGGTCAAGAGATCAAACCTCGCGAATGCAATTACTTCGGTTTCTGCCAAAGATCTCGTTGGAACCACTACCATTCAAACCACCGATGCGGCACTCTATGGTAAAGTAGCGGGGGCCAATATCCGTTCAAACGGGGGTGCACCGGGAGGTGGGGTATCGATTCAGTTGCGCGGCATTTCCAGTTTGGCGGGTGCTTCGCAGCCCCTGATCATTGTAGATGGTGTATATGCCAGCAACGCATCGCTTCGCACCGGTCGTGCTACCGTAAGTGGTGCAGGCGCGGCCAATCAGGATGATGGTTCCAATCGCCTGGCGGACTTAAACCCTGCCGATATCGAAACAGTAGAAGTCCTCAAAGGACCTTCAGCTGCTGCCATTTATGGTACACGCGCCAACGCAGGGGTAATCATTATTACAACCAAAAAAGGCTCAGCGGGTAAAACCAAAATCAGCCTTTCACAAGACATTGGCCAGGCTACCCCGCTGCGTTTGTTGGGTACTGATCCTTGGTCAGAAGCCAAAATCAACTCTTTCTTTCCAGCAGCCCGCCGCCAAGTGGAGTTGGATCGGTTCCGTCAAGGTGCAGACATTGACTACGAAGACTATTTCTACAACAACCCTGCTACCCTCAGCAATACCCGTCTTTCCCTAACTGGCGGAGATGAAAAAACCAAGTTTTTTGTATCAGGTAACATTACCGCTGAAGATGGCACCATTCGTAAAACTGGCTTTGAACGTTATTCTATCCGTGCCAATCTCGAGCATAAAATCACAAAAAGAATCCGCTTGGGGATTACCTCAAATTACCTCAAAACGGATACTGACCGGGGCTTTACAGGCAACCAGAATAACACCGGAGCAAGTATTGGTTACAACATTGCCTATGTACCCCGTTATTTCGACTTGCGCCCCAATGCCCAAGGGGTATATCCGGTGAATCCGTATTTTGCTGAAAACCCAGTAGCTGTTACCGATCACGGGATCAATAATTCAGAAGTAAACCGCTTTATTCAGTCGTTCAATTTGACTGCTGACTTGCTCCAAACTTCTACAGCTAACCTGAAAGCCACCTTTTCCGGAGGCTTGGATTACTTGCAAAACTCTACCTTAATTTATTTGCCTGAGTTTTTGCAGTTCCAACGTGCACAAGCCAACCCTGGTGACTTACTCATTGGCCGTCAGGAAAGCACCAATACCAATATTCAGGCAGCTTTGGTTTTCAACAAAACCCTGAATAAGTTGAACTTAACTTCACAGGGGGGTATTGTACGCCTGGACTTCAAAAACAGTTCGATATTTAACCGTGGCCGTGGTCTGGTTCCTGGTCAAACCAATTTGCGCCAGGCTACCGTACAAGAAATCAACGAAAACTTCAACAGCACCATCAGCGAAGCGGGGATTTTCCTGCAGCAGGAAGCCAACTTCGACGACAAGATCATTGGAACAGTGGGAATTCGTTGGGATAAGTCGACTTTAAACGGGAATCCCAATCAGCTTTATGCTTTCCCAAGAGCGTCCTTGGCAATCAACGTAGCTAATTTTGAATTTTGGAAAGTAAACGCCATCACTCAACTCAAACCCCGTATTGCCTATGGCGAAACATCAGGGCCAGTGGCCTTTGGCAATACCTTTACCTCATTGAACGGCGCCAACATTGGTGGCCTGTTGGGGTCGGTAGTTTCTAGCCAAATTGGGAATACTGAAATCCTTCCAGAGCGAGCAGCCGAACTTGAATTTGGACTTGATGCAGGCTTTTTCAACAATCGCCTGGCCATTGAAGCTACTTACTACATTAAAAACACCCAAAATAACATTCAGAACCTGAGTCTAGCTCCTTCAGCTGGGGTAACAAGTACCCCTAGCAATGAAGCGGAATTGCAAAACAAAGGCCTGGAGCTCGGGGTTTCAGGTACCCCTATTGAATCTGTTAATTTCCGCTGGTTCTCACGTGTACTGTTCTGGCGCAACCGCGTACAGATGACAAGGTTGGGCATTCCAACTTATATCCAAGGTGCTTTTGGATCAGGTTTGGGTACTTTTCTTTATTCAGAAGGATATGCCCCTACAACTATTGTGGGCTCTCCAGCCGTGGCAACCAATCCTGGTGGTTTTACCTTCTGGGGCGACAACCAACCCGACTTCAATATGTCGTTCTTCAACCAGTTTAGCATTCTGAAAAACCTGGAATTTTCATTCTTGTTGGATTGGAAAAAGGGAGGCGACAACATCAACTTGACTGCATTTTTGAGCGACAGTGGTGGTACTACTCCGGGTTGGTTTGATGATGACAACAAAGACGAAGTCCCGAATGGTCGCCAACGTCCCCCAGCTCCTTACAACAATGCTGGTCGTTGGGTAATGGATGCCACATTTCTGAAAGTGCGTGAAATTGGCTTGTACTACACTTTCCCCAAAAAAACCTTGTCTAACTTCTTAAACGGAGCTTTCCAGGGGATTAAGGTAGGTGCCTCGGCCAATAACGTGTTCCTTTTCACAGATTATTTTGGATACGATCCGGAGACCTCTACTTTCGGAGCTCAATCGGTGGCCAACAACGTGGACATAGCCCCCTACCCGACTCAGCGCAGGCTCTTTTTCCACGTCAACTTTGATTTTTAATCCCAAAATGGTTCAAACATGAAAAAGACATTTAAATATATCCTACTTCCCCTGGCGATCCTGGTTTTTTCGGCCTGTAATCCGCTGGAACTGGAAGAAATTGTCGACCCCAACAACCCTTCATTGGGCAGTGTTGCCAACAATGCCACGCGAGAACAGGTACAATTTGTACTCACTGGACTTGAGTCAGCGCACCGGGGCTATGTAACCAATATATCTCAAGCCTGGAATACCTTTGGCCGGGAAATTTGGTACCTCAATGCTTCCGACCCCCGCTTCCAAACCGACTGGCTGGGCCAGGCTGGCCGTGTCCCAGACCGTGCTTACTTCGGATTTGGTGCTACTGGAGGCGGCTCCTGGGCTACTCCCTATCAGGCCATCAAGCAGGCAGATGTCCTCATCAATGCAGCCAATGGTTCGCAATTGTTAAGTGACGCGGAGAAGAAAGCTGTATCTGGTTTTGCCAAAATGATCCAGGGTTATCAATTTATGATTCCGGCAAATTTCGTGTATGAAAACGGAATCCGCATCGATGTGAAAGATCCCCTAAATCCAGGCCCATTTGTGAAATATGAGGAAGCCTTGACCTACATCAAGTCGGTACTCGATGCGGCCAACCAGGATTTATCCGCAGCAGGTACTGGCAATTTTCCCCTGCGCCTCACTCCCGGTTTTACGGGGTTCAATACCATCGACGGCCTTCGTAAGGTGAACCAGGCCATCCTAGCCCGGTTGAATGCCTACCGCAAAGATTGGCAAGGCGTTTTGAGTGCATTGAATGGGTCCTTCATGGACTTGGCAGGGAATCTAAATGCGGGCCCCGCCCACCCTTTTAGTGGCCCACCAGATGGCTTCAACCCCTTATTCTATGTACCCAATGCGGCGGTAAACACCATCATTGTGGTGCATCCTTCTGTATTGGCAGATGCCACACCTGGAGATACCCGCGTAGCTAAGAAGTTTTTACAAAGAACCACTCCAGTGCTCGTTACTACCGATGCTACACCGCTTACGGGTACTCACCAGGATGCACGTTGGGCAAGCAATACCTCACCAATTCCCTTCATCCGCAACGAGGAACTCATTTTGTTGAAAGCCGAAGCACACGCCAATCTCAATCAGACAGCTGAAGCAGTGGCAACCATCAACATCATCCGCAATGCAGCCGGAATTGGCAATTACACTGGAGAGACGACAACTGCAGCCTTGATCAATGAAATCCTTTATCAGCGCCGGTATTCCCTTTGGGCCGAGCCTTGGGGACACCGTTGGATCGATGCCCGACGCTATGACAAACTCAGTGAAATACCAACTTCTTTTGATAAGGGTACGATATTCAAGCAATTCCCACATCCACAAGCGGAGGTAAACTGGGATTTGTACAAGGTGAGATAATTCGATAGATGGAATTTGCTGGCAATGTGCAATATGCGCGTTGCCAGCATTTTTCTTAAAAGTTAATGCGCCAAAAACCACTCCACCATTTCCTGCCATTCCTGCTCCAAACCATACGGCGGCCGCTTTCGCCCAGCCCGATTGTACCAATAATCAGCGTTCCAGATATCCCCTTCCTTGC
>JAIXOO010000143.1 GCA_027486765.1 Saprospiraceae bacterium
AAGACAAATTTAACCTTTCGGCGTAAGTTTCACGATGACTTTGACAGTTCCCGTTTGATTGGGCAAACGAAGCATCAAGCGGGAATGACCAGTGTTCAATTTTTCGGGGGCCTTTTGTACGGCGGATTCAACGCTGAATTCTGCACCCTGAGGTGAAATAACCTCTGCTTCCAGGGTACGCGTGGTAATCGTGGCATTGCGCAAAATGGCCTTGCCTCCTTTCTGGACTTCAATGCTGTTGGCGGTCATCATTCCCCAGGCCACTTCCGTATTCTTGGTCAAAACAAACTCATCTTCGATCAAAAAAGCGCTGCGTTGGTTGATCAAACTCACTTTGCGGGTGCTTTTGCTGGCCAAATCACGGTAGGCTTCCGTCAAGTCGAGGATGGCAAAAGGGGTTGCGGCATTGAGTTCAACTTGGCTGAACTGTGCTTTCGCCAAAGGATACTGGTTTTGGTTGCCCAGCAAGGGCACATTGTGACTGAAGGAATTGAGGCGGTAATAGCTCCAGCGTTGGCCATTCACCCCCATCGTCCAGTAGCCGGGCAGGTTGTAATCGTCCGACCCTAAGTCTTTGGCCCAACGCACGCCTCCAGCTTCCAGTTCAAAATTGCCCAAATCGAGGTGAGAATGTTCTGAACCGTTGACACCCCCTTTGATGCCCAACCACAGCGCTTTGGGGTCGTTCCAGGCCGAACGAAAAACGACCGCTTCTACCTTTCCCTTGAAAAACTGATCCAGCGTGCGGGGGGCGGCGGTATTGCTAGGTGCCTGGTACCAAACCACGCCTAGGGGGTGCGGCAGCAAGTTGCGCGCTTTGATCACTTCGTGGTAATAGTTGGAAATATTCGCATTTTGGTAAATTTTGGCCAAAAACATAAAGGCAGGAGAGGCATCCGAGCGGCTGTTTTCTCCGGCATCCGCAAAATTGAGAAAGTTGTAGTTGGGTGAAGCGCAAACCATCGGCACCAAGCCCGTTTCGCGTAGTCCAGGGTGCTGGTCGAGGCCTTGCATATTGCCCAGCGCTGATTCCAAGGCAGCCATGCCATAGCTCAGGTATTCGGTGGCGTAGCTCCAATAGGCGGGTCCTTCGTACCACAGGCCATCTGGCGCGTAGTTTTTGAGGGCGACGGAAAGATTGTTGATGGCCTTGGGGGCTAGTTCCTGGGCATAAGTAGGGTCGGTTTCGGCCAGGGCCAAGGCGCCGACGATCAAACCTGCGTTGCACACCTGATTCCAGTTGTTTTCGGCCTTGTTCCACCATTCGCCGCCGCGTTTTTGGTACTCATTCAGGCCATGTTTCTTCATGCCTTCGCGCAGGATTTCGCGGTCGGCTTTACTGAGATCGGCATACAGCCAATCGAACCCAATGGCAACACCATGCAGCATTTCCGCTACGTCCAAAAAATGAGAAGGGTTCCAATCCGAAAAAGCACAAACGGCTTTGAGGTTGTTGATTTCGGCTTCGAAGTACTTTCTATCACCGGTGAAACGGTAGGCAAAGGACAGGCAGTACGAGCGGATCAACAGTTCCCGGCTTACCGACAACAAGCGTGGGCCAGTCAGCACCCTTTCCAAAACGGGCTTGGTCAAATAGGAATTGGCCCGGCTGAGGCAAGCGCTGATGTATTGATCGAGGAGTGGGTCGGTTTTGCGGAATTGTTTGAGTTCTTCGATTCGAGTGTCCAACAGCAACAAACGAGGATGGTCTTTTTTGATGTTGGCCAAAAAACCGGTAAATACGACTGGTTCCGGGATCGGTTCGGCGTCTTTGATGCAAGAAAAAAAACTCAGTAGGGCAAGGAGAGTCAGGGAATACCAGCTTAGGGATATGTTTTGCATGGCTCGATATTTTGGGCGGAATGGGATTGCTAGAAAAAAAGCCCCTCAAACAAACTTGAGGGGCTCTAGTGCTTACCAACCTTGATTCTGCTTTAAGGAAGGATTTAAACTAATTTCGTTGATGGGCAAGGGCCAGAGGTAATCCTTGGTTGGATTAAACTTACGGAAGTTGGCATCCTGTACCAAAATGAAGTTATCTGGCGTGAGCTTCACCGTAGTGGCCGTCCCAAACTCGGTTTTGAAGAAGAAGTTCCCCAGAATTGGCTTAACCAGTTCGATTTCTGCCGTTTTCCAACGGTTGAGGTCCCAATAGCGGAAGCCTTCCACGGCCAACTCTACCCGGCGCTCGCGGCGAAGTTCAGTGCGCATGTCCAGGCCATTGGTCGTCACAAAGGCATTGCTCAACTTGGCAATTTTGCCCCGGGTGCGCAAGAGATTTACACTCAAATCCAAATCTGCGTCGCTGATGCTACCTTCCAATTCAAATTTGGCTTCGGCATAATTGAGCAGCACTTCCGCATATCGGATCAAAATGCCGTCAATATAGGAGCGCTGATTGGTCCAGTCGTCGAGATTGAAGTATTTGCGCGAGCAAAAACCTGTAAAATTGAATACCAGCGGTGCAATGGCAAACACAGGGTTTGAACCAATATAGGCATCTCCTCTTTTCATAATGGTAGCTGAAAGCCGTTCGTCGCGGTTCTTAAACAGATCAATGGAAGCTACGGGCACCTGGTACAAAGGAGACTTGGTAGTCGGCAAACCATCGGTCATCAGGTATTCATCGACCAGACTTTTGGTGGGACTAGCCGAACCATTTTCGAGGTTTCGCGCAGCATTGTGAGTAGATACGTTATCGGCCAAACTTACTCCGTACTTGCGCACCAGGATATTCTCCTTGTTCGAAGGTCCTTCGCCCGCTAGTTGAAACAAGTTGTAATAGTTGCCAAACAGGCCATGCTCTTTGCTATCGATGACTGCTTTGGACGCAGCAACCGCCAGCGCCAAATGCTTATTGGGTTCGCCATAAGCATGAAATTTGGCTCGGGTGCCTTCAAATAAGGCTACTCTGGCTTTGAAGGCCAAGGCGGCGGTATTGGAAATGCGGCCATACCCGGTTGCACCCAAGGTTTTGGGCGTAGGCAACTTGGATGCAGCAAAATCCAAATCCTTGTAAATGGCTTCTACCACTGCTTCCCGGGTAGCGGCTGGAGCTTCCAGTTCAGGCGAATTTTCCGTCAGCGTAGTCAAAATCAGCGGTACACCTCCGTATCGTTGCAACAAGGAAAAATAGGCCCAAGCTCTGAAAAATTGTGCCTCACCAATGTAACGGTCAATCGTAGCTGCGGAAACACCTGTCGCGGAAGCTTGTGGCCCTTTGGCAATGATGTTGTTGGCTGCCCGGATCAAGCGATAAGGCGTGTTGTAACTACCATCGGTAGCCGGGGCAATCCGCGACCCATCGCTGATGGTGTTTGGAGCCCGGGCGTAGGTTTCATCCGACCAGTTGTCGTCGGTATTGGGTAAACCTGGAAAAAAGGTATACAGGTAATTGGCGGCTGTCTGTAAATCGGCTTCGGTTTTCCAAAAAGCCGGGTCACTGAGCTGAGTTTCAGGCAAACGGTCTACATCGCAGGCATTAAAAAGCCCCAGAATCAGCACAGTAAAGAAAAATTTAAAGGTATTTTTCATGATGAAAAAGCTTTAGAACGTCAAAAAATGGAGGTTAGGAATGGAAATAAAATAAAGTAAACACTTGACCGGCTCTTTTCTGATTTTGCTGCGTTGCTCCTCAGTTGCGTAGTGTACTATGCGCCTTTCTCGCGCCTTGCCAAATCAAAAAATAGCGCTGTCAACTCGTTTACTTTATTTCATTTCCATTCCTTAAAAGGACAAATTCAGGCCCACTGCGGCAGTTCCAAAAAATGGATAGTCGTTTTCTACCCCACTGCGCTGTTCTGGATTGAAGTAGTCGTCAAAAATGCCCAATTGTGATACGGTGAACAAATCCTGACCCGTTACAAAAATTCTGGCCCGGGAAAGTTTAACCTTTTTCAACAAGTTGGTAGGCAGCGTGTAGCCGATTTGAATGTTTTTCAAACGGGCATATTGGCCATTCATGATCCACTTGTCGGAAGGCAGGTAGCGGAAAGCACCCTGCAGGAAAGGCCGAGGGAATGCCGCATTGGGGTTCTCCGGTGTCCAGTAGTCGCGGTGGATGGCCAAGGGCTGCTTCCAGGACTGCGAAAGTGGTTGCAGTGCTTCGCCGTTGGGCAGGAAATTGCGCCGGCCTACACCTTGAATGAAGGCTGAAAAATCAATACCTTTCCACTGAAGACTCAGGTTCAAGCCGAAGGTGAAACGGGGCTGATCGGTACCCAACAGGACCAAATCACCGGGGTCTTCAGGAGAGCCTTTGCCTACGGTCAGTTTTCCATCGCCATTCTGGTCAATGAATTTGACATCGCCGGCACCAGTCCGACTATCCTGGAAGGCGTGTGCTTTCACGTCATCCGCATTCTGAAAGTACCCGTCGGTGAGGTAACCCCAGAAAGTATTGAGGGGGTATCCCTCGAGTAAACTTACGGAACCAGCGTTCAATACCCGGCGTCCGGCATAGCTGATGAGTTCGTTTTGGTTGTCAGATACATTGATGCCCACCGAGTACGTAAACTTGGTGCCCGCTTTGCTGCGGTAATTCAATTCGGTTTCCCATCCCCAGGATTTGAGCTCACCATTGTTGATGCGCGGAGTTCCCACCCCAAAGGTTGCGGGCAACTGCAATGGTGTGAGCATGTTTTTGTTGAACTTGATGTAATAATCCGCGCTGATTTGCAGGCGATTTTTCAGCAAGGCAATGTCTACCCCGCCGTTGCTGGTTTCGATGGTTTCCCAGGATAGTTCAGAAGAAGGAACCGTGTTTTCAAAAAAGTAAGAAGTACGGGCTTCGGAACCTCCAAGCACCAGCGCAGAACCACGAGTAAGCAGACTCAAATAGTCGTACAAACCGATACCCAAGGCGTTGCCCAAACGCCCCCAGGAAGCCCGGAGTTTGAAGCCCGAAACAAAGGGCAGCGTTTTGTTGAACCAAGGCTCACGGTGCAGGTTCCAACCTACCGAAGCAGAAGGGAAAGTTTTGGTGCGCAAGCCTGGGGCCAAACGTGAACTTTCATCTACCCTTACGGTCGCCTCCAATAGGTATTTGTCATTGAATGAATAGTTGAAGCGGCCGAAGTAAGACTGAAAGGCATACGTATTGATCGTTTCGCTGTTGGATTTGGTCAGGTCGTTGCCCAGGTTGAGGGTAGGACGGTCGTTGCTCACCAGCGAGTTGGAGCTGGTGGTTACGCCTTGAAAACGGTTGTCTTCCCACTGGTAACCTGCCAGAATGTGAAACTTATTTTTACCCAGAGCCAGATCGTAATCGGCCAGGTATTGCAAGTTGGTGTTTTTGGTCAATTCATTGGTGCGTGAGAACGAGTTGGGGTTGTTGAGGTAAAAAATCGGGGTAAAACGGCCCCACAATTCAACTGTGCGGGAGAAAAGTTCTCTTGCCCCAAACCGATATTGCTGTCCCAGTACTGCCTTTAGCTTAAGCCCTTTGACGAAATTGGCGGCAGTGAACGTGAATACTCCATCAAAAAAATTGCGGTCGATGTTGTTGTAGCCTCCTTCACGCAACAAAGCGTAGGTGTTGTTAGCGGAAGAACCAGCACCCCCATTTAACCTTCCTTCAGGAGTAAAAATGGGGTAACGGGTACGCAAGCGGTATACCTGATAAACCAGGCCGCCGCCGTCAGTTCCCACGGATGGTGATTGTTGTTGTTGTAGCGTATAAGCGATGCGCGAATCCAGCGACAAGTGTTTGGTCAGTTGTGTGCCCAGATTGATGCGCAGGTTGTAGCGGTCCAGGCGATCGGGGCCTACTTTGAAGGTTCCTTGTTTGCCGTAATAGCCTAGTGAAATCAGGAAATTCGTCTTGTCATTGCCTCCTCTGGCCGAGAGATTGTGGGTTTGCATGGGCGTGTAATCCCGAACAACCTGGCTGATGAGGTCTTCCTGGTTGTAAAAAATGTAGCGCGTTGTATCACTCGGATTGACCACGTAAGGAATATTGTCGCGGATGCGTTGCAATTCCTGATCGTTGTATTCCGGGCCAGAACCTGAGTTTTTGCGCGCCAGGTTAGCGTATTCTGCTTCTTCCAACAGTGAGAGTCTTTGAGGTACATTCAGTGCCCAATCCACTCCAATCTGGTTGGAATAATCAAAAACGGTTTTACCCGATTTCCCTTTTTTGGTCGTAATCAAGATCACCCCTCCGGCTGCTTGTGCACCGTAAATGGCCGCCGCCGCCGCATCCTTGAGCACGCTGATGTTCTCTACGTCATTGGGGTTGAGGGTTTGCAGTGTAAAGCTGGACACGGTTACCCCATCCAAGATCACCAATGGATCCACGTTTCCGTTGGCGGAAGTAGCACCTCGGATCTGGATGCCAATCCCTTCGCTGCCAGGTTGGCCAGTACCTCGGGTGATGATGAGCCCGGAGGCTACTCCCTGGAGGGCGTTGGCCAGGTTGCTGACCGGGCGGTTTTCAATGACTTTGGAATCGATGGTAGAAACGGCACCGGTCAGGTTTTCTTTTTTCTGGGTGCCATATCCGATGACCACTACTTCATCCAGGGCACTTGCATCTGAAACCAGCACGATGTCTACTTCGGTGCGGTTGCCAACTATGACTTCCTGGGTAACAAATCCGGTATAAGAAATGACCAAAACAGCATTTGCATCAGGAACTTGGAGCTCGTAGCGGCCATCTACATTGGTTACTGCACCCGTGGTGCTACCTTTCAAGAGGATGTTTGCGCCAATGAGTGTTTCTCCTTTTTCATCGGTTATTTTCCCTTTTACAGTCTGTGCAATCATCTGTACAGGTTCCCCCAACTCTGTTTTTTCGATTTTGGGAATCATGCTCATACTCATTTTTTTGAGCAGGATTCGATTCCTGGCGATCACGTAATTCACTTCCAGGGGATTGAACAATTCATTCAGGATCAACTCCAGTTTTTTGCTGTTGGCGTTTAGCGATACTTTTTGGGTGGCATTGATGGTGCTCGAACTGTAGACAAACTTTACTTCCACCTTTTTTTCAATGAGTTGAAGTGCTTTTTTGACTTCAACATCTTTAAATGTAAGGGTTACAGGCGTGTTGAGAATGTCTTGACCAAAGCCTTTGTTGGCATAAACAAACCCACAAAAAAGCATGAGGGTCAACACATGAAACAAAGGCAGTTTGAGCATTTTACAAAGCATCGGCAAAATTTGTAGCGATGTTTTCATAAACTGTAATGTTTTGGATTTGAGTGAATACCAAACGGTTCTGTAAAGAAATTTTCTGTTTTTTGACAACATTCATTCCTTCATTCGATTTGGCAGATGTAGGCTCTAATGGGCGACAAAAAATAAGGGCTCATTTTGCCAAAGGATTAGATGAGTAAACGTTTCATTTTAAGTGTCTTATCTAATCCTTTGGCTTAGGAAAAATGAGCACTTATTTTTGCCCCACTAAATGTCAATATAGCGTTCCACGATTGCAGCAAAAACAGGTCAATCGCAGCCTTTTCCAAGAATAAAAATGGCCGTGCCACGGGTTTCAAATTTTGCATTGATGGCCCCACACATCAACTCCAGTTGCTGGAACAGCTCCAGTCCATTCAAATCCCCAGTAAATGCACATACTTTTACTGCGGGATTAAGGACTACAACCTCTATTCCGTAAGCGTTTTGGATGGATTTGAGCACGTCCTCAACGGTGGCTTCCTCAAAAATGAAACTGGCTTCTGAAATGCCTTTATCCACCAGCGTAGGGTGCTCAACGATACCCTGCTGGATGGTTTTGAGTTCGGTACTGATGATGGCCTTTTGGTTCGGAGTGAGGATTACCCCATTCCGTTTTTTCACTGTGTTCTTTTCGAGTGTGTACACCGAGACGCGGCCACTATTGACCGACACTTCAATGTCCCGCTCATTGGCCAGTGGCTGAATCCGGAAACTGGTACCCAGTACTTCGGTGACAACATCGCCAGTATGTACCAAAAAAGGAACTTTAGCATTGGGTTTGACCCTGAAAAAGGCCCCTCCTTCCAGGTAAACCGTACGTTGCTGCGTTCCAAAATCTCGGGCGGTGATGAGACTGGCATTTTTTTCCAATACGACTGTACTGCCATCAGGCAAAGTGATGGTTTGTGCCAGGGGAGTGAGGTTGGTTTTTTTGATGCCAGATTGGGTTTCGGCAATGGGTTGGGTAGAGGATGACCGCCACTCATTGCCCCAAAAGTAGGTGGCACTAATGGCCAATAAGAGTGAGGCCGCAGCCATCCAACGCCACCACTTGAACAGGGGTTTCTGCGCTTCTTTTTCGGGGTGGGTTTTGGCGAGCAGGGCTTCCCAGTTCCGTTCTAAAAAGCTGGTTTTGCGCTCTGGATCGATGTCTTTGGTGTTTTCAGCGCTTGCATGTAAGGCTTCATACCATTGGTCTAGCAATGCTCTTTCTTCGTCAGAGCACTCCCCATTTAAGTATTTTGCCAATAATGCCTGATATTTTTCTTTGCTCATGCCTATTTACCGAATTATATATTGGTAGACGGGCAAGTAATTTTTTTCCCTAAATCAGATTGGGAGTATTTTTAATTTTTTTTAAAAATAGAAAGTACATTTAATAAAGTAAGAATGTGAGGAAGGTAAGTCCATACGCGTTGTAATCGCGCAGGTGCTGTCGCAGATAGGTCGTGGAGCGGGAGAGATGATATTCAATGGACTTTTCAGAAAGGTTGAGTTGTGCGGCAATCTCTCGGATGGTCAGGCGCTCAAAGCGGTTGAGCATAAAGATTTGTCGGGTTTTTTCGGGCAATTCGGCCAGCGCTTTTTGCAAGGCTTCCGTCAAGTCATTGAAATAGACCATGTCTGAAGTGCTCATGATTTCAAGTGGGAAATACTGCTTAATGGAATCCAGGTAGTGTTCTTCCTGAATGTGGTGCCGAACGTAATCAATGACCAGGTTTTTGAGCGAAACCTGCAAAAACGCATTCAAATTGATGATACGCAGGGTAGTGCGTTTTTGCCAAAGCATTACAAACAACTCTTGGGCGAGTTCCTCGGCTACCTCTTTCCGGTTCAGTTTGCGCAGGGCAATGCTGTACATCTTGTACCAGTAACGATCGTACAATTCTTTGAAAGCCAGTGTGTCATCTGTTTTCAATAAACTCAATAGATCTGCATCGGAATAGGTCTTTAGACTCATCGCTAGCGATTTATTTGATGTAGTTTTTGTTGTTGAATTTTTTGAGAAAATCCTCAAAAAGGAAGACGTTGGAAACAGCAGAGACCCTGACGGGAAAGGAAACAAATGACATACCTGGTACTTAGTAGTGGGGCAAAAATAAGTGTTCATTTTTTCTTGAGCCCAAGGATTAACGAGAAAAAGTATACAAACACCCTGAATTTGTATTATCCCCGCCACCGCATTTCCCCGCACCTTTGTACCATCATTCAAAAGCATTCAAACATGAGCAAAGTAATATTGATCACGGGGGCAAGTTCAGGAATGGGTAAAACAGCGGCCCTCAAACTCATCGAACAAGGCCATAAGGTCTACACTGCTGCCAGACGCATCGAACAAATGCAGGACATCAAAGCCGCAGGTGGTTTCCCGATCCAAATGGACATCAGCCAGGAGGCGGATGTGCAAAAAACCATAGACACCATCATTCAGGCAGAAGGAAAAATTGATGTGCTCTGGAACAATGCGGGCTATGGTCTTTATGGCTCGGTGGAGGATATCCCCATCAGTGAAGCGCGCAAGCAGTTTGAGGTGAATCTTTTTGGCCTGGCCTCACTCACCCAAAAAGTAACGCCCTACCTGCGCGCGGCCAAGTCCGGCACCATCATCAATACCTCTTCGATGGGTGGAAAAATGTACACACCGATGGGGGCCTGGTACCATGCCACCAAACACGCACTGGAAGGTTGGAGCGACTGTCTGCGCCTGGAATTGCAGCCCTTCAACATCAAAGTAGTGGTATTGGAACCCGGGATTATTGAGACCGAATTCGGTTCGGTGATGTTGGACAGCATCAGTGCGTTTTCGGGAAAAGGCCCTTACAAAGGTATTGTCGATAAATTGGTAGTGGCTACCCATAAAATGTACGAGCAGGGCGGCACCAAAACCTCGGTAATCGCCGACACCATCGTCCAAATTGTAAACAGTGCCAACCCTAAAACCCGCTACCGGGTGGGCAAGTGGGCTAAACCAATGGTGTGGATGCGTGTTTATTTGGGAGATCGCTTATTCGATCGCATCGTCATGAGTCAAATTTAGCCAGCATGAGCAAGGTCATTCACCTGGAAAACATTGCTGATTTGCACGAGTTGTTGCAGCAACCCAAAGCGAAACATCCCTTGCTTAGTGTGGTCGATTTTACGCAATTCGACGAGCAATTGGGCGTGGGTCTTAAAATGAGTTCGGGTTTTTATACCATCATGTACAAAAACTACTGCGTCAATACCCTCAAATACGGACGCCACCATTATGATTTCCAGGAGGGGAGTTTGATGTGCATCGCGCCCCAACAAGTGGTTAGCTTGGATGAGGCAGTTGAAAAAGGAGCCGACGCCATGGGGTGGGGGCTCTTTTTTCATCCCGATTTGATTCGGGGAACGGCTTTGGGGCAGCGCATCAAGGACTACACTTTTTTCTCTTACGAAACGAACGAGGCCCTGCACCTGTCGGAAAAAGAAGAACGTACTCTATTCGATTGTGTGCAAAAAATCAACGCCGAGCTGGCCGAAAACATTGATCGACACAGCCAAACGCTGCTGGTTTCCAACCTGGAATTGTTGCTGAATTACTGCACACGTTACTACGACCGCCAATTCATCACCCGGAAAAACGCCAACAAGGACATCCTGAGCAAGGTGGAGGAGCTGTTGACCCAGTACTTCCAGTCGCCCAACACATCTGAAAAAGGTTTGCCAACAGTGAAGTACCTGGCCGATCAGGTGTATTTGTCCCCTAACTACCTGAGTGACTTGCTGAAGCGAGAAACAGGGATGAACGCGCAGGATCGCATTCATTATCATTTGATTGAGGAGGCAAAGAGCCTTTTGCTGAGTTCCAACCAATCAGTGGGGGACTTGGCTTTTGGGCTGGGCTTTGAATATCCGCAGTATTTTTCGAGGTTGTTTAAGGCGAAGACGGGGATGACGCCAGTGGAGTTTAGGAATGGGAATTGACATATAGCCAATGCAATGTTACAGGCAGTTTTTAGAAGTCGGCTTCATAACCATGGCCATTTTTACCGTAAAATATTAACCATTTAGCCAATGAATACACAATATGCAACTTGCTTTCAATTGTATCTTCATCACTGTCAGGCGGTAATCTTTGTGTTTTCAAATACTCTAATTTTCTTTCCTTTGCTATCTTGTCAGCTATAGCCATAAGTCTATTTCCATAGTCCAATGTCTCGTCAGCAAGTTTAGTCTCCCATGCTTCGTTGACTAAGTCTTCTCCTATTGTGTCAATACAATCTTGAAGAAACTGCCCCCTAAATACATTTTCGTCCTGTCCCATTGCTATGTAAACAGGAACTCCGTCTTGTTCTTTTGCAAGTTCAATCACATAATAGCCATCATGTTCTTTCAAGAATTGTTCTAAAAGTGGCTTTTGTTCCAGATCGTTGTATTTGTTTCTAATCCATTCGTCTGCTTCTTTGTCTCGTCCAACTCTTGGAGCTTTGATGGTCTCATAAGTCTGGATTTGGTTAGCGAACCATTCCTGTAAAAGCTCGTCCTTTGTCGGGTACTTTTTACCTTTTAGTTTGTCAAGAAATGAAGGTTGGGGAATTTTGTCTTTCGTTACCATTTCAAAAATGTTAACAAAACGCTTCTCAAATCCTGGTTTGGGTTTCCCCATTGGTCGCATGTCTAATCCCATACTTTATTTTGGTGTGTATGTTTGAAATTACCCCAACAAGGCCAATTCCTCCTCCAGTACCTTTTCCATATCTACTTTATCCCGCCCCTCCACCAACCAATGTACAATCAAACGTTCCGCGATTTCCAGTCTTTCTTCTGATAATACCAGAGCAATCACCAACTCATTCAACGGATTGTCTTCGTCGATGGGAAAAGTATCTAGCCAGGCTGAAATGAAAAAATCATCTGGCTCTTCAATGACTTCCTGGATGATGCGCACCGCACGATTGAGGGTTTTTACTTCGGCGCTAAAGATAGGATTGCCGTCACGGTGTTTATCGCCATTGCGGGTGAAGACGTTGATATAGGGGGCATAGGCAAATTGGTACTTTGCGGCTAAAGCATCAAAACGAGCCTTCCACAGCGCTTCGGCTGCGTCGTAGCTTTCGGGATGATCCAGAAAATCGGGGAAGAGTAGCTTTGTCATTTATCGGTGAGTGAGTTTTTAAGCAATAAATCTCCTTTCTTAAATGCCAAATAATTCAAAGCAACAAAAAAATGCCAAAGGAGGTTCCACGCCAAATTTCGACGTCTACTCGTTGGTGAGCTAGTGAAAGCACTTTGATGACGCCGCTGGAGTTTAGGAATGGGAATTGAGGGTAGCCTTTGTACCTACCACGGCCCTTGCTGCTTAACCTGATAAAAACGTTGGCCATCAAATCGATAGAGCCCTTGCCCTGCACCCCACCACATGTTTCCAGCCCGGTCTTGATACATGCTTTGCACACAGCAATTTAAACCGTCAGCAGGCGTAAACACGGTAAACGCTTGTGGATTGGGTAAAGGAACGGAAGGGTCAAATCTCGTGGTACTGCCTCGGGCGGTAACCCAAATGATACCCGACTGCTCGATGTAGATGCCCCAAAATTCAGTTCCACCTAATCCGTCTTTGGGCGTGTATTCCGTTAAAGTTTTTCCACCTGCCCTGAGCTCTGCCGAAGGGTCATATTTGCAAATGCCGTTTTTCATCGTAAACCACATATTTCCATCCTTGTCTTGTGCCATGCCTCCCGCATAGTTATCCCCCAAAGCTTCCTTTTCTGCAATATTGGTCATTGTTTTTCCACCTGCCGTGAGCGAAGCCGAAGGGTTGTAGCGAAAAACTCCTTTATCCGAAGAAGCAAACCAAATGTTTCCACTCCGGTCTTCCATGATGCCCGCAACATTGATTGGAGGAAGGGCTTGAAACAAGGAAAAACTTGGCTCCCCTTTGCTATCAGCAGATGGGTCATACCTGAAAACGCCACCATGGGTGCCTACCCAAATCGTACCCGATTGGTCTACCAGGATGCCTTTGCGGGTTATATCTACATGGCTCAGGCCATCTTTTTGATTGTACTGCCTAAAGGTTTTTCCATCATATTTATAAACGCCCTGATCAGTGCCAAACCACATGTGACCACTTTTATCTTCATTGATAGCATAAACCGTATTGTTCTCGAACCCATCAGGATTAGAAAAGTAGGTCAAGGTTTTGACGTCATACCTCACTACGCCTTCGCCTAGGGTGCCAAACCATAAATTCCCTTTCGAATCCTGAAAAATACTGCGGATGTATTGACTGACCAAGGTCGTGTCAAAATCGGGGGCCAGAGCAGCTGCCTTAAAGTTTTTGATTACGGTTGGGCCTGGTTCGGAAAGAACGAGGTCTCTGGGGGTGTTGGTTTTTACTTGTCCCTTGCAGGCAGAAAAAATGGTCAAAAAGCTAAAAAGCAAGATTTTGTTCAGTGCCATAGTTGTTTTTTTCTCCTCCAAAGATATTGGGGGTCAACTATCCTGACGCTTTTTATTTGTAAAAAGAAGTAACCGAGATGTAAATGTTTGTAAATCCACCGAAAACTTTGTCTATCAGGACCACATGGTTCTTTCTGCGTTAAAATTTGGCCCCCAAACAGTTTAGTCGTTTAGTGAATCAATGCCTTCTTGTTTAAGTTTTTCCAAGGCGTCTTTCATTGCTTTAACCTGCTCGGGTGGGTGTGCTTTCCATACAGAAACTTCTCCTACAACCCTGAAAGGCTCTGTCGAACGATAAGATTTTGTTGGGTTTCCAGGGAATTTTTTGTCAGTCAAGTCGGGGTCGTCTTCAATCTCGCCGGTTGGTTCTACCAAATAAATTCTCTCTCGCCCTTCACCCACTGCAAGCTCTGCACCCCAAATTGCAGCATCCAATGTGGCAGATAAAAAAATATATTTGGCATTTTTTCTTTGCCCATAGTTTGAGTTAAATCCAACTTTAATCAAGTCGCCAACATTCAAATCCGCTTTTGTCCCGTGAAAATAGGTCTGTGCGAAAGGTGTCGCACCTTGCCCAATTGATGGATGTTCGTTTGTGTTGTTTTGTTTCATGATCAAAGTTGCTGTTTTGCGGATTGAAGGCTTGTTGGTATACCCTTTAACGACATGGGGTTCGCGATCTGGCTGAAATTATTATTAAAGAGCACCCTCGCCGTTCTCCTCTCTGTTTTTGTACTTCTCTCTCGCTTTTACTTTCCAGGCTGCGTCTATTTCCCAGTCACCAGCCATAATGCAACCGTAGGGCATAATTTCGTCAAGCACTTCGCCAAGTCCAAATTCTTGCATTTGTCGCTTTACCATACTTGCGTCTTTGTAGGCACTTGGTAATTCTGAAATATCAATGTGGTTTGAGAAAAAACGAATGTCTAAACCTTTCGTCTCCTCTTGAAAAATTTGGTCAATCGTCTTGTGGGCCAGATTTTTCTTGTGTCGTCCACGGCTGATGTTTCGTCCTGCGCCGTGTGGTGCAAAACCTAAATTGTTGGCGGTCGTGTTGCCTTTTACAATTAATACGGGCTCGCTCATGTTCAAGGGAATGAGTCGCAAACCGTCTTTGCTGTCAGGAACAAATTTGTCGTCCAATGGTGTTGCACCTTTGGCGTGGTAGAACAGATCATTTTCTTTAAACACAAAATTGTGTTCGTTCCAAAATCGGTCGAACGGGTCAATCTTTAGGCCTTGAGTAGTTGCGTTGTGAATGGTCGTGTGGTTCAACTTTGTCCACTCCCGAACCAATTGCAATGCGTCCCAATATGCTTTTCCCTCGTCGGTGTCGTAAGGTATCCAAGCGTTTTTCTCTGCGGTTTTTGGTGATATTTCTTTTCGGAAATATTCAGCCAGTTTCATTCCTTGTGTGTAAAGGTTTGCCCCAAAGCCACGGCTACCGTGGTGGGTAACCATCATGGTCTCGCCTGTGTTTTTGGAAATACCAACAAACAGGAAATGGTTTCCGTCCCCTTGCGTTGCCAAATGTGTCCTTGCCAAACTTAAACTACGTTCCGAATTTAGAAACCTGTTTTCTGAAATTTTTTCTTCAAATTCCTTGGGTAGGATAGAATATTCTGCTCGTCCGCCACCGCCAAAATGGGTAATGGAATGAGCCATATCCAAAACCGTCTTTGGCGATAACATCCCGAAATTTGTCATCATAACCGAACAGCAGATGTCGGCACTGTGCATTGAAGGGTGAATTGCATTTTTTGCAACTGCAACGCCTCCCACTGGAATTTGTCCATTGCCGGTCGGACAAGCGTCCGGCATGACCGCACCTGCTACCAAAGTTGGTGTTTTCATCAGGTCATTCATTGTCGAAAGTACACTTTCAACGTTTGAAATTTCCTCTGCTGTCTCCGCTCTTATGTTTTTGTAAAAGTCCACCGGTTCGGCAAACGGCTCAATATGATTGGGTCGGAATGTCTCCAGGTAACTTGTCAGGCTATCGCCAGAAAGTTGATGCTGGTTGGCATATTCAATAGCGTCCTTGAACCATTTGTTTGGCTTAAAACCCAAGTCGATGAGGTCTTTTCCGGTTATCATTGTTTCATGTATTGTCGCGTTGGTTGCGGTGTGTGCTGAAATAGCCCATAACGCGCTGCGGCTTTGCGAAGTTCCGAAAAATAGTACAGCGAAGCAAGATTGTATTTCGATACGTTGCAACGCTGCAGGCGCACGTTATTTTGCTTCCCTTTGCGTTCCTTACGCATCAAGATAGTGCTCAATTGATCCATTTTTTTATTTTTGTACCATGAAAGCATCATTCCTCTCCATCCTGTTTTTCCTGGCGCTGTCTATCGGGCAGGCCCAAACGACTCCTTCCGTCATTTTTATCGTTCGCCACTGCGAAAAAGCGATGGAAAGCACCGACAATCCCAATCTGGCTGAAGAAGGGAAAAAACGTGCGACCCACCTGGCGGAAATTCTTAAAAATACCGGGATTGAAGCAGTCTATTCCACCAACTACAAACGGACCATGCAGACAGCTGAACCGCTGGCCAATGCCATGAAGCTTAGCCCGGCAGCGTATGAGCCCAGGGATGCCAATTTTGGCGAACAACTGCGCAAATCGGGCAAAAAGGTACTGGTGGTAGGGCACTCTAATACCGTCCCTGATTTGTTGAACCAACTGACCGGGACTAAAAATTACCAACCCAATGATGGGTATGGGGATTTGTGGGTGGTGACGATGTTGGAGAATCAGCCAGTAACGGTGTTGAGGTTAAGCTTTTGAGTTATTCAAACTTAATCTTCTGATAAATATCCTTGATCAAAACCATATAAAAAACTGGAAAAATTCTCCTATTTACAAGGTAAGACTTTTTATCTGAGCAAGTTTTGTTGAAAAAACATAAGCAATTGACTTTGCCCTCAACTTGGTGTGTTCGGCTACTGCTCCGGCAAACAACTCGTCGATATTCTCTTCAAATAAGCTGATCCATCGATCAAAATGGGTTTTATCTACGGGCAAAGGCACATGAGCTGCAAAAGGATTGCCTTTGTAACTTTGGTTTCCAAAAATCAGGCTGCTCCAAAACTGATACATTTTAGGCAAATGACTTTGCCAGTCTACCTCCGCAAAATCATTGAACACATAAGATAACAATGGGTCCTGGTTGACCTTGGCGTAGAAGGAGTCTACCATCAATTCAACATCTTGCTCAGTACGGATGTCCAGTTTGTTTGTCTGCATCAGTTGTTTTTATTTAAACTGAATCAAAAGTAGACCAAACAATGAAACTCACCAATGATATTTATCATCACTTTAATGGCGAAAAAGTGCCTCTATATAAGCTGATTAACTATCTATGGTTTTGAAAATTAGTTGTTTGGGCTTAAAGCTCCTTCTTAAACCCATACACACAATGCCGACAGCCACTGCCACAGCAGCGCCCGCGTAGCAAGTGGTACAACTCCGTAAACACCCAAAATCCATTTTCCTTGTAGTAGTGCAAACCTTCGATCAGCAGCTCGCGCTGAGCAGGAAAGCGGTGCCCCCGAGCAACCTTGACCAAATGTTCGTAATGCGCCAAACAGTCTTTGCACAAACAATCGTACTGCGTGGTAGCTAAGAAGGCATGTGTTTCGGTAGAAACCTTCACCTCTGCGCACTGGCAATTGGCTACATCTCCTACTTTGCAGGTGAATGCAGTACGGCA
>JAIXOO010000124.1 GCA_027486765.1 Saprospiraceae bacterium
TTGGTTGCTTGTGCAGAAAGGTTGGAACCAAAAACCAGTGTAGCCAAAATCACCAAGCACGCGCTTGCTGTTTTGGTCATCCAGCTAGTAAAGGTCGTTTGTTTCATAAGAAAATGATTGATTAGAAACATTTAAGTCTTGTAAAGTAGGTTGAACTTGGTACTCAACATTTAGGTCGGTGACAAATTTACAAACATTCATTCAATTTCCATCCATCTTTAGTGATTCTTAAGTGGTTCTACTTGAAAACCTGACCCAAAAATGAGTTTATCAATAAAAAAAGTGCCCGCAGTACTGGACTGCGGGCACATGAAATATTATTGACTCCTTCTATTTTTCGTTGTGGGTTGAGGTGTTTTCCGGTCACAAAGATGGGCGAAAATCGTAAAAACGAGGTTTGATGACGTTGCAATTGGGTTTGCTACGGTGCCATTTTGAGTTAAAAACCACAATTTTGGAAAAAATAGGGTGTCAAATTTCACTGGGAGACTTCCCAAAATGCTCTTTGAATGCCGTAGAAAAGTATTTGACATTGCGGAAACCAACCCTTTGGGCGATGTCTGAAACTTTGCCCCGTTCGGTTTGCAGTAAATGCATGGCATGCTCCAGGCGAAATTTGCGGATGAATTCCGTGCTGGACAACCCGGTGACTGCAATGACTTTGCGGTGCAATTGGGACCGACTGATGAACATCAACCGAGCCAGGTCCTCTACGTTGAGGTTTTCATTGTCCAGTTCCTGATTGATGACCTTTTCCAAGCGTTGTAAAAACTCCTCATCCAGGTGGTTGATTTGAGGCGATGGAGTGGTCGCCTGCTGGTCTGGTATGTTACCAATTTGGGGTAAATTGAACCGAAGTTGTAATTGGCGGCGGTTTTCCAATAAGGTATCGATCCAGGCCTTCAATTCTTCGGTATTGAAGGGTTTGGGCAGATAGGCTTCTGCTCCATATTTCAAGCCTTTGATTCGACTTTCCAGGCTTGATTTTGCGGTGAGCAAGACAAGCGGAATATGGCTGGTCGTAATTTCATTTTTCAATCGTTGAAGTAAGGCTAGACCATCTACCTCTGGCATCACCAAATCCGAAATGATTACATCCGGGATGTGTTCACAGGCCATTTCAAATGCAATTTTTCCATTGATGGCACTGATTACTTCATATTTTGCACGTAAGGTTTGCACTAAAAAATCGCGCAAATCATCATTGTCTTCCACGACAAGTACCAGCGTCCCTTCGTGCGAAGTAGTTTGCTGATTGCACTTTTGTGTATCCACAGGATTCAACTGAGGAGGCAGCATTTTATGCCCCACAGGAGAAATTTGTACGGGCAAACGCAACCTAAATAAAGCACCCATCCCCAGGGTACTTTCTACCTCAATTTGTCCACCCATCATTTCAGCCAATTCTTTAGACAAGGACAATCCCACTCCAGTACTGGCTTGGGCATCGGAAACAGTTCGGTCCAAGGTATAAAAGCGTTCAAAAATGTGCGCTTGGTGCTCGGCTGCGATACCAGGTCCAGTATCTTTGACTTCTACACACAGTATTTTTTTTCCTACCTCTGCCTGTTCCGTATACCATTGCAACTGAACACTACCTCCTTCAGGGGTATATTTCAGGGCATTAGCCAGGAGGTTGCTGATGATTTTTTCGAGTTTATCCGAGTCAAAATAACTTTCCTCCACCTTCGCTACAGTTGCATTTACAGTCAGGGTGATGTGCTTGCGCAGTGCAGCTTCTTCAAAAACTACGGAAATCTGGGCAAGGGTATCGTCCAGGGAGCCCCAGGAATTTTCGAGTTTCATTGCGCCCCCCTCTAGTTTAGCCAAATCAAGCAACTGATTGACCAGGTGTAAAAGTTTACTACTGCTGCGTTCGGCGATTTGCACTTTGGCTAGCCAATTTTCAGCTTGAGGCTGATTCAACAATTGACGCAGTGGTTCAACAATCAGGGTAATCGGGGTACGCAATTCATGGGTGATGTTGGTAAAAAAATCGGTTTTGATTTGCTCCAGTGCCTGAATGCGTTCCATCTCGCGTTTTTCAAATTCACGTTGATTTTTGGACTTGTCCCGTCTTACCCGCCATTGGATGAATTGATAACCGCCCCATAAAATCAACAAGGCATACATAAGGTACGCTGTGGAACTGCGCCACCAAGGTGGAAGAACCCGAATCGTGAGCATCTGTTTGAGCTCATTGGGCCAAACCCCATGTGCTCCACCAGAAGACAGCTCAAAGGTGTACTTACCCGGAGCGAGATTGCTGTAATTGACACTGTGTGCAGTTGTCGACACAACTTCTTTTTTGTCTGCCCCTCCTAAGCGGTAACGAAATTGGTTTTTGGTAGCCGCTGCAAAATCCATTGCTACAAAATCCAACGTGATGTGGTTTTGAGCAAAAGAAAGGGTAATTGATTCAGTCGTCTCAATGTTTTGCGTTAAAATCCCCTCTCCTGGCAGAGTGGTTTTATTGTTGATTTTCAAGGCAGTAATCAGTACTTTGGGCGGCTTGACGTTAGGCACGATTTTTTCTGGATCAAAGGCTGTAATGCCATTCACCCCTCCAAAGAACATACGTCCATCGAACCCTTTGGTATGGCTAATGGTATTGAATTCGTTGTCTTGCAAACCATCTGCAGCGGAGTAATTTTCAAAATGTCCAGATTTTGGCGTGAACTTGGACAAACCAGAATTGGTACTGAGCCATAGACTTCCTCTGGCATCGGGTAATATTCCGTAAATGACATCATCAGGAAGTCCGTTACTGATGTTGAAGTGCTTGCACTGTCCAGTTTTTTTATTGAATGAATTGAGCCCTCCTCCCCTGGTGCCCACCCACAATATGTCTTTCGGGTTTTCTGGGTCATCACACAAAGAAAGCACAACATTACTACTCAGGCTATTGGCTTTCAGCGGATCACTCTGGTACAACCTGAATTGCATCTGGCCCTTTTTGTCCAATATTCCTTGTATGAGGCCATGAGCGGATCCAATCCAAAAATGATTGCTTTGATCTTCAAGTCTGGCGTAACTCGCTTCTTTTATTCCAGTCAATGACGCATAAGAGAAGGACGTAAATTTTTTATTTTTCACATCGAACCGTGCCATCTCACTATTGCGGCCAAAAATCCAAATGTTGCCGTGATGGTCTTCTAAAATTTGGCTAAAAATCCCAACCTGTATTGGGCTGGGGTACCTTTTTGTACCACCTGATTCTGCGTCTTTCTGAATCAACACCCCAGTACCTGATGGTCCGGCACGCCATTCCCCCAAGAACCAATAAGAACTGTCCTGAGCTTGCAGTAAGTCATGATTAAAAAACTCCCCCCCTTCAATAAATGGTCGGGTTGTCATTTTGCGTTCCTCATCGACTAGTCTAATTGTGGAGGTATTTTCCCAGGCCCAGAGCTGGCCAAAACGATCAGCACAAAGGCGGCGTGTACTAATGCCTGGCAAAAAATGCTGAAAATGCTGGTTGACCAAATTGTACTTGCGGATACCGTACCCATTGGTTCCAATCCAGAGCAAGCCATTGCGGTCACAAAGAATTTTTGTGGAGCCCAGCACTCCAGTCGAGGGGAAGTTAAACAACACCTTGGGTGCTTGAGACTTATTCTTCGCTAAGTGATCTTGAGCAAAAAAGTAGATGTGTTTCCGTCTACCTACATATAAATTCCCGGCTTGATCAAAAGCCAGATAGGTCGTATAAGGAATGTCTGATGGAGGAAAAGGGAAAATATCCATTTGATCCCCGCGAATACGGATGACTCTACTACTTTGCCCCAGCCAAACGGTACCGTGGGGATCTTGGGTAAAATAATTGGCTTGGGTAGTTATAGTGGCATTGGATTCTGCGGTGGGCAGCACCTCTTTTTTGCGCGTTTTTAGGTCGTACCGATAAGCATTGCGCTGGGTGCCAATCCAGAGTATTCCATCTTTGGTACACAACACACTTTCATATAAATTGGCTGGACTTATGCTGGCGGAAGGCTGCTCCCAGAAGTATTGCTCGACTTTTGCCTCCACACTCAGATCAGCGGATTGTGCAGGAAGTTTGTCTATTTTAACGGAGTTTAAACCATTCCGGGTAGCTACCCAGATTGCTCCATCAGGCGCTTCGGTCAATGCCGTCACATTGCCGTGGGATAATCCATTTTCTCCAACATTGAGGTGAAAAAACTTACCGCTCCTGGGCTCGTATACATCGATTCCATTGTTTTCAGTACCCAGCCATATCCAGCCTCGACGGTCTTCCAGTAAAGTTTGAACGGTATTGTCTGAAATCGAATAAGGATTGAACGGATCGTTTTTTAAAGCTTTAAAAGTATAGCCATCGTAACGGTTCAGTCCTCCCCGGGTAGCAAACCAAAGGAAACCAAAACGATCTTGCAAAATGTCGTAAATCATCCCTTGGGACAAACCATTGGCACTGTTCAGCACCTCAAGCTGAACCTCCTGAGTACGACCAGCGAGCGGGAAAAGCCCACAACAAATTAATACACAGCTAATTATTCTTATCAAGGTTTTGAGAACGACCATCATAGGTCACAAAAATAATTTTTTTTCGCATTTGATAGGGAGAAAGAAA
>JAIXOO010000082.1 GCA_027486765.1 Saprospiraceae bacterium
ATTTGCCCCGGTCCATTTTTAACCGAAATGAACTTGCCGATCGCGGATACCGAAGAGGGGAAAAAGTTTGTAGTGGGCGCTACAGCACTGGGCCGTTGGGCAGAATTGAAGGAAATCCAGGGGGCGGCGATCTTTTTGGCCAGCGAGGCTGCCAGTTATATGGTGGGAAGTATGGTGACTGTGGATGGGGGCTGGACGGCGCGGTAATCTTTCAAGGCGGGAACCTTTTTTGTGATAATTCGTATTATGACCATCGAGGCAGTAGCTTAATCGGCAGAGCACCGGTAAAGTTTTAACATTACCCATCAAGGTCAATTAAAACTTACTTCTAATAGGAACCGGGGGGTGTTGGTTCGAATCCTTCCTGCCTCACAACTTAATGCACAACTCAGGTCAATCCCTGCTTACTTCTTCCTTTACGAACAGCTGGGAAATTACCGGGTTTTATTTGTTTAAAATGAACCAGTTATTACAAGTTGGAATAAGGCAAAAAGCCTTGTACATTCCACCTATCGCCTTGGTATTGGAAGACGCTGAATTGCGTGAATCCACCATGGTCCTCGTCGCCAATTTGGCGAAATTAGGCTTCGGGCTCAGCGAGACTACCCTGCGGGCCTTGAACCGTTGTAACCCAAATTACCATGCTCAAGTTTTGGCGCAAGTCCGCGAAGTATTGGGCGTCAACAAAAACTGGCTCCCGCTAGTCAAAGGTTGGGATACCCCTACAGGCGAGTCCGGCTGGGATCATTTCATCACCTGGCTGGCCAATATTTTCCAGGTTCAAGGCACTACTTTGGCTTGTGGGCACATTATTCCCGCCAATACCTTTCCGCTGGAGCGCTACAACGGTTGCCCTTTTTGTGGCACTCCGTTTGAGACGAATACCGTGCTGGAACTCAAAAGCCAGGGCAGCCAGCAACGCATCCTCGACTTGTGGGGGGATGCAGAAGCTGTGCAGTTTTTCAAGGATTTGCTTGGTTCCAAAACCGCGCTGGACGCCACTCAAACCGACAGCCTGAAATTACTCCTGTCGGTATACGATTTGCCTGGCGATGCAAACATCGGCATGAAGGAAACCCGCATGGCGGTGATAGATGGACTGTTGTTCAATGGACAAACTGATCGGGTTAAAACCATGTTCAGCACCCCGCACGATGTATTGCGGTATTTGTGGTACAAACACACTGGTTTCGCTCAGGTGATCGAACCCCAAACCATCATCAAACGTAAAGAAAGCAATGCCAAACACTTCTTCAATCCCCTGGATCAAAGTGCTCAAGCCAAAGTGAGCGCTCAAACACAGTTGAAGCTGAAGTATTCCCGCCAGGATTGTTTGCGCGCCGCCAGCTGGTTAAACAAACTTGAATTAGAGCCTGCAAAAATGTGCGAAATCATGCACCCCAAACGCAGCATGTGGGTGCGGTTCATCCGGGCTTTGCGCCTCGCTGAATATAGTCAAAGGCCAGGTTTTGAACATTTACGAACTACACTCGATTTGTTTTACCGCGAAGATTACCCAATTTGGCAAGGGCAAGTCAACCATTTTCGCTTGCGCAAAGACCGGGAAAAAACGCTGGCTTTGCTCAAACAACGCCCAGGTCTTTTTGCTCGATCTTTGTTTGCGAACATGTTGTGGTTTGGCCCAGAGCCTTGTTTGACCGCCTTTCAGGAGGTGATTGATCAGGTGCCCGCTCGTTTGGTCTTTACCTTAAACATGTATGCAGCGCTTTATTTTACCCCCGGAGGATCACGCAGCGTAAAACCATTGGGAAGTATAAGCAAAAAGGTGCCAGTGCATCCACTTTTGGCACAATACAACAAACTGCAATTACAAGAGATGCAAATGGCCGTGGAGGACTTGTGTGTATTGGCTGTAACCAAACGTTTTGCTGCTCAGGCCACCGAACACCGCAGCATGTACATTGATCCCCTGTTGTTCAAAATGCCCGTGGCCATTGGAGATCGCAGCGAAACGGTGCAGGATTTGCCAGCGGCGTTGATGGGTACCCGCTTTCCCCTGGAAGGTGAGGCAGTACGTTTATTCATGCAATGGGGCGAAGGTTTGCCTGCTCAGCACCTCGACATGGACCTAAGTTGTTCCATCGCTTATGGGAATCGGGTAGAAATTTGTTCCTATTCCAATCTGCTTACTCCAGCCTGCAAACACAGCGGCGACATCCGCAGCATTCCGGAGCAGGTAGGTACCGCTGAATACATCAATATTGAGCTGAAAGTCTTGCGGGAGATGAAGGCCCGTTACGTGGTGTTCACTTGTAATGCTTATTCAAACGGTAGTATCACGCCCAACTTGGTAGTCGGTTGGATGAACAGCGCTCACCCAATGGAGATTTCTGAATCCACCGGGGTCGCCTATGACCCTTCTTGTGTGCAACATCAGGTGCGCATCACTACTGGGCTAAGTAAGGGTTTGATTTTTGGGGTCTTGGACGTGGTTAACCAGGAGATCGTTTGGTTGGAAATGCCTTTTTCCGGGCAGATCAGCCAAAATATGGATCACAAAAATGTAGGTTTGTTGCTGAAAAAACTGGATAGCAAAATCAGCATCGGCAATCTGCTGCGCATCAAGGCTGAAGCGCAACACTTGCAATTGGTAGACAGACCAGATCAGGCTGATGAGGTATATACGCAAGAGTGGGGGAGGAATACGGCTGGGGTGACGAAACTCTTGGTAGATTAAGGATTCAGACAGCATGCATACATTTTCTAAAGTGTTTCTTAAGTGCCTAGGGATTCTTAGGTGGTGAAAAAATATGCCGCTTTCTGTTTTTTACCACCTAAGAATCCCTAGGCACTTAAGAAACACCTGAGGGTAATTATTTTGCCATACCCAGTACCACCATCACCGCATGGTGATCCGAAGCAAACCTTCCACCCCAGGTGTTGGTCAAAGTAGCATGTTTGAGTACCTTGAATTTGCCTGGGTTTTTGGTAAAAATGTAATCGATATGCCGACCTTCCTGCTCCTGGGCTTGAAACCCATTGAAGGTGCTATAAGGGCCAAAATGTGGGCTGAGGGAGATTTTTTCGGTATCTGTTAATTTGTCTGGATTGTTTTCATCTACCAATACCTTGATGGGCTCATCATCGGGTGTGGCATTGAAATCACCCGTGATGATGGTGGGCATGTTTCCGGCAATTTCTTTGACCTTCTGGAGCAGCAATTTGGAGCTTTCTCGCCGGGCAATTTTGCCAATGTGGTCATAGTGGGTATTGAAGACGAAAAAAACCTTTTTGCTTTTTTTGTCCTTAAATTTTGCCCAAGTGACGATGCGGTTTAGGTTGGCATCCCAACCTTTACTCGGTACATCGGGGGTTTCGCTTAACCATAAGGTAGCACTACTCAGTACTTCAAATTTGTCTTTTCGGTACAAAATGGGCGAAAATTCACCCCCCTCCTTGCCATCATCCCTACCTACGCCCAGGTAGGTATATTGTGGCTGAGCGTTGACTACATCCCTGATTTGACCGACGAGGGCTTCTTGCATGCCACAAATATCGACCTCGTAAAAAGGCAACATACTGGCCAAGTTTTCTTTGCGTTTCGACCACTGGTTTTCACCATCTTGAGCGGTATTGTAACGGATGTTAAAAGTCATGACCTGCAAAGTCTGGGCAGGTAAAAAGGTACTGACGCTTAAACATAAGGCCAAAACAAGTCGAATTTTGTCCTTATGCGTAAATTCTTGGATCATGTTGGTTTTTTTAAGTTATTTGCGACTGCAAATGTTATCGCCCACAAGATAAAACACCATTCCCATGCGACAAGGTACGCTACACTTTTTCCTGTTCTTTGG
>JAIXOO010000132.1 GCA_027486765.1 Saprospiraceae bacterium
ATTATGCCAGGAATGCCGGGATTTGGGATAGAACCGGAAGCCAATTGGGCAACGATCAATACCGAAGTGGGTGGCTTGCATGTGCGCGGTCGGGTGGAAACCTTGCCTGGAAACTGGGCCCCGCTTTTCCAAAACATACACGAAGTGATTCAAAATGGTGCTACACCCGCCATTGCCATGGGGGACATTGTGGAGCAGATTCGGATCATGGAGTTGGTGAAGCAGGGGTAGAGAAGGTAGGATTTATCCTGTCCAGGGACATCTGTAAGGTGCCCATAGATGCCTAAGGTGGTTCACAAAACAAGCCTAATATTGGTTGAAAATTTAGAAGTTTTTTATTTGAACCACCTTCGGCATCTTAGAGTACCTTAGATAAAAAACGACTGCGGCGTTCATTAATAAAAGTTGATTAAAACAGCTATGAGACCCATTTTCACCCTATTGATTTTGGCCCTGGCCCACTGGACTTTTGCCCAAGTGCAATCCTGTCGAGACATCGTTTTTCCTACCCTGAACTCTTCCTTGTATCAGGGCGTGTATTACAACGACCTGCGTTGGGACGATGACCATAAAATCATCACGGTTAGTTTCATCAATGGATCGGCATTCTTGCAAAACAAGGTCAAGCAGTACGCTGTAGAGTGGGGCACTTACGCCGATCTGCGTTTTGAATTTGTCAACCGGACTGGTGCAGACATCCGCATTTCTTTTTATCCCGGCAAAGGTTCCTGGTCTTTGATTGGCAAGCAGTCCAACCAGTTTTCGGTAGATGTCAATTCGGGCAGGTCGGTCAATGGGCTCAATGGCCCTTCGATGAACTACGGTTGGTTCAATGAAAAAACCACGGATCAGGAATTCCGGCGCACCATCCTCCACGAGTTTGGCCATGCCTTGGGCTTGTTGCACGAACACCTCAGTCCCCTTTCGGGCATCAAGTGGAACATCCCCAAAGTATACGCCCACTACATGCAAACCCAAAACTGGAGCAAGGAAGAGGTCGACAAAAACGTACTGAACAAATACTCGGTGACCCAAACCAATGGTGTATACGATCCCAAGTCGATCATGCATTACCCGGTCAGTAAGGAGTTTACGCTGGACGGTTACGAAGTAGGTTGGAATTACCTCCTTTCGGTGGGCGATAAAAAGACCATCGCCACCATTTATCCGAAGTCTAACCCAACCACGACGAATAAAGAAACGCCCAAGCAACTTTACCGCATCAGCGGGCTGACTTATGGCGACAGCATCTGGTCTTTGACCATGTCCAAAAACAAGGTAACCAATGCCCAGGTCTGGCGCACCCGCCCCAATTTTCCCAATGCGGAAATCCAGGAGTTCTGGAACAAAGGCTACCAGATCAGCAATTTGAGCTATGGCGGTGGTTTTTGGGCACTGGTGATGTCGCAGGGTACTGGTTTAAGCGAACAAGTATGGCGCACCCGCCCGAATTTTCCCGAGACGGAAATCAATACCTTATGGGACAGTGGCTATTACATCAACAGCCTCAATTATGGCAATGGCCTCTGGGCGCTGGTCATGTCCAAAGGCACTGGCTATACTGACCAAATCTGGCATACCCACGCTACTTTTCCCAAAGACAAAATCAAGGAATTTTGGGATCAGGGCTTCTACATCACCAGCCTCAGCTATGGCAACGGACAATGGGCCCTGGTCATGTCCAAAAATGCAGGTTATCAGCTCCAACTTTGGCGCACCCGCAATTATTACCCCAAAGATGAAATCCAGGAATTGTGGGACAAAGGTTACCACATCACCAACCTGACTTATGGCAATGGCTTGTGGGCCCTGGTGATGTCCAAAGGAGCTGGTTATCAGTCACAGTCCTGGCGTACCCGCAAGAATTTTCCATCAGCGGAGATTGATGAGTTGTGGAAGAAGTAATGGGCTAAGTAACGCAGAAAAATTTTAGATTTGCAAAATCAAATTAGTGCCACAATGATCACTTAGTGCATGTGGTACAAGCCCATTTTGAACCATTTGACATGAGTCGAAAGCGGATAACCATTTATGATTTAGCCAGAGAATTGGGAATTTCTGCCTCTTATGTTTCGAGAGCATTGAATGACCATCCATCCATCAATCCCAAAGTATGCGATAGTGTAAAGCAAAAAGCGCGTGAATTAAACTACAAGCACAATTCACACGCGGCTAATTTGCGCCAGGGCTCTTCCAAAACCATTGGGGTGATTGTCCCACACATCAATCAGTATTTTTTTTCGGAAGCCATATCCGGTATCGAAGAAGTCTGCTTTGAAAACAACCATAGTTTGATCATTTGCCAGTCGCATGAATCTTTTCAGCACGAATGCAAAGCCATTGATACCCTGGTTCATCAGAACGTTGATTGTATTTTGATTTCTGTTTCGGCAGAGACTCAAACCAGTGCACACCTTCAAAACATCAGAAAGCACAACATTGAGCTCATTCAGTTCGATCGTTGTATGGACGAAGTAGACAGCTTCAAGATTTTAAATGACAATAAAGAGATCACGTATCAGGTGTCCAAAAGTCTGATTGAACAGGGCTATCGAAAAATTGCCTTTATTGGTGGGCCAAGTCACCTGGCTACTTTTGGACTTAGAAAAGAGGGCTTCCTTCAAGCCGTCAAAGAACACGAATTGAGCATCCCTTATAATTTCATTGTAGAGAATGCCTTGTCCAGAGAAGAAGCCATTGAAGTGGCCCGAGAACTCTTGGTGTTAAAAGAGCCACCGGACGCTTTTTTGAGCATTTCGGATCACCTATCCTTGGGGGTTTTACTAGTTGCGGAGTCAATGGGTATCCAAGTACCGGCGCAATTGGGCATCTTCGGTTTTGCCAATGAAGTCTTCGCGCCCATCATTAAACCGCCCCTCTCCTCGGTTGACCAAAGAAGTAAAGAACTGGGAAAACGTGCTGCCCAAATCTATTTTGAATTCATTTTAAATGGTAAAACCACCATGCCGGAGGATAAAGTAGAAATCATCGCAAGTGACCTGATCGTCCGGGGAAGTTCAAAAAGGTTTTTTTGAAAGCACTAAGGTTAGTCAAGAAAAATGGCTGGGCACCAATTTTTATTTCTTTTTCCCCTCCAGAAGCAGAGCAATGATTTGAACATACCCGGCTTAAGTCTAAAATGCGGCAAAAATTTATGATTAATTGTACAAATTACATTAATAGTTTTAGCTAAATTTGATCCAACTTGGCACATACTTTATGGTAATCAACAAAAAAATGAAGGCACTTACCTGCATCAAACCTGGGGAACTGGCGTACACGACCAAAGAAAATCCCCCATTGGAGCCAGGCAGGGCCATCATTAAAATCAAACGCATCGGTATTTGTGGTACCGACCTGCACGCTTTTGAAGGTACCCAACCCTTTTTTAGTTATCCCCGAATTTTGGGCCATGAGCTTTCAGGTATATTGCTTGAGTTCGATGATGCTCCAGGGTTTACGCATGGCGAGTCCGTCACTTTTATCCCGTATTTTAACTGTGGTACTTGTGTGGCTTGCCGAGTAGGCAAAACCAATTGTTGCACCCAAATCCAAGTCTGTGGCGTACACATCGATGGGGGTATGGTAGAATACTTATCTGTGCCTTCGGCAAGCTTGGTGCACGGTGAAGGATTGAGTTTTGATGAACTGGCGCTGGTAGAGCCGCTGGCCATCGGCGCACACGGCGTACAAAGAGCGAACATTTCCAGAGACGAGTTTGTGCTGGTGATTGGGGCCGGGCCAATCGGCTTGGGAACCATGGAATTTGCCCGAATCGCGGGAGGAAAAGTCATCGCCTTGGACATCAATGAGCACCGCCTCCAGTTTTGTAAGGAAAAACTCAAAGTGCCTTATGTAATCAATGCGTTGGCAACCAATGTCGTAGAGCAACTGATGGACATCACCAACGGCGACATGCCCACGGTGGTCATTGATGCCACCGGCAGTCTGAAAGCCATCAACAATGCTTTTCAATACATGGCGCATGGGGGAAGGTACGTATTGATTGGCTTACAAAAAGGCGATATTGCCTTCAGTCACCCGGAATTCCACAAGCGCGAAGGGACTTTGATGAGTAGCCGCAATGCCACCAGGCAGGATTTTGAACAGGTGATTGCAAATTTAAAACAGAAAAAAATCAACCCGGCCACTTACATCACCCATCGGGTCATGTTTGATGAAGTCAGCGCCGAATTTGAAAGTTGGCTCAACCCGGCAAATGGGGTGATCAAAGCCATGGTCGAAGTTCCTCATTCGAGTTTTTAGCCTTTTTTTGGTCAAAAATTCAATCGATTGAATAAATTCAAAAGATTCATTTTTAAGTAAAACCAACAACCCGATTTGACGCTTTAGCAAGTAAAACCCTAGACTCTGCCAAAACCTACTACGATGCAAAAAACATTCCTTTTTGGTTTACTCCTGTTAAGTACTTGGGCTTTTTCCCAAGAGAAACAAGGCTTAAAACTTTGGTACAATCAAATTTCGGGCACAAAATGGGAAAATGCCCTTCCCATCGGCAATGGTCGTTTGGGTGCCATGGTCTATGGCAATGTAGACAAAGAAACCATTCAGCTCAACGAACACACGGTTTGGAGCGGTAGCCCCAACCGCAACGACAACCCGGCGTCTTTGGATTCTCTTGCTGAAATCAGAAAGCTGATTTTTGAAGGCAAACACAAAGAAGCGGAAAGACTGGCCAATCGGGTCATCATCACCAAAAAGTCGCATGGGCAAATGTTTCAGCCGGTAGGCAGTCTCCACCTTTCCTTCCCGGGCCACGAAAAGTACAGCAATTATTACCGCGAACTGGACATCGAAAAAGCGGTAGCCAAAACGTCCTATGTGGTGGATGGGATTACCTACACGCGTGAGGCTTTGGCTTCGTTTCCCGATCGGGTAATCGTCATGCGGCTCACGGCCAGCAAAGCCGGCAGCCTCTCTTTTTCCGCCAACTACTCTTCACCGCAGCGCAAAAAAACCTTCGCCACTACCGCGACCAAAGACCTAACCATCAGTGGCACCACCAGCGACCACGAAGGGGTAAAAGGTATGGTCGAATTTAAAGGCATTACCCGCATCAAACTGGACGGTGGCAGCCTGAGCGCCAACGATACTTCGCTTACCGTAAAAGGGGCAAATTCCGCGACCCTATTTATCTCGATCGCCACCAACTTCAACAATTACAAGGACGTCAGCGGCGACGAGGAAAAACGGGCTGTGGATTACCTGAACAAAGCCTATCCCAAAGCGTATGCCACCATCCTGGCTGGCCACATTGCAGCCTACCAAAAATATTTTAATCGGGTCAAAATAGACCTGGGCACTACTCCCGCCGCCAATTTGCCGATTGACGAGCGCCTCAAAAACTTCAGCAGTACCAACGACCCTCACATGGTCAGTTTGTACTACCAATTTGGCCGGTATTTGTTGATTTCTTCCTCCCAACCCGGTGGCCAACCTGCCAACCTACAAGGCATCTGGAACAACCGCCTCAATCCACCCTGGGACAGCAAGTACACCATCAACATCAACACCGAGATGAACTACTGGCCCGCCGAGCGCACCAACCTCGCCGAGCTGCACCGACCACTCCTGGAGATGGTCAAGGAACTTTCGATCACTGGCCAGGAAACGGCCAGAACCATGTACGGCACCCGCGGCTGGATGGCCCACCACAACACCGACATCTGGCGCATGAATGGCGCGATCGACGGGGCGTTTTGGGGCATGTGGACCGCAGGGGGTGCCTGGCTCACCCAGCACCTCTGGGAGCATTACCTCTACAGTGGCGATAAAACCTATCTGGCCAGCGTTTACCCTGCCCTCAAAGGAGCAGCCTTGTTTTATGTAGATTTTTTGATCGAACATCCCCAGTATAAATGGTTGGTGGTCAGCCCAGGCAACTCCCCCGAAAACGCACCCAAGGCGCACGGTGGCTCTTCGCTGGATGCGGGAACGACGATGGACAACCAGATTGTCTACGACGTTTTTAGCTCGACCATTCGCACTGCTCAGCTTTTGGGCAAAGATGCCGCCTTTGTCGATACCTTGAAACAATTGCGCAGCCGTCTGGCCCCCATGCACATTGGGCAACACAACCAGTTGCAGGAATGGCTGGAAGACATTGATGCGCCTGATGACCATCACCGCCACGTGTCCCATTTGTATGGTTTGTTTCCTTCCAACCAGATTTCCCCTTACCGCACGCCGGAGCTGTTTGCGGCTTCCCGCAATACCTTGCTGCAACGCGGCGACGTATCCACGGGGTGGAGCATGGGCTGGAAGGTGAACTGGTGGGCCAAATTGCAGGACGGGAACCATGCCTA
Organism: Saprospiraceae bacterium; assembly: GCA_027486765.1. Classification (GTDB taxonomy): domain Bacteria; phylum Bacteroidota; class Bacteroidia; order Chitinophagales; family Saprospiraceae; genus Haliscomenobacter. The sequence goes on from JAIXOO010000132.1 coordinate 6,327, forward strand.
CCAATTGATCCAAAACCAGTTGACTCCACTGGGCGTAAACCCCGATGGCGGCGGCACCTACAACAACCTCTTCGATGCGCATCCACCTTTCCAGATTGACGGCAATTTTGGCTGTACCTCGGGCATCACCGAGATGTTGCTGCAAAGTTCCGATGCGGCCCTTCACGTATTGCCTGCACTACCTGATGTATGGCCCAATGGCAGCATTACCGGACTGCGGGCTTGGGGCGGTTTTGAAGTAGTAGACTTGCAATGGAAGGATGGCAAAGTGGTAAAACTGGCGGTAAAATCCACCTTGGGCGGCAACTTACGCTTGCGGATACCCAATGCCTTGAAATTGAGCACTGGAGCGAGTTTGAAAGTGGCTACGGGTAAAAATCCCAACCCTTTTTATCAAACCGAAGAAACGCCTGCGCCGATTGTTTC
>JAIXOO010000388.1 GCA_027486765.1 Saprospiraceae bacterium
AGATTTTTCCATTGCGCAGAAAAGAGCTTTATGAAACCGAATACCATGGCTATTTTCCAGTTGGTTATTTATTTTGGCAAGTGGCCAAAGTATATGCTGATATTTACAAAAATCATTGGGAGGAAGTTGGGGTTTGGGGGCATGGTTTGTCGGACTTAATTGTCAATGGTTGTGAGATTTATGAAGATTATAGTGTCATGGTAGTTTTGAGTAGTTGATTCAATTAAACCCAACCCTCATGCATCCCCTAGAAACAGACTCAACTAGCAACTTAACTCCCGCCGAACTAGCCCGTTTTGGAGGCACTTACACCTTCCGGGAAAAGCTCCAACTAGGTGGTACGGGCTCTAGCAAAATCACTTACCAAGAAGGCATTCCAACTTTTGATGAGCTCCGTCGTGGCATCGAAAACGAGGTAGCTTATGCCAACTTTGAATGGCTGAAAAATGGCCTGATCCTGCGTTTAAACATCAACCAACGGCTCAGCTGCGTAGGGCTTACATTGGAAGAAATTGAACGCATCAACTTACTGGCTTATCGCATCAAAATTCGCCGGATGCGCTGGGGGCTTTTCGTGAATAAAATTGTGCATCGGGGTGAATTGGAGATCGTGGGGTCGAGTGGATTAATAGCGAGATTTGTGATTACGCCGCCTTTTTTTGAGGGGATGGTACGCTTTTTTTCAAGAGAAGAAGTTACAGAAAAATTTGGGTATGCGGTGAGTTTGAGGCCAGTGGAAGAAGATAGAGATGGCTGGTTGTATAGCTTACTAAAAATGTTGGAGGGCTAAAATAAAACAAGCGCCTGCTCGGTTTCCCAAACAGGCGCTTCAACACGTGTTATAATCGAGAATATTTTACCTTGCGAAAGCCACCGCCCGCTTCTCCCGAATGACCGTCACTTTGATCTGGCCGGGGTACTGCATTTCGTCCTGAATCTTTTGCGAGATCATAAAGGCCAGGTCGTCGGCATATTGATCGGTTACTTTTTCACTTTCTACGATGACGCGCAATTCGCGGCCAGCCTGCATGGCGAAAGCTTTGGTGACACCCTCGTGGCCCATAGCCAGCTCTTCGAGCTCACCGATGCGCTTGAGGTAACTTTCGAGGATTTCGCGGCGTGCACCTGGGCGGGCGCCAGAGATGGCGTCACAAGCCTGTACGATGGGTGAAATGATGTTGTTCATTTCCACTTCATCGTGGTGGGCACCTACGGCGTTGATTACCGCGGGGTGTTCCTTGTATTTTTCGCACAGCTGCATCCCGAGGATGGCGTGGCTCAATTCAGATTCCTCTTCTGCTACCTTGCCAATGTCGTGGAGCAAGCCCGCCCGTTTGGCCAGTTTGATCTGTTTGGCGTTGAGGCCCAATTCGGCGGCCATGATGGCACAAAGATTGGCGGTTTCGATGGAGTGTTTGATCAGGTTCTGACCGTAAGAAGAGCGGAAACGCATGCGACCTACCATCTTCACCAGGTACGGATCGAGGCCGTGCAAGTCGAGGTCGATCACGGTTTTTTCGCCAATCTCCACAATCTGCTCGTCGAGTTGTTTGCGGGTTTTGGCCACTACCTCTTCGATGCGGGCAGGGTGAATGCGACCGTCGGCCACCAGTTTTTTGAGGGCCAAACGCGCTACTTCGCGGCGGATGGGGTCAAAGCTGGAGATGACAATTGCTTCAGGGGTATCGTCTACCACGATTTCAGCACCAGTAGCCGCTTCCAAGGCCCGGATGTTGCGACCTTCCCGACCGATGATCTGGCCTTTCATGTCGTCCGATTCCAGGTGGAATACCGAAACGGTGTTTTCGATGGTGTATTCTGCACACATGCGCTGGATGGTCTGGATGACGATTTTTTTCGCCTCCTTGTTGGCATCCATTTTGGCCTGTTCGATGGATTCTTTGACGATCGACATCGCATCGGTTTGAGCCTTGGCGCGTACAGCATCCAAAAGCTGCTCCTTGGCTTCTTGCTCGCTCAAACGAGAGATGATCTCCAGTTCCTTGATGCGGATTTCGTTGGCCTGATCCAGTTCTTCCCGTTTTTTGGCCACAATTTTCAACTGCTTCTCCAGGTTTTCCCGGATGGCAGCGGTTTCGGCTTCTTTAAGGTCGAACTCGGATTTTTGCTGTTCCAGCGCGCGCTGGCGCATTTCGATTTTTTCTTCCTTGGATTTGAATTCTGATTCGAGCGATTTGATTTCCATCTCGCGCTCTTTCATTTCCACCAATTGTTGGGACTTGCGGCTATCAAAGTCAGACTTCAGTTTGGCAAAATGGTCTTTGGCCTCCTGAATTTTATTTTGTTTGATGCGTTCGTTTTTGCTTTCCGCTTGATTGACGATTTTCTCCGCTTTGGTTTCTGCTTCGTCTACAATACGTTTGGCCGATAAACGGGCTTCTTTAATCTGTAAGTCAGCTTGGGAATTGAGTTCTTCTATTTTCTGCTGTTTGGACTTATTCAAGAAAAATTGAACCAAAAAATATCCCACTACTGCACCAATGACTAATCCGATGACGGCGCCTATTCCAATTTCCATAAAGTCGTTTTTTCCGTTTTTTAAATATTATACTTCCTGATCCAAGAGAGCTTCCAGGTTAGAAAGTTTGGCCGAGAGATGGGCTTCCTGAGCGGCGGCGAGTTGGGTTTTGTGCAGATCAACAGCGTAGGTCAAAAGCGCCATAGACAGGCAGTCTTGCTTGTCTTTGTGCGTGTATGTCAGTTGAAAACGATTGATCTTTTCGTTGACTTCTTTGACTATCTTGCGAAGAGAAGCCTCGTCTTCTACCCTGATTTTCAAGGGGTATGGACGTCCGGCAACTACAACCGTGATGTTCTTCGTTTCCTCTTGCCCCTCCATGCTATAGTCAATTGTTGGCCAACAACTCAATGCGCTTGTCGATCTCCTTAACGTACTGATCGACTTGCTCTTTAAACTTGTCCGATTGCTCGGTCTCCTCACGGCGCAGCTTTACCAGTTCCTGTTCAGCGCGCTCCACCTGAGTTTGTAACACACGAATAGCGGCATCCCGCTGGGCAATATGCTCTTTGAGTTCGCGGTTTTCTTCCTGCAAACCTTCATTGTCGCGCTTTAATTGTTTGACCAAGGCCAACAATTGGCGGACTTTGATTTCGATGCGTTCAAATTGTTCAGATGCGTTCATCTTAGGATCATCACAAAATTCGAGTAAAACAAGTCAACGTAAATGTCCTAACATTTAGTGTTCACTTGTAACTAACGCCGGATTAGGGCGCCTAGTTTAGTTTCGTATTCATTGATCAATTGGTTCATCACCTTGTCCACCTCTTTGTCTTCGAGGGTTTTTTCCGCGTCTTCGAACCAGTAACTTACGGCATAGGATCGTTTTCCTTCGCCGAGTTGTTGGGCGTTCTCGTACACGTCAAAAAGGGTAATGTCCTTGATCAATTTTTTACCCACTTTGCGGGCAATTGCCGCAATATCGCTAAATTTAACAGAATTTTCAATAATCAGCGCCAAATCTCTACTGGTCGCCGGGAATTTGCTAACTTCCTGATAGGTCACGTTCTGTTTACGCAGGCTTTTCAGCAGTTTATCCCATTCAAAAACGGCTGCATAAACTTCGTTGCGCACGCCCAATTCTTTGACCATCTGGCCGCTGACCCGTCCAAAAGTAGCCAAAACCTGCTGGCCGCGGTGATAAGTCAAACCGTAAGCAAAACGCTCATCGTTTTCCAACACTGTTTCCTGGTAGCCTTCGTAGCCGAGGCGCGAAAGGATGTTTTGCACATAGCCCTTGAGCGTGAAATAAGGCGTTTTGTTGCTGGACCCTTCAAATGGCGATTTCATCAACCAGGATTTGCCATAGCGATCACCGCTCAGGAACAAACTGAGTTGTGCTTTTTCATCAATGGCACCTTCTCCTTTGAAGCGGTACACCTTGCCAAACTCGAACAAACGCAAACGGGTTTGCTGACGGTTTTGGTTGTGCACAATGGCTTCCAGACCACTGATCAGCATGTCTGGACGCATGATGTCCAACTGCGCGTTGGAAGTATTGTTGATGTACACCAGTTCCTCGTCGGCAATGCTCTTGAGGGCCTGGCGGTAGTAACGTGATTGTGACAGGGATACTGCCATGATTTCGTTGAAACCTGACGCAGCCAAAAAGTCACCGATGGCGTTGCGCACCAGACTTGGGTCGGGATTGGGGGCCAGAGCGGCGGAGATGCTGAATTTTTCGGAAATCTCCACCCGGTTGAAGCCGTAAATGCGCAGCACTTCTTCGGCGATATCCGAGGGGCGCAGCACGTCGGCTTTGTTGGTCGGTACGGCCACGGTGAAACTTTGTTCATCCGAAGCCAGGATGCTCATGCCTTGCGCGACGAGGATTTCCTCGATCTCCGCCGGACTGAGGGCCACGCCCAAAATGCCGTTTACGTAGCTGTATTTCACTGTGATTTCACGGGGCGCTACGGGATTCGGGTAGATGTCGATGAGTTCGGATGCGATTTCGCCTCCGGCCAATTCCTGCATCAACAGTGCGGCACGTTTGAGGGCAAAAACCGTAACATTGGGGTCACTGCCTTTTTCAAATACCTTCGCGGCATCGGTGCGCAGGTTGTGGCGCATGCTGCTGCGGCGAATGTAGGTAGGGCTGAAATGGGCAGCTTCGAGGAAGATGTTGACGGTGCTGTCTTTGACCCCGGAGTTGAGTCCACCAAATACCCCGCCGATACACATACCCGTGGAATCACCGTCACAAATCATCAGGTCTTCGGCGTGCAGGGTACGTTCTACCTCATCCAAAGAGAGGAATTTACTACCTGCAGGCAGGGTTTTGACGATGATTTGCTGGCCTTTTATTTCATCCAGATCAAAGGCGTGCAGGGGCTGGCCCAGTTCGTGGAGTACAAAGTTGGTGATGTCCACGATGTTGTTGATCGGGCGCACATCCACTGCTTGCAAGCGGCGCTTCAACCAATCGGGCGACTCGCCCACGGTGATGCCTTTGATGGCTACCCCACTGTAACGGGGGCAAGCCTCGGTATGTTCAACGCTCACCGCTACGGGCAAGCTGTGGTTGTCGATTTTGAATGCTTCAACTTCGGGAACACAGACCATACCGGTGTGGCCGTAGTTGATTTTGAGGGCCGCCGCCAAGTCGCGGGCTACCCCCAAGTGGTTTGTCGCATCGGAGCGGTTGGGCGTCAGTCCAATCTCAACGAGGTGGTCTTCTTCGAGTTGGAAATAGTCTTTAGCGGATTGGCCCACAGGGGTATCTTCGGGCAGAACCATGATGCCGGCGTGGTCGTGCCCCAGACCGAGTTCATCTTCGGCACAGATCATGCCTTCGGAGTCTTCGCCGCGGATTTTGCCTTTTTTCAAGGTAATTGGGTCGCCTTCGGTAGGGTACAAGGTGGTGCCAACGGTGGCAACCAGCACTTTTTGGCCTGCGGCCACATTGGGCGCACCACAAACGATATTGAGCAAGCTGCCCGTACCGATGTCTACTTTGGTCACAGAAAGTTTGTCGGCATTGGGGTGTTTTTCACGTTCTAACACGTGGCCTACCACTACGCCTGCCAGTCCTCCTTTGATGCTTTCGGTACGTTCAATGCTTTCTACTTCCAATCCTATGTCGGTCAATATTTCGCCGACTTTTTCGGGGCTGAGGCCGTCCAGATTCAGGTATTGCTTCAACCAGTTGAGAGAAACCTTCATGTTTCGCTGTCGTATTTGGGCGCAAAGATAGCGGCTTTGTTTGGGATTTTTAGTATGTTTGGTAAGATCAATGCGGGGGAGGCTGGTTTTAGTTCCGGGTTTGTATTCGATTAGACTTCAAATGTTGCCTTCTCCCTTTGGGTATGCCATCATTTCAACCAAATCACCGGATTCCGAACAGGGAGATTACGCACTACTTCCTCCGTTTTGGGAAAATGCTCCAGTTTTGTCCAAGTCTCCAGCCATTCTTTTTGGCGGTATTGCTGGTAGGCAAAGAGCAAAAAGGGTTGAGCTACGGGCCATTCCTCCCAATACATCACGTCTTTTGGGTAAGTCCAGCTCGATTTATTGGCAACGAAGGGATACATGAATTCGATGGCTTTGTGGAGTTTGCGGCCATCGGGCAGGGTGAATTCCCAGAGGTTTTCCTGTTTATCAGATAAAATATGGCAAATGCTCGCCATCGCATCCAGGTTGAAGAGAGCGTAACCGTAGGGTTTGGTGCGCCGCAGTTCGAGAGGGAAGCTGCCATTGGGTTCCATTTGATTGGGGAGCAGGATGGTTTTGAAGCGGTTTTTACAAGTCTCGATCAAGGCTTGATTGCCTGTCAGTTTGGCAAAAACGGCCACTTGCATCACCCAACAGGTACCGTGGTTGTTTTTGGCGTCGCGTTCGTCGAGGCCGTATTGGTGAGTCGTTACCCATTGGAGGTATTGGGCAAACCAGTTTTTGATTTTTGCCAGTTCCTCCTTATCCACACTCCTTGCCGATTCCATGACCCGAATGCCTTGCGCCACCTCCATCATTTGAATCATGTCGATGATGCCAATGCCCCGGCCAGTCACCCGGCCTTTGATGGCTTGGGCGTACAGTAGGGAGGGATTCATAAAGGTTTGCTCAGTGATGAACCAGGCGCGCAGGTGGGTAAAAGCGTGTTTGACGTATTGCTCGTTTTTGGTCAAAAGATAGGCGGAAGCCAAGGTCCCGATGATTTGGCTGAACCGCACCATGGCCTGACGGTGGGCTGTAAAATTTTCGGGATTCGATTGGCCGTCGCGTTGGATATAAGGGCCCTGCGGGTCATCGGGATTGGGCCACCAATAATCGCCTTCGGAATAAAAATCGTGCAGGCCGCCTGCGGAGCGTTCACATTGGGCGGCGGTGACGGTGATGGGGTCTTGGGTTAATGCCCATTGTGCCTGAGCGAGGGTTTCTTTTTTTAATATTTTGGATACTTTGCTGAAGGTGTTTTGCGCCTTTACTGAAAACGAAAATGACAAGAGGAGCAAGGGGAAAACCAACTTTTTCATCGAGTTGAATTTTTAAAAAGGCATAGGTGTTTGGGTTATAGACGAATGAAGGAGTGGTTTTCCCTAAATGTCGTACATTCCTCTCTATTTCATCTCCGCTGGCGGCGCAAAATACTTCTGATACAAAGCCGACTTCGGATTCAAACCCTCCAAATTCAACAACTCCACCTTCCGAAAATCAATCGGTTGCCCCTCACTTTGTAAAGCGATGAAACCCTCCTTGAGCAATTTGCCGTCCACTTTAATGCTCGGATCAAAGCCATTCGCCACACCGCCACCGATTTGCGGTTGGGAGTATTGCAGCACCACTTCGCCATTGATGATGTGGGTGATTAGGGAATCCCCCAATACGATGAGTTCGGCGCGTACCCATTCGTCTTTGGCGTAGGTTTTGGAACTGGATTCGATGCAGTGGCGGGGGTCTTTTTTGCCTTTAAAAATTACATCGGTGCCCGGTGAACACATGTTGCCCGTTGGGCGGGGTTTGCCGTCGCCCAATCCGGCGAGGAATTGCATTTCTACTGAGATGGGCCAATCCTGTTCCTTGGGCATGGTGCGCGGGTCTTGGGAATGGAACATCACCCCGCTGTTGAGTTGGGTGTAGCTGGGGGCATCCTTGCGCCATTCGTCGGCGAAGCGGTATTCGATGACCAGGTGGTAATGCGAATAAGGTTGTTTGTAATAGAGGTGGCCGTAGCGGTTGTTGAATTTGTCGTACTGGTCGTAGCGCACTTTGATCATGCCCTCTTCCACGCGGAAAGTGTTGCCATAGTTGTCGCCCACTTCATGGTGGAAAATTTTAACGATCCAGTCTTTGGTGTCTTTGCCGTTGAAGAGGGAGACCCAACCTTTGGATGCAGTGCTTTTTTTGGTGGTGGAGCAGCTTGAAAAAGCTAGCAGGATAGCGAGTGTGCATAAAGCACCTACAACCTGAATACGGGCAAGTGTTTTTTTCATTGGAACTTGGCTTGTGATCAAATGCACGGTAAGATATTCTTTTTAGTGCAGTAGCCAGCTTAAGTGTCTTAGGTTTCTTAGGTGGTGAAATTGATACCTCGCTGCGCGAGGCTTATTTTTTTCACCACCTAAGAAACCTAAGGCACCTAAGATACACCTCAGTATTATTGTGCAGCCACTAGTTTGATCAAATCTTGATCGTGGTGGTAGCGGATTTGGCACAAGTTGTCAAAAAACATTGTAGTGCCTTTTGCTTCGGTGTATTTTTCCCAGGCAGGAAGCCCGGCGTGAGCAGGGTTGCCAGTACGGGCAAAATTGATCCAGGACTGGCTCATTTTGGCAGCCAGGGCATAGGCCTCTTTGGTCGCCCCGGTCATTTCAGCACAACGCGCAATATTGTTGAACACAAACGGCAATTCCATACAGTGCATGGCTTTGTATTTGCCACCCATAACTGGTGATTGCCAAGTGAACAAATACGCGTACACCGGAGCACCGCCTGCTAAAGCCGATTTGATATTGGCCTGATTCACTGCACCTGGGCGGAACGTCATGTCCACGTCCAACAAATCCGAGGGTTTTTTATCGGTAGGATAGGCCTTTTTTACTGCGGCAACAAAGGACGTAGTTTTGTCGCCTTGCTGTTTTTTGATGTATTCCATCACCTGCTCCTGGCTACCATTGCTCAGTCCGGCACGGCCTGAAGCCATAAATTCATTTTTCACTGTACCAATCAGCAACGGAACGTTTTTGGACAATTCCAGGGCTTCTGCCGACATGGGTTGGTACGGCAACAAATCACCATCGATACTGGGGCCCCAGCTAAGGCCAAAACCTGGAATTGTTTTGCCTTCAGCCCGCATGCGCTCGGTAATGTTCCGCAATGCCTGATTGCCAGCAGCACTCAATTGTGCAAAAGGAATTCTTTGCAGGCTATCGGCCTGGTTTGGCGCCAGTTTGAGCACTTTGAGTACTTCGGCGGTAATGGCCTGGGTTTCGGTTTTTCCCATCATGTTTGAACGGAAAGCCCCGCTTTGGTTGATGGCTTTGTGGAACAAACCCTTGGCCGATGGCATGGCCATGAGGGTATTCACCTTGGCGCCACCGCCCGATTGGCCAAAAATGGTCACGTTGTTGGGGTCGCCGCCAAAGTTGGCAATATTGGCTTTTACCCATTCGAGGGCCACCCGCATGTCGAGGATGCTCAGGTTGGCGGAGTGTTTGTATTTGTCGCCATAAGCCGAAAGGTCCAAATAACCCAAAATGTTGAGGCGGTGGTTGATGGAGACGACCACCACGTCGCCTTTTTTGGCCAGATTTTCGCCATCATAAGAAGGCAACTCCTGCGAAGAACCTGCGGTAAAGCCTCCTCCGTGGATCCAAAACATCACTGGACGTTTTTTGCCATCGCTGATGCTGGGGGTCCAAACGTTGATGCGCATACAATCTTCACCGGAAAAACCCCAGCTGTGGTTGAACACAAACTCTGATTCGTCGCCAGCTGCAGTGACATTGGTGGGGGTCATTAGTGGTGCAACTGGCCCGTAAGTCATCGAACTGCGCACTCCGGTCCAAGGCTTGGGCTTTTGAGGGGACTCAAAACGTTTGGCCTCGGCGTAAGGAATACCCTTGTAGGTAAAAATGCTGTTGTTGATGTAGCCCCGTACTTTACCGGCGTCGGTGTTGGCAACGGCTACGTTTTCGCCCGTGATCTGCTGTGCAAAAGCAGCAATGGCAGCTCCCACTAAAAGGAAGCTCAATCCTAGTTTTTTCATTGCGAATGGATGAGAGTTAAAAAAAGTGTTACGTCGTAAATGGGCAAAAATCCTATTGTCTCAATTTGTGACAATAATAGCGCTATTTTTGAAAAAATCCTATTACTTTTGAGAAAATAGTCAATTTTAGCGCCCATTATGCAGAAGATTTCTCCGTCCACCGCTACCGATCATTTGCCCCATCTCGCCTACGATTCGGTGATTTTTGGATTTTCCGGCACCCAGCTGAAAATCCTGATCATGGAATACCACAACACCAATATTTTTGCACTACCAGGAGGTTTTGTGCTAAAAAATGAACACTTGAATGATGCGGTGAGGCGTGGGCTGAAGGAGCGGACTGGGCTGGACAATATTCATCTGGAGCAGTTTTACACCTTTGGCGATGCCGATCGGAACAATGCGGAACCAATGCGGACCATTTTGGTCAACAACGGGCTTTCTCCGGAAAAATACCATTGGATGTTGGAGCGCTTCATTTCGGTGGCCTACTATGCCTTGATCAATTACAAGGATGTGGTGCCACAGCCGGATGCCTTATCCGATTCTTGCCGTTGGTACCCGGTCAATGCCTTGCCGCCGCTGATGATGGATCACGCGCTGATTGTCGAAAAAGCCTTACAAACCCTGCGGGATAACCTGGATCGGAAATTGGCGAGGGGAAATCTGTTGCCACCCAAGTTTACCATGAAAGAATTGCAGCAAGCCTACGAAGCGATTTTAGGCACGAAGCTATTGCGCACCACATTTCAGCGCCGCATGTTGAGTTTGAATTTGTTGGAACGGCATGAAAAACAATACTCGGGAGGGGCGCACAAGGCACCGTATTTGTATAGTTTTATTAAGGGTTGAGAAAGTTTATTAGGTACTCACATTACGCAGGGAGCTGCTCCCCTGCGTAATGTGAGTTAGTTACTGCTTTACAATCCGTCTGACCGTTTTTTCGCCCATAGTTTGTATGGTCAAGTTGTAAATGCCATTTGGCAAATTCGATAAATCCAGGCGATTACTTTGTTGTGAAAGTAAGACTTGTCCTGTAACGTTCGTGAGAAACAGGGTTTGTACCATTTCTTTAGCATCCACTACTATTTCTCCTCGGGTTGGGTTGGGATACACTTTAACATCCGAAGCGAGGGTATTGGAGAGCGTTAGCGCATTGCCTTGGACGCTTGTACCGTCTTTAACCGTTAAATCAAAGTAGGCATTAAGCCCGACGCCCGCCCTTGCAACATCCCAGCCCTGACTTGGAATTTGTGTGCTTTGGTCAGTTACTGCAAAATATTCCTTGCCGTTGGAGTCCGAAATCAACCATCCAAAAGCTTCTTCACGCTGATTTACGCTCCATTTGAATCGGGCAATTTTAAAGGTAATCCCTTCGGTATTTTTTATAAAACTCATTGCGCCATTGAGTTCTATAAAGGGCTTGTAAGTACCGTCTAACTGAGGATTACCCGTTTTTGACAGGATGATGTCGTTTGCTTCTACATTCAACAGAAAGCAAAAAAAAGAGAGAACCAAAATGAGCATTTTTGCCATTGTCATGAAATTTAAAAGATGAAAAAATTTTCACAAAAATGCTGTGGTGCTGAATCTTCACCGCCCCAAATAATTATTCGATACATGTTTAAGGACGTTTTTCCGTTTTTTTCAAAAACTCGGACGGGGTAAGCCCGGTATACTTTTTGAATGCTCGATTAAAAGTCGTTTTTGAATTGAAACCACTATCATAAGCTAAACTCATGAGTGTAAAGTGCTGCAATTGCCCCGAATTTATTTTCTGCAAAAAAAGCTCAATGCGGTAAGAATTAATCAGGTCATTGAAGTTTTGACTGAAACAGAGATTGATAAGCGTCGACAGATGACTAATGTTGACTTCGAAGTGTTGGGCTAACTCTGACAAACGCAATTCTGGGTTGAGATAGGGTTTTGTTGTTTCCAGGTAGGTTTGGATGGTCAGTTTCCAGTTCTTGATTTCTTCTGCAGAAAAATTTGGGCGCTCTTCAACTGGTTCATTGATGTCTTCAGCGGGTGATTTTTTTGAAATTTCAAAATCCAATGTTGTGATCGGTCGATTGTAGAACCCATAAATACTGATGTAATACACTAAGCCTAAGTTTGCGAGGTATGCCCCCCACATTTTGTCATACTGCGCGCCAATGGTCAATTTCATGATGGTCAAACCAATATCAACTAGAATAAAAATGAAGTAGGCAATTAAGAAATTACGAATCCAGGAAAGATTCAGTAAAGGCAGATTGGAATAACGATTGGCACTCCACAATTGGTAAGCTGAGTTGATCTTGAAAAAACGACGGAGTTGGAAAGCGAACAATAAAACATTGCAAAAGCTAAATAAGCCGTCAATATTGTACCGATTGTTTACCTCAAACCACCACCATTTTGCAAACTCTTTCCCTTGTATTGCTACTGCGAGGTGGTAAACAAAATAAATAATGTAGAGCCAATAGTGTTTCAGGTCTTGAAAACGCATTCTCGATTGGCTGTTTAACCGACTTTGTAAAAACAGAAAGACCGTTGGCAAAACGGCCAATTCCATTCCATTCCATGGATAGAATGTTAGTTGATTCCACAGCAGACCTATTCCTAACCAACCAAATAAATGAGGTACAGCACTAAGGCCCATAATGAGTACAAGACAGGCTAAAATAACATCTGAATGATTGTTTTGTGTAACAGATCTGACAGCCAGGATAGACGTAAAAAGTACTGACTGAATCAAAGTCAGCAATAGAATGATCGCATAAAAGTTAAAGATTGGTTCAGCCATTTTTTTCTACTTGAAGCTATCTCAAAACAAGCTTCCCTGCCGCCCAAAACTCAGTGGGTTTTCCAACTCCAGCAAGCGCCGCTTCATGTCCAAACCATAATAATAGCCGTGCAAATCGCCATTGCTGGCAATGCAACGGTGGCAAGGCACGATGATGGCAATGGGATTGTGGGCATTGGCCTGCCCTACGGCTCGTACCGAATCGGGGTTATTCAATGCTTTGGCGATGGCCAGGTAAGAGGTGGTATGGCCGTAGGGGATTTTGAGCAGTTCCTGCCAAACGGCGAGATTGAATTCGGGTGCACCACTGAAATCCAGTTTCAGGTCAAACACATCTCGTTTGCGCTGAAAATATTCCTCCAGTTGTTGCACGCATTCCCGCAATTCGGGAGGCGCTTCCTCCTTGGGACAAGTGTCTTTTTTGGTCAACTTGACCGAGGTAATGCCCAGTTCGCTGCCTTTGATTTCAATGCAGCCGAAGGGAGAAGCGAAGTAGGTTTGTTGCAACATTTTTTGTGCCTTTCGATTGGTCAAGTTCAAACTTTTTCAACAAACGCACAAGCTTTTACTCGTATGACGCAAAAAATTATTTCCCGATTTTTTGAAAGGCTTTTGAATAGGAAGCTCACTTGAAATGAACCGTTCGACTTCCTGTTCAAAACCCAAAATCGGGAACTTAATTTTTCTGCGTTATTTACTTCTTGTGTCGGCTTTCCAATATTTTCACCACATCCCCCAATTCATACCCCTTGGCGGATAACAAGATCAAGTAGTGAAACAACAAGTCGGAAGCTTCATTCAAGAACAAATCGGCATTGTCATCTTTGGCTTCAATGACCAATTCCACCGCTTCTTCACCTACTTTTTGGGCAATTTTATTGATGCCTCTTTTGAACAGGGAGGTGGTGTAGGAATTATCATCAGGCTGGTCGCGACGCTGGCGGATCACGTTTTCAAGTTGCTGCAAAAAATCGTTGGACACGTTCTTTTCATTCCAACAAGTATCTGCACCAGTATGGCAGGTGGGTCCATCAGGGCGGGCTTTGATCAGGAGTGTATCCTGGTCACAATCCACGGTAATATCAATGAGGTGCAAAAAATTATTGCTGCTTTCCCCTTTGGTCCAAAGGCGTTCTTTGGAGCGGCTGAAAAAAGTAACTTTCCCTTCAGCCAGGGTTTGATCCAGTGCGGCGCGGTTCATATAGCCCAGCATGAGCACCTTGTTGCTGAGGTGATCCTGGATGATGGCGGGCACTAAACCCCCAGATTTTTGAAAATCAACACTGTTTGGGTCGAAATTGAAAGACATTGTATCTGTTGAATTTGCCGCAAATTAACACCCAAATGTCCAAAGACCCAAAAAAAGCCTGTACATTGTAAATTAAACTCAGGCTTTATGACCTTTCAGGAAAGTGGTTTGGTTTTTCATTTTCCGTCCGACTGGTTGGTTCGCAAGTTTGACAGCCACCATTTTTACCGTGGGCTGAGTGGTTTTGGGTTCAAAGGGGTGGACTTTATCGCCCTGCCTCCTGATGGCCCTCTGTTGTTGATCGAGATCAAAAATTATTTCAACCGCGACCCCCGGGTCAATGCCCCAGTTCCTCCCGGACAATTGCCGCCGCCTGAGGTGTTGGCCGAAAAATTGCACGCTAAATCTGCGGATACCCTCCAGGCTATTCTCGCCATTCAACGTTATTATCTCAGGCTTTGGACCTACCGTTTTTTTTTACCCTGGTCGTTTCGTTTGCGACGTAGGCGATCGGAATGGGTGTTTTGGACTCTGGCTTTTCGGCGAGCACATACCGAGCGGCAGGCACAGTTTGTATGCTGGCTGGAGTCGGATGATGGCCAAACGGATTGGCTCGAAACCCTGAACTCAAAGCTCAAGGGCCTTACTTTTGACCCTCCTTTTGAGCCCTTGATTGTTTCTATTGCGGACAACCCTTTTTACCCTCAAGTAAAAGTAGCGTTATTGCCCTGACAGCTTTAGAGCCTGCAAATAGAAAGTCTTTCAAACCAAAGGTTTTGCAATTCCCTAACAATATTGTAGTTTAGCACGCAAAGTGTGTCAACATGGGAATGGTTTATAGTTTGTTTTTTTGTCTTTCTAGCCTTTTTAGCAGCAACGAGCACGAGCCCAAAGGGCCGGAACCCCGCTACTACGAAATTCAAATCCACCAGGCCGAGCCCGGCCGGTTGAAGTATTTGCAAAACCGCTATCGCCAGTTTGCCTTACCCTTGTACCGCAAACACAACATTCAGGTGGAGGGATTCTGGTCGCCAGTAGACCCCAAGGACGAGCGCATTGTAAGCATTTTGTCTTACTACAGTCAGGCTTCCTGGCTGCGTTCCACCAAGGATTTTTTGCGGGACCCGAAGTGGAAAAAAGGCATCGAAGATTCTGAGACCGTAGGCCGCTTGGAAGCCCGTTCGGATAAACACTTCTTGCGGCTAACTGATTTTTCAGCTGCCAAGTTTCCACGAAATGGTACAAAAGGGAGGGTATTTGAACTGCGTACCTACAATGCTACACCCGGAAAATTGCCCAACCTCCTGGACCGTTTTCGCAACCATACCCGTAAACTTTTTGAAAAATACGGCATGACCAACCTCTGGTATTGGACGGTGGTGGATGCTTATCCGGCGCAGGAAACCCTGGTTTATTTGCTTGCCCATCCTAGCCAGGAAGCGGGATTGAAGGCGTTTACCGATTTTCGGAATGACCCGGAATGGATCAAGGTACGTAAGGATTCGGAAGACAAGGCAGGAGGATCGCTGACGGTCAAGGTGGAGTCGCTGTATTTGAAGCCGCTGGACTTTTCACCGATTAAATAAAATCAGTACATCAATCTAATTTGAAGCCTTCTTGAGCGATGTAATCCGCTATATTGACTTTAACGCCTTCAAAAAGGGTGATGTCTTGATTCCAATCATCGATCTGCCAGGCTTGTCCGGGTAGGGCAATGCATACTTTTTTACTTTTGGTAAAAAACCAGATCACTTTTTCAACCCCGTGGTTAAAGAGGCTGTCTAATTTCCGAAGGACGTATTCCTGGAAGAGGTCAGAATTACGCTCTGGTAACTCTACATTTACATCAATTTCGATCACCACTTTGGGCGGTACG
This sequence comes from Saprospiraceae bacterium, assembly GCA_027486765.1. Classification (GTDB taxonomy): domain Bacteria; phylum Bacteroidota; class Bacteroidia; order Chitinophagales; family Saprospiraceae; genus Haliscomenobacter. The sequence continues at coordinate 15,660 of JAIXOO010000388.1, forward strand.
GTAACATAGCGAGGGGTGATTTTATCCGGGGTCAACAATGTCCGATCAAAAATCACAACATCCAAACCCATATTGTTTCGAACACTGGCATGGAAACCTAATTCCCCTCCAGCAACCCGGTACAGTTTTTTATCCAGACCTTCTTTAAGTAGTTCTACCAGATAATCTTTGAGAAAAAACTGCAAGCCACTATCTCCCATAATTTCGTCTAGTTTTTTTTGCTTGTTCAACACTTGACGAAATCCAGGGTAATAAAAATCTATCCCATCAATCGTCTCTCGAACGAGGTAGGCTGGAATTTTGCGTTTCGCAGTTTTTGCCTTTGGATCAGTCAGTGCAAGACTGGATTCTGAAATCATGGATGATTTTTTCCAAAAATAGTGATTTCTAATGCAAAAGGCAACCTCGCGCCCTAAAACAAACTCGTTTGCCCATCCACATCAAACTCGATGCTATCCCCAGCTTGCAACTTATCGGGTGTTACTTCCGCAGGTTTTTCAGCAGGCTTTTCGGCGGATGGAATGAGTTCCACTTCGCTTAGTTTTTGATCGCTCAACTTATTGCCCAGGGCTTTCCAACCCTTTACATCAATGAAGTCGGCCAGATTGAGCTCGCCTTGCATCTTTTTGTTCTTCAATTTCATCGAGTAGCGCACCTGCGGGTTGGCCTCAATGGTCGCAAAAAGCAGCCGCGAATCTTTGTGATCGGTCAGGTAGCTGAAACGTTCTTTGAGTTTGGAGGTTTCCAAGCGGAATCGTTTGACCATGGTCAAGCCTTTGTTTCCGTCGTAGTGGACAGCGCTGATCACCATTTCGGGGTCATACTTGCCGAGGTGGTACAACTCAAGGAGGTTGAAGCGGCGGGTCATGTCTAGCTCGGCCATTTCGTAGGTGCCATCTTTATAGAGGATGAACATCAGCTCACCCGTATCGAATTCGCCCAGCAATCGACCGCGACCATCGTTGTTCAGGCGGCCACTCACGTCGTCGATGTAGACTTTCAGCGCCCCAATCGTAGAACGACCAGCTTCTTTTAAGCTGACCTTACGCACGGGATATTTGGTGATCAAGTTACCCTGCGAACTCCGACCTTTGATGGCGAGTTCCTTGAAATCGTAATCGAACATTTTTTTCTTCGCCGTGGAGGCTTGGGTCAGTTGGACATTAACAACCTCGGCTTCGCCGTTGGGGTTGTAGGTGAAGTACAAGAGTTTTGAGCCCTTGGCTTCCGAAGTCAGTACGTATTCCTTGTCCCGCGTGATGGCCGTCACGTTGAAACGTTTGGCGAAGGTGCGGCCATTGGCCCCATCGGAGTAGACCATATTGTAAGTCGTCCGTTCATCGTTTTTCTTCCACACTGCAGCGTGGATGATGTCTTTACCGACAAAAACCTTGTCTGCGATCCGTTTGACCATGAAGCGGCCATCGGCGCGGAAAACAATAACATCGTCAATGTCGGAGCATTCGGAAACAAAGAC